>NZ_MUME01000294.1 GCF_002155915.1 Streptomyces thermovulgaris | reverse complement strand
GGAAGCCGGTGCGAATCCGGCGCGGTCCCGCCACTGTGACCGGGAGGGCGACCTCCCGGGAGCCAGGAACTCTCCCCGTCGGTCTCGTCGAACCAGGGCGTGGACACCCTGAGTGAGGACATATCGCGATGCACGGCTGCCGACCGAGGTTCACCAGCGACACTCCGACCGCACCTTCGGTACCCCCGGTCGGCTGACCCGATGGGTGCCGATCGCGTCTTCGCGTACGGCGCCACCGCCGGCCTCCTCGGTGACCTGATCCTCGGCGATCCCCGTCGCGGACATCCGGTCGCCGTGTTCGGCCGTGCCGCGAGCGCCGTGGAACGCGCCCTGTGGCGGGACCACCGCGGCTGGGGCGCCCTGCACACCGCGGTGTGCGTCGGGGGCACCGTGGCGACGGCCGCACTGGCCGCGGCCGCCGTGCGCCGCTCCCGTGCCGCCTCCGTCGCCCTGACCGCCGCCGCCACCTGGACCGTCGTCGGCGGCACCTCGCTCGCGCGGGAGGCGCGGACGATCGGGCGCGCGCTTGAGGCCGGGGACGTCGAGGGCGCCCGGGCGCGGCTGCCGCACCTGTGCGGACGCGACCCGCAGGCGCTGGACGCCGACGGGATCGCGCGGGCCGTCGTGGAGTCCGTCGCCGAGAACACCTCCGACGCGGTGGTGGGCGCGCTGGTGTGGGGCGCCGTCGCCGGAGTGCCGGGCCTTCTCGGCTTCCGGGCCGTCAACACCCTGGACGCCATGGTCGGGCACAAGTCCCCCCGCCACCGCCGCTACGGCTGGGCCTCGGCCCGGCTCGACGACCTCGCCGGCTGGCCGGGAGCACGGCTGACCGCCGCCCTGGCCGCCGTCGCGGGAGGCGACCCGCGAGGTGCCGTACGGGCCTGGCGCGCCGACGCCCGCAAGCATCCGAGCCCCAACGCCGGCCCGGTGGAGGCCTCGTTCGCGGGGGCCCTCGGCGTACGGCTGGGCGGCACGCTCTCCTACGGAGGGCGCGTGGAGCACCGTCCGGTGCTCAACGGCTCCGGGCGCGCCGTCCGGACGGAGGACATCGAACGGGCCGTGCGCCTCTCACGGCGCGTGAGCTGGCTCGCCCTCGGCACCTGTGTCACCGCCAGGCTGCTGTGCGCCCGCGCCCGCCGGGCGACGGCACGGACGAAGGGACGGACGGCATGAACGGCGGTCTGCTCGTCGCCGGCACCACCTCCGACGCCGGGAAGAGCGTCGTCACGGCCGGGATCTGCCGGTGGCTGGTGCGGCAGGGCGTGAAGGTCGCGCCCTTCAAGGCGCAGAACATGTCCCTCAACTCCTTCGTCACCCGCGAGGGCGCCGAGATCGGGCGGGCGCAGGCCATGCAGGCCCAGGCCTGCCGGATCGAGCCGACCGCGCTGATGAACCCGGTGCTGCTCAAGCCGGGCGGCGAACAGAGCAGCCAGGTCGTGCTGCTGGGCAGGCCGGTGGGCGAGCTGAGCGCACGCGGCTACCACGGCGGGCGGCAGCAGAAGCTCCTCGGCACGGTGCTGGACTGCCTCGCCGAACTGCGCGGCACGTACGACGTGGTGATCTGCGAGGGGGCGGGCAGCCCGGCCGAGATCAATCTGCGCCGGACCGACATCGTCAACATGGCGGTCGCACGGGGTGCGCGGCTGCCCGTGCTGGTCGTCGGCGACATCGACCGCGGCGGCGTCTTCGCCTCCTTCTTCGGCACGCTCGCCCTGCTGTCCCGCGAGGACCAGGAGCTGGTGGCCGGATTCCTCGTCAACAAGTTCCGCGGCGACGTCTCGCTGCTGGAGCCCGGGCTCGGCATGCTGCACGGGCTCACCGGACGGCGCACCTTCGGCGTCCTGCCCTTCCGGCACGGGCTCGGCATCGACGAGGAGGACGGACTGGGGGTCCCCCCGCTCGAGCGAAGCCGAGAGTGGGGGAGGGTGTCGCCGCGGGGGGCCGTACGGGAGTCCGCGGTGGTCCCCCCGGTGGGCGAGGAGATCCTGCGGGTCGCCGTCTGCGCCGTCCCGCTGATGTCCAACTTCACCGACGTGGACGCGCTCGCCGCCGAACCGGGCGTCGTCGTACGGTTCGTGGACCGCCCGGAGGAGCTGTCCGACGCCGACCTCGTCGTCGTGCCCGGCACCCGGGGCACGGTCCGGGCGCTTCGGTGGCTGCGGGAGCGGGGACTTGCGGAGGCCCTCGAGCGCAGGGCCCGCGAGGGACGGCCGATCCTCGGGATCTGCGGCGGCTTCCAGGTCCTCGGCGAGCACATCGAGGACGAGGTCGAGTCGCGGGCCGGGCACGTGGACGGCCTCGGACTGCTGCCGGTACGGGTCCGGTTCGCCCGGGAGAAGACCCTCGCCCGGCCCGAGGGCGAGGCCCTGGGCGAGCGGGTCGAGGGCTACGAGATCCACCACGGGGTCGCCGAGGTCACCGGCGGGGAGCCCTTCCTGGACGGCTGCCGGTCCGGAGCCGTCTGGGGCACGCACTGGCACGGCTCGCTGGAGTCGGACGGCTTCCGGCGTGCCTTCCTGCGCGAGGTGGCGGCCGCCGCCGGCCGCCGCTTCGTCCCGGCCGCCGACACCTCCTTCGCCGCCCTGCGCGAGGAACAGCTCGACCGGCTCGGCGATCTGATCGAACAGCACACGGACACGGACGCGCTATGGCGGCTCATCGAGTCGGGCGCGCCTCGAGGACTTCCCTTCATCCCCCCAGGAGCACCCGCATGAGCACAGTGTTGTTGTTGTCGACCGCCGACACCGACCTGCTGGCGGCCCGTGCCTCGGGCGCCTCCTACCGGATCGGCAACCCCGCCCGGGTGGACGTCGCCGAGGAGCTCCCCCGGCTGCTCGACGGCGCGGACGTCGCCGTCGTCCGCCTGCTCGGCGGCAAACGCGCCTGGGAGGACGGACTTACCGCGCTGAAGGCGTCCGGTGTCCCGACCGTGCTGCTGGGCGGAGAGGCCGTGCCGGACGCGGAGCTGATGGCCGAGTCGTCGGTGCCGGCGGGTGTGGTGGCGGAGGCGCTGAAGTACCTCGTCGAGGGCGGGCCGGCGAACCTGGCCGAGCTGGCCCGGTTCCTGTCGGACACGGTGCTGCTGACCGGCGAGGGCTTCGAGAAGCCGCGGAGGATGCCGGAGTACGGCGTCCGCGGCGACCGTCCCCTCCGCGAGGACCGCCCGACCGTGGGCGTCCTCTTCTACCGCGCCCACGAACTGAGCGGCAACACCGCCTTCGTGGACACCCTGTGCGACGCGATCGAGGCGCACGGCGCCAACGCCCTCCCGGTGTACTGCGGTTCGCTGCGCGGCGCCGACCCGGGGCTGTACGAGATCCTGGGACGGGCCGACGCCCTGGTCGCCACCGTCCTCGCCGCCGGCGGCACGCACGCCTCGCAGGCCTCGGCGGGCGGGGACGAGGAGTCCTGGGACGTCGGGGCGCTGGCCGGGCTGAACGTCCCGGTGCTGCAAGGGCTCTGCCTGACCTCGTCGCGCGCCGCCTGGGAGGCGTCGGACGCGGCCCTCTCCCCGATGGACGCGGCGATGCAGGTCGCGATCCCGGAGTTCGACGGACGGCTGATCACGGTCCCGTTCTCCTTCAAGGAGCAGGGCCCCGACGACGTGCCGGTGTACGTGGCCGACCCCGAGCGGGCCGCCCGGGTGGCCGGCATCGCCGTACGGCACGCCCGGCTGCGGCACAAGCCGAACGCCGAGAAGAGGATCGCGCTCGTCCTCACCGCGTACCCGACCAAGCACGCGCGGATCGGCAACGCGGTCGGCCTGGACACCCCCGCCTCGGCGGTACGGGTGCTGGACGCCCTGCGGGAGGCGGGCTACACGGTCGGGGAGTACCCCGACAACGGCGACGAGCTGATCCACCGTCTGATCGAGGCCGGCGGCCACGACGTGGAGTGGCTGACGGAGGAACAGCTGGCCGCCGCCCCCGCGCGCGTGCCGCTGGCCGACTACCGGGCGTGGTTCGACCGGCTCGACCCGGACCTGCGGGAGGCGATGGTCCAGGCGTGGGGCGAGCCGCCGGGCTCGCTGTACGTCGACGGCGACGACATCGTGCTCGCCTCCCTGCGGTTCGGGAACGTCGTCGTGATGATCCAGCCGCCGCGCGGCTTCGGCGAGAACCCCATCGCCATCTACCACGACCCGGACATGCCGCCGTCGCACCACTACCTGGCGGCCTACCGGTGGCTCGAGAACAGCTTCGGCGCCGACGCCGTCGTGCACATGGGCAAGCACGGCACGATGGAGTGGCTGCCGGGCAAGGGCCTGGGCCTGTCGCGCGGATGCGCACCGGACGCGGTCCTGGGCGACCTGCCGCTGGTCTACCCGTTCATCGTCAACGACCCCGGCGAGGGCACCCAGGCCAAGCGGCGCGGGCACGCCACGGTCGTCGACCACCTGGTGCCGCCCATGGCACGCGCGGACACCTACGGCGACCTGGCCAGGCTGGAGCAGCTGCTCGACGAGTACGCGCTGGTCTGCGACCTGGACCCGGCGAAGGCACCGGCCGTACGGGCACAGATCTGGACCCTGGTCAAGGCCGCCGAGCTGCACCACGACCTGCAGGTGGACGAACAGCCGGACGACGACGAGTTCGACGAGTTCGTCATGCACATCGACGGCTATCTGTGCGAGATCAAGGACGTGCAGATCAGGGACGGCCTGCACGTCCTGGGCGGCGGCCCGGTCGGCGAACCGCGGGTGAACCTGGTGCTGGCCGTGCTGCGCTCCTCGCAGGTGTGGGGCGGCAGGGCGAACGCGCTGCCGGGGCTGCGGGCCTCGCTGGCGGAGCACTTCGGGCTGGTGGAGAAGGAGCTGCTGGCCGAGCCGGGGGCGCCGGTGAAGGTGCCGGTGGAGCTGACGGACCTGGTGGAGGGCCCGGCCCGGACCGCCTCCGACGCGATCGACCTGCTGGAGCAGCTGTGCCGGCGGATCGCGGAGGGGATGGAGGAGCGCGGCTGGGCGGCCTCCGCGTGCGCGGCCCTGGTGCGGGAGGTGCTGGGCGCCGACCTGCCGGAGGCGGTGGCCGTGCTGGAGTTCGCCTGCACCGAGGTCGTGCCCCGGCTCGCCCGCACCACGGACGAGATCGGGCACATCCTGCGGGCGCTGGACGGGGGGTACGTCCCCGCGGGCCCGTCCGGCTCCCCGACCCGGGGCCTGGTCAACGTCCTGCCGACCGGCCGGAACTTCTACTCGGTGGACCCCAAGGCGATTCCGTCGAGGCTGAGCTGGGAGGTCGGCCAGTCGCTCGCGGACTCGCTCGTGCAGCGGTATCTGCGGGACACGGGCGAGTACCCCGAGTCGGTCGGTCTGACGGTCTGGGGCACCTCCGCGATGCGCACCCAGGGCGACGACATCGCCGAGATCCTGGCGCTGCTGGGCTGCCGCCCGGTGTGGGACGACGCATCGCGCCGGGTCACCGGCTTCGAGGTGATCCCCTTGGAGGAGCTGGGCCGGCCGCGCATCGACGTCACGGTGCGGATCTCGGGTTTCTTCCGGGACGCGTTCCCGCACGTGGTCGGGCTGATCGACGACGCGGTGCGGACGGTGGCGGAGCTGGACGAGCCCGCCGGGCAGAACTTCGTGAAGGCCCACGCCGACGAGGACACCGCCGAGCACGGCGACCGCCGGCGTGCGACGACCCGCATCTTCGGCTCCAAGCCGGGGGCGTACGGCGCGGGCCTGCTGCCGCTGATCGACGCACGGAACTGGCGCAGCGACGCGGACCTCGCCGAGGTGTACGCCGTGTGGGGCGGCTACGCCTACGGGCGCGGGCTCGACGGACGGGCGGCGCGCGGGGACATGGAGCGGGCGTTCCGGCGGATCGCGGTGGCGGCGAAGAACGTCGACACCCGTGAGCACGACATCCACGACGCCGACGACTACTTCCAGTACCACGGCGGCATGGTCGCCATGGTGCGGCATCTGACGGGGAGCAACCCCGAGGCGTACATCGGCGACAGCGCCGTGCCCGACCAGGTGAGGACCCGCACGCTGGGCGAGGAGACGCACCGGGTCTTCCGGGCGCGGGTGGTGAATCCCCGGTGGATGGCGGCCATGCGAAGGCACGGCTACAAGGGGGCTTTCGAAATGGCCGCGACCGTGGACTACCTGTTCGGCTACGACGCCACGGCGGGCGTGGTCGACGACTGGATGTACGAGAAGCTCAGCGCCGCGTACGTCTTCGACCCGGAGAACCGGGACTTCATGAAGAAGTCCAACCCGTGGGCGCTGCGCGGCATCACCGAGCGGCTGCTGGAGGCCGCCGACCGCGGTCTGTGGGCGGAACCGGACCGGGAGACCCTGGACCGGCTCCGGGCGACCTACCTCGAACTCGAGGGAGAGCTGGAGGGAGACGCGTGATCTCCCCGGCGGCCCCCGCGGCGGCGGGGAGCAGGCAGCGATCAGCAGTCACGGACACGACGGTGCCGGACCACCCCCGCGGCGGCGGGGGCCGGACCGTCGTCCCGACCGGCGTGCAGCCGGACCACGAGCCGCTCTCGTCCGAGTCATCCGAAGGAGCGATCACCGCGTGACCACGCCCTACCCCTTCACTGCTGTCGTCGGACAGGACGACCTGCGGTTGGCCCTGCTGCTCAACGCGGTGTCCCCGCGCGTGGGCGGTGTCCTGGTGCGCGGGGAGAAGGGAACCGCGAAGAGCACCGCGGTCCGCGCCCTGTCGGCGCTGCTGCCGAAGATCGCCGTGGTGCCCGGCTGCCGTTTCTCCTGCGATCCCTCCGCCCCGGACCCCGCCTGCCCGGACGGTCCGCACGAGCCGGGTCCCGGCGTCGAGAGGCCCGCCCGCATGGTCGAACTCCCCGTCGGCGCCTCCGAGGACCGGCTCGTCGGCGCGCTGGACATCGAGCGGGCCCTCTCCGAGGGCGTGAAGGCGTTCGAACCGGGCCTGCTCGCCGAGGCGCACCGCGGGATCCTCTACGTCGACGAGGTCAACCTGCTCCACGACCACCTGGTCGACCTGCTGCTGGACGCCGCCGCGATGGGCGCCTCGTACGTCGAGCGCGAGGGTGTCTCCGTGCGGCACGCGGCGCGGTTCCTGCTCGTCGGGACCATGAACCCCGAGGAGGGCGAGCTGCGCCCCCAGCTGCTGGACCGCTTCGGTCTGACGGTCGAGGTCGCCGCCTCCCGGGACCCCGAGATCCGTGCCGAGGTCGTCCGGCGCCGGCTCGCCCACGAGGACGACCCCGTGGCCTTCGCCGCCCGCTGGGCCGGCGAGGAGGCCGCCGTACGGCAGCGGATCGTGGCCGCGCGGCAGCTGCTGCCCCGGGTCCGGCTGGGGGACGGCGCGCTGCGGCAGATCGCGGCGACCTGTGCCGCGTTCGAGGTGGACGGCATGCGCGCCGACATCGTGATGGCGCGCACCGCCACCGCGCTGGCCGCGTGGGCCGGCCGGACCGAGGTGCGCGCCGAGGACGTGCGGCAGGCCGCGCTGCTGGCCCTGCCGCACCGCAGGCGTCGTTCGCCCTTCGACGCACCCGGTCTGGACGAGGACAAGCTCGACGAGACCCTCCGGGAGTCCGCCGGGCCGGAGGACGACGATCCCGGCCCGGACGGCGGTCCCGGCGGGGGCGGCGGGCGGCCCGCGCCCGACGACGGCGGCGGCCCGCAAGGCGGCGGGAACAGCGAAAGCAGCGAGAACGGCGAGGGCGGCGGGACCGACGGGAAGGGCGGCGCGCCGCGGCCGTCCGGTGCCGGCGCGGGTGAGCGGGCCGCCGTGCGCCCCTCCGAGCCGTTCCGCGCCCGGGTGCTCCGGGTTCCCGGCATCGGCGAGGGGGCTGCCGGGCGGCGCTCGCGGGCCCGGACCGAGCACGGGCGGACCATCGGGGCCCGGCGGCCCCGGGGGGCGCTGACCAAGCTGCATCTGGCGGCGACCGTGCGGGCGGCGGCCCCGCACCAGCGGGCGCGGGGGCGCAGCGGGCCCGGTCTGCTCCTGCGGCGTGACGATCTGCGGCAGGCGGTGCGGGAGGGCCACGAGTCCAACCTCGTGCTGTTCGTGGTGGACGCCTCCGGGTCGATGGCGGCGCGGCAGCGGATGGGCGCCGTGAAGGGCGCGGTGCTGTCGCTGCTGCTGGACGCCTACCAGCGGCGGGACAAGGTGGGACTGGTGACCTTCCGGGGGGCGGGCGCCGAGGTGGCGCTGCCGCCGACCTCGTCCGTCGACGCGGCGGCGGCCCGGCTGGAGGCGCTGCCCACCGGGGGGCGCACGCCGCTGGCCGCCGGGCTGCTCAAGGCGCACGACGTGCTGCGCGTGGAGCGGTTGCGGGACCCGGCGCGGCGGGCGCTGCTCGTGGTGGTGACCGACGGGCGGGCCACGGGCGGCCCCGACCCGGTCGCTCTCGCCGGGCGTGCGGCGCGGCTGCTCGCCGCCGAGGGGGTCGCGTCGGTGGTCGTGGACTGCGAGTCGGGTCCCGTCCGGCTGGGGCTGGCCGGGCGGCTCGCGCAGGACCTGGGCGGTGTCGCGGTGACGCCGGACGAGCTGCGGGCCGACGCGATCGCGGGACTGGTCAGGGAGGTTCGAGGCGACAGGAGGGCCGCGTAATGCCGCAGGGGAAGCCGAGTGTGGTGCCGGACGACGGGCTGACGACCCGTCAGCGGCGTCACCGGCCGCTCGTCGTCGTGCACACCGGGATCGGCAAGGGCAAGTCCACCGCCGCCTTCGGGCTGGCGCTGCGCGCCTGGAACCAGGGCTGGCCGATCGGGGTGTTCCAGTTCGTCAAGTCGGCCAAGTGGCGGGTCGGCGAGGAGCGGGCGCTGCGGGTGCTGGGCGACTCCGGCGAGGGCGGGAGCGTCGTCTGGCACAAGATGGGCGAGGGCTGGTCCTGGGTGCAGCGCGACGCCCAGATGGACAACGAGGCCAAGGCCCGCGAGGGCTGGGAGCAGGTCAAGCGGGATCTGGCCGCCGAGACGTACCGGCTGTACGTGCTCGACGAGTTCACGTATCCGATGCACTGGGGCTGGGTCGGCACCGACGAGGTCGTGGAGGTGCTGCGGAACCGGCCCGGGACCCAGCATGTGGTGATCACCGGACGCAACGCGCCGCAGGAGCTGGTCGACTTCGCCGATCTGGTCACCGACATGTCCAAGGTCAAGCACCCGATGGACGCCGGGCAGAAGGGCCAGAGGGGCATCGAGTGGTGACGTCCCCGTCCGTGCCCCGGCTGGTGGTGGCCGCGCCGGCCTCGGGCAGCGGCAAGACCACCGTCGCCACGGGGCTGATGGCCGCGCTGGCCCGGCGGGGGCTGTCCGTGTCCCCGCACAAGGTGGGCCCGGACTACATCGACCCCGGGTACCACGCGCTCGCGACCGGGCGTACGGGGCGGAACCTGGACGCGTATCTGTGCGGTCCCGAGCTGATCGGGCCGTTGTTCCTGCACGGGGCGCGGGGGTGCGACATCGCCGTCGTCGAGGGGGTGATGGGGCTGTACGACGGGGCCGCCGGGCAGGGGGAGCTGGCGTCCACCGCGCAGGTGGCCAAGCTGCTGCGGGCTCCGGTGGTGCTGGTCGTCGACGCCTCCTCGCAGTCGCGGTCGGTGGCGGCGCTGGTGCACGGGTTCGCCTCCTGGGACCCGGAGGTCCGGGTGGGGGGCGTGGTCCTCAACAAGGTGGCCTCCGACCGGCACGAGGCGCTGCTGCGGGAGGCCCTGGAGACGGCGGGGGTGCCCGTGCTGGGGGTGCTCCGGCGGGTTCCGCGGGTCGGTGTGCCCTCCCGGCATCTGGGGCTGGTGCCGGTCGCCGAGCGGAGGGACGCGGCCCTGGAGGCCGTGGCGGCCATGGCCGCGCAGGTGGAGGCCGGGTGCGATCTGCCGGCGCTGGTCGCGCTGGCGCGCAGTGCGGGAACGCTGTCCTGTGCGGCCTGGGACGCGGCCGAGGCCGTGGCGGCAGCGGCGCGCCCGCCGGGGGCGTCCCCGCCGGGCGCCGGGCCGGCGCCCAGGGTCGCCGTGGCCGGCGGTGCCGCCTTCACCTTCTCCTACGCCGAGCACACGGAGCTGCTCACCGCCGCCGGCGCCGAGGTCGTCCCCTTCGACCCGCTGCGTGACGAGCGGCTGCCCGAGGGGACCCGCGGGCTGGTGATCGGCGGCGGCTTCCCCGAGGTGTACGCCGCCGAGCTGTCCGCCAACGAGCCGCTGCGCCGGGCCGTCGCCGGTCTCGCGCTCGGGGGTGCTCCCGTGGCCGCCGAGTGCGCCGGGCTGCTGTATCTGTGCCGGGAGCTGGACGGACGGCCGATGTGCGCCGTGCTGGACGCCACCGCCCGGATGACCGGGCGGCTCACCCTGGGCTACCGGGACGTCGTGGCGGTCGGTGACAGCGTGCTCGCCGCGGCCGGGGAGCGGATGCGCGGACACGAGTTCCACCGGACCGCCGTCGAGCCCGGCTCGGGGACGGGTGCGGCGGCTCCCGCCTGGGGGGTGCGTGCCCCCGCCCGGCGGGTCGAAGGCTTCGTACGCGGGAACGTGCACGCGAGCTATCTGCACATCCACTGGGCCGCCGCGCCCGGTGTCGCCCGTCGGTTCGTCGAGAGGTGCCGGACGTCATGAGCAGGCTGATCGGTGTCGGGATGGGCCCCGGCGATCCCGAACTGGTGACCGTGAAGGGGGTCAACGCGCTGCGCGGGGCCGATGTCGTGGTCGTCCCGGTGATGGACACCGGGGAGCGGGGGCGCGCCGAGGCGACCGTGCTGCACTACGTGCCCGAGGAGAAGGTCGTCCGGGTGGTGTTCGCGCTGAACGAGCGGTCCGACCGGGCGCGGCGCGAGGCCGCGTGGGACGCCGCCGGGGAGCGGGTCGCCGGTCTGCTCGCGCGGCACGCGTGCGTCGCCTTCGCCACCATCGGCGACCCGAACGTGTACTCCACCTTCACCTATCTCGCGCAGACCGTCGCCGAGCTGGTGCCGGGGACCGTCGTGGAGACCGTGCCCGGGATCACCGCCATGCAGGACCTGGCGGCGCGTTCGGGCGCCGTGCTCACCGAGGGCACCGAGCCGCTGACCCTGGTGCCCGTCACCGCCGGGCCCGCCGTGCTCAAGGAGGCCCTGAACGGGCCGGGGACGGTCGTGGCGTACAAGTTCGGGCGGCGGGCGCGGGAGGTCGCCGAGGCACTGCGGGACAGCGGGCGGCTCGAGGGCGCGGTGTGGGGGTCGGCGCTCGGGCTGCCGGAGGAGTCCATCCGGCCGGCCGCGGAGCTCGACGGGACTCCCCTGCCGTACCTCTCCACCCTCATCGCTCCCGCCCGGCGCGACGGCGGGCGGGGCAGCAAGTTGTGAACCGGGCCGGGGCGGGCCGGTCGCGCCCGGGGGCACCGGGAACGCGCCGGACGTGAGGCGGGACCGCCCGCGCCCTCACCGCCGGGACCGCTAGACCACCGGGCCGCCGGGGCGTCCGGCGGGGCCTGCCGGACGTGTCCCTCCGGCCTCCACCGCCCCGGCCCCCGCGACATTCCGTATGACCGTACGACCACAGGAGAGGACCCGAGCCATGGCCGACGCACCCGCCGGCAAGGTGACCTTCGTCGGTGCCGGCCCCGGCGCCGCCGATCTGCTGACGTTCCGTGCCGCCCGCGCGATCGCCGAGGCGGACGTCGTGATCTGGGCGGCCAGCCTCGTCCAGGCCGAGGTGCTCGAACACGCCCGTGAGGACGCGGAGATCCTGGACTCGGCGACCATGTCCCTGGAGGAGGTCGTCGCCGTCTACGAGCGGGCCCACCGCGAAGGGCTGAAGGTGGCCCGGATCCACTCCGGGGACCCCGCCCTGTGGGGCGGGACGCAGGAACAGCTCGACCGGTGCGCAAAGATCGGGATCGCGACGGAGGTCGTGCCGGGGGTCTCCTCCTTCTCCGCCGTCGCCGCGCTCGTCCGGCGTGAGCTGACCGTTCCGGAGGTCGCCCAGTCGGTGGTGCTCACCCGGCTCGGCGGCGGCAGGACGCCGATGCCTCCCGGCGAGGAGGTGCGCGAATTCGCCCGGCACGGCACCACCATGGCCGTCTTCCTGTCGGCGGCCCGCAGCGGCCGGCTGGCGCGGGAGCTGCTGGAGGGCGGCTATCCGGCGTCCACGCCGGTCGTGGTGGCGTACCAGGCGACCTGGCCGGAGGAGCTGATCGTCAGGTGCACGGTCGGCACGCTGGAGGAGACGGTCAAGCGGCACAAGCTCTGGAAGCACACGCTGTTCCTGGTCGGCCCGGCCCTGACCGCGCACGGCACCCGCTCGCACCTGTACCACCCCGGGCACTTCCACGGCCACCGCAAGGCCGACCCCGAGGCCCGCAAGGCCCTGCGCGCACGGGGTGCACGCACATGATCACGGTCGTCGGCACGGGGACGGGGACGGCGTACGACCCCCGGGCACTCCTCGGCGCCGGGCTCGTCGTGGGCGGGCGGCGTCATCTGGACGCCGTCCGGCTGCCCGAGGGGGCCGAGCGGATCGTGCTCGGGCCGCTGGGGCCCGCGCTGGACGCGATGGAGCGGTATGTCGCGCAGGAGCGGCGCGTCGTCGTGCTGGCGTCCGGCGATCCGGGGTTCTTCGGGATCGTGCGGGCGCTGGCCGAGCGGTTCGGTCCCGAGCGGCTGGACGTCCGCCCCGGGGTCTCCTCCGTCGCCGCCGCCTTCGCACGGCTCGGGCTGCCCTGGGACGACGCGGTGGTGGTCAGCGCGCACGGGCGGGATCTGCGGACGGCCGTCCAGGTGTGCCGGGCCCGTCCGAAGGTCGCCGTGCTGACCGGGCCGGGCGCCGGGCCCGCCGAGCTGGGCGCCGCGCTGGCCCGCACTCCCGCCGGCGACCGGGTGCTGGTCGTGGCCCGTGCGCTCGGCGACCCGGCGCACGAGCACGTGGAGCGGGTCACGCCCGCCGAGGCGGCCGGACGGGACTGGGGGACGGCGGTGAACGTGGTGCTGTGCCTGGACGGGTCACGGCTGCTGGGCGGTGCACGGACCGTCGCCGGGTTCGCGGAGGGGCCGGCGGGCTGGGCGCTGCCGGAGGACGCGTTCGCGCACCGCGACTCGATGATCACCAAGTTCGAGGTGCGGGCGCTGGCGCTGGCCCGGCTCGGGCCGCGGCTGGGCGACCTGGTCTGGGACGTGGGGGCCGGGTCGGGATCGGTGGCGGTGGAGTGCGCACGGCTCGGGGCGGCGGTCGTCGCCGTCGAGAAGACGGCCGACGGGGTCGAGCGGATCCGCGCCAACGCCGCCGCCCACGGGGTCGACGTGGCGGTGGTGCACGGCGCCGCTCCCGGCGCGCTGTCGGGGCTCGACGATCCCGACGCCGTGTTCGTCGGCGGCGGGGGACGCGAGCTGCCCGGCATCGTCGGCGTGTGCGCACGGCGGGCCCGGCGGACCGTCGTGGTCGCCGTGGCGGCGCTCGACCGGGTGCCGGCCGCGCGCGAGGCGCTGACCGCCGCCGGGTTCGTCTGCGACGGGGTGCTGCTGCAGTCCTCCCGGCTCGCACCGCTGCCGGGGGACGTGACCCGGCTGGCGGCGGCCAATCCCGTGTTCCTGCTGTGGGGGGTGCGGCCCTTGGTGTCCAGTGAAGGAGTGAGTCAGTGATCGGCCTCATTTCCGCCACCGCGGCGGGCGCGGCCGCGCGGGACCGGCTGGCGGCCGCGTGGCCGGACCGTACGCGGGTGTACGACGGGCCCGTCCGGGACGCCGTGCGGGCCGCGTTCGCCGAGTGCGAGCAGCTGGTGTGCTTCCTGGCGACGGGGGCGGTGGTCCGGCTCATCGCGCCGCTGCTGGACGAGAAGGCGTCCGATCCGGGCGTGGTGTGCGTGGACGAGGCCGGGCGGTTCGCCGTCTCGCTGGTCGGCGGGCACGGCGGCGGGGCCAATGAACTCGCCGTGGCGGTGGGCGAGGTGCTGGGGGCCGAGCCCGTGGTGACGACCGCGACGGACGCCGTGGGACTGCCGGGGCTGGACACCCTGGGGCTGCCGGTGGAGGGGGAGGTGGCCGCGGTGTCGCGGGCCCTGCTCGACGGGGAGCCCGTCGCCCTCGAGGCCGAGGTGCCGTGGCCGTTGCCCCCGCTGCCGGTGGCGGCGCAGGGGGCGTACACCGTGCGGGTGACGGACCGGGCGGTCGAGCCGGGCGAGCGCGAGGTGGTCCTGCGGCCGCCGTCCCTCGTGGTCGGGGTCGGCGCCTCCCGGGGCGTCCCCGCACAGGAGGTGCTGGAACTGGTGGAGGGCACGCTGCGGGAGGCGGGGCTGTCCGTGCGGTCCGTCTGCTGTCTCGCCACCGTCGACGCCAAGGCCGGCGAGCCGGGGCTCGTCGCGGCGGCCGAGCGGCTCGGGGTGCCCCTGGTGACGTACTCCGCCGAGGAGCTGGCGGCGGTCGAGGTGCCGAATCCGTCCGCCGCGCCGCTCGCCGCCGTCGGCACCCCGTCGGTCGCGGAGGCCTCCGCGCTGCTGGGCGGGGGCGAACTGCTCGTGCCCAAGCGGAAGTCGAAGCGGGCGGACGGAGGGCCGGCCAGGGCCACGTGCGCCGTCGTGCGGCGGCCGGGGCGCGGACGGCTCGCGATCGTCGGGATCGGTCCGGGCGCCCGGGACCTGCTGACCCCGCGGGCGAGGGCGGAACTGCGGCGGGCCTCCGTGCTGGTGGGGCTCGACCAGTACGTCGACCAGATCCGCGATCTGCTGCGGCCCGGCACCCGGATCCTGGAGTCGGGGCTCGGTGCGGAGGAGGAGCGGGCGCGGACGGCCGTCGCCGAGGCCCGGCGCGGACACGCCGTCGCGCTGATCGGCAGCGGGGACGCCGGGGTGTACGCGATGGCCTCCCCCGCGCTCGCCGAGGCGTCGGACGACATCGACGTGGTCGGCGTGCCGGGGGTCACGGCGGCGCTCGCGGCCGGGGCGGTCCTCGGCGCGCCGCTCGGGCACGACCATGTGTCGATCAGCCTCTCCGACCTGCACACGCCGTGGGAGGTCATCGAGCGGCGGGTGCGGGCGGCGGCGGAGGCGGACCTCGTCGTGACCTTCTACAACCCGCGTTCCAGGAACCGCGACTGGCAGCTGCCCAGGGCGCTGGAGATCCTCGCCGGGCACCGGGAGCCGGCGACCCCGGTCGGTGTGGTGCGCAACGCCTCGCGCCCGGACGAGTCCAGCCTGCTGACGACACTGGCGGAACTGGACCCGACGACGGTCGACATGATGACGGTCGTGACCGTGGGCAACACCGCGACCCGCACGATCGCGGGGCGGATGGTCACACCGCGTGGCTACCGCTGGCAGAAGCCCCGGGAGGAGCACCGGTGAACCGCGTCGTCCACCCCATCGAGCAGGAGTCCTTCCGGCGGCTGCGCGCCCGTCTGGACACCTCGCACCTCCCGCCGCTGACCCGGGCGGTGGTGGAACGGGTCGTCCACTCCTCCGCCGACCTGGAGTACGCCCGTGATCTCGTCATGGACGAGGACGATCTGGTGCGGGCCCATGCCGCGCTGCACGCGGGGGCGCCCGTGGTCGTGGACGTGGAGATGGTGGCGGCCGGGATCACCCGCCGCGACACCGTCTGCCGGCTCAGGGACGCCCGGCCGGGGCCCGGGCTGACGCGTTCGGCGCATGCGATCCGGCTGGCGTACGAACAGGTCGGCCCGGGAGCCCTGTGGGTGATCGGCTGTGCCCCGACCGCCCTGGAGGAGCTGCTGAGGCTGGACGCCTCCCCCGCACTCGTCATCGGCCTGCCCGTCGGTTTCGTCGGGGCGGTCGAGTCCAAGGCCGCGTTGCGCGCAAGCGGGCTTCCCGCGGTGAGCAATGTGTCCGAGAAGGGCGGTTCGGCGGTCGCCGCGGCCGCGCTCAACGCCCTGCTGTACCACCCCGCTCCCTCCGATTCATCTGCTTCGTCAGCTTCATCCGATCCATCCGACTCCGGTTCAGCCGAGTCGTCCGAGCCGTCCGAGGAGAACCTGTGACCACCCCGACGCCGCCCGCCCTGCTGATCGCCGGTCACGGCACCCGGGACGAGACCGGAGCCGAGGCGTTCCGCGCGTTCGTCCGGGAGCTGGGGCGCCGTCACCCCGACCTGCCCGTCGCGGGAGGCTTCATCGAGCTGTCCCCGCCGCCGCTGGGCGAGGCGGTCGCCGAGCTGGTGGAGCGAGGGGTGCGGCGCTTCGCCGCCGTGCCGCTGATGCTGGTGTCCGCCGGGCACGCCAAGGGGGACATTCCGGCGGCGCTGGCCCGGGAGAAGCAGCGGCACCCGGGGATCTCGTACACCTACGGCCGTCCGCTGGGCCCGCATCCCGCGCTGCTGAGCGTGCTGGAGCGGCGGCTGGAGGAGGCGATGGGCCCCTCCTGGGAGCGTTCGGAGGTGACCGTGCTGCTGGTCGGGCGCGGGTCGACGGACCCGGACGCCAACGCGGAGGTGTTCAAGGCGGCGCGGCTGCTGTGGGAGGGGCGCGGATACGCGGGCGTGGAGACGGCGTTCGTGTCGCTGGCCGAGCCGGACGTGCCGAGCGGTCTGGAGCGGTGTGCGCGGCTGGGGGCGCGGCGGATCGTCGTCCTGCCGTACTTCCTGTTCACGGGTGTCCTGCCGGACCGGGTGCGGCGGCAGGCGGCACAGTGGGCGGCGGCCCGCACCGGAGTCGAGGTGCGCCCGGCGGACGTGATCGGGCCGGAGCCGGAGCTGCTGGACCTGGTGATGGAGCGGTACGAGGAGGCGGTGAAGGGCGATCTGCGGATGAACTGCGACGCGTGCGTGTACCGGATCGCGCTGCCGGGCTTCGAGGACAAGGTGGGGCTGCCGCAGCAGCCGCACTACCATCCCGACGACGACGGACATCACCACGGGCACCACCATCACGGGCACCACCACGGCGGGCACGCACACTCCCATGCGCACTGAGGACGGAATGCGGGACGGACACGACCTGCGGCACCATGGGGACGCCGAGGTGCGGGACGACGGTGCGGCGCTGGTGGACCTCGCCGTGAACGTCCGGGCCGGCACACCGCCGGTGTGGCTGCGGGAGCGGATCGCCGCCTCGCTCGCCTCTCTCGCGGCCTACCCGGACGGGCGGGCGGCGCGGACGGCGGTGGCGGCGCGGCACGGGCTGCCGGTGGAGCGGGTGCTGCTGACGGCCGGGGCGGCGGAGGCGTTCGTGCTGCTGGCGCGGGCGCTGAAGGTGCGCCGTCCGGTCGTGGTGCACCCGCAGTTCACGGAGCCGGAGGCGGCGCTGCGGGACGCGGGGCACACGGTGGACCGGGTGCTGCTGCGGGAGGAGGACGGCTTCCGGCTCGATCCGTCGGCCGTGCCCGAGAGCGCGGACCTGGTGGTGGTCGGCAATCCGACGAACCCGACGTCGGTCCTGCATCCGGCCTCGGCGATCGCCCAACTGGCCCGTCCGGGCCGGCTGCTGGTGGTCGACGAGGCCTTCATGGACGCGGTGCCGGGCGAACGGGAGGCCCTGGCGGGCCGGACCGACGTGCCCGGTCTGGTGGTGCTGCGCAGCCTGACGAAGACCTGGGGGCTGGCGGGTCTGCGGATCGGCTATGTGCTGTCCTCGCCGGAGGTGATCGCGGAACTGGAGCGGGCCCAGCCCCTGTGGCCGGTGTCCACGCCGGCGCTGGCGGCGGCCGAGGCGTGCGTGGAGCCGCGGGCCCTGGCGGAGGCGGAGGACGCGGCCCGCCGCATCGCGCGGGACCGGGCCCGCCTGGTGGCGGGCCTGGCCTCCTTCGCCGAGGCCGGGGTGCGGGTGGTGGAACCGGCCGAGGGCCCCTTCGTGCTGGTCCGGATGCCGGGGGCGGCAGAGGTGCGGCAGCGGTTGCGCACCCTGGGCTACGCGGTGCGGCGCGGGGACACGTTCCCGGGGCTGGGCGGGGAGTGGCTGCGCCTGGCGGTGCGGGACCGGGAGACGACGTCCGGCTTCCTGGCGGCCCTGGCCACGGCCCTGGACGCTCCGGCCCGGTCCGCCGGCGCTCCGGCGTGAGTCCCCGGGCCCGGCGGCCCGGGCCCCACGGGGCGGGGGACTCGGGGACTCCCCGCCCCGTGG
>NZ_MUME01000293.1 GCF_002155915.1 Streptomyces thermovulgaris | reverse complement strand
TGCCGCTGGAAGGCGAAGAACACGATCACGGGCACCACCAGCGACAGGAACGCCCCCGGCGCCAGCACGTCGATGTTGCTGCCGAACTGGCGGATCTGCGACTGCAGTTCCACCGTCAGCGGCTGCGACGAGGTGTCCGCGAACAGCAGGGCCACCAGCATGTCGTTCCACACCCACAGGAACTGGAAGATGGCGAGGCTGGCGATCGCCGGCCGTCCCACGGGCAGCACCAGCCGGGTGAAGATCCGCCACTCGGTGCCGCCGTCCATCCGGGCCGCCTCCAGCATCTCCTTCGGCATCTCGGCGAAGTAGTTCCGCAGCAGGAACACGGCGAACGGCAGCCCGTAGGCCACGTGGAAGAGCACCACACCGGGGATCGTGCCGAACAGGCCCAGCTGCCCGAAGAGCTTCGCCACCGGCAGCAGCCCGATCTGCACGGGGACCACCAGCAGCGCCACCACCAGCAGGAACAGCGGATCCCGCCCCGGGAAGTCCAGCCAGGCGAAGGCGTATCCGGCCAGCGCCGCGATGACGACGACCAGCACCGTCGCCGGCACCGAGATGAGCACGGTGTTCCAGAACGCCTGCATCATGCCCGCGTTCTCCAGCAGCGCCGCGTAGTTCTCGAACGACAGCTGCGCCGGGTCGGTGAACACCGTCCACCAGCCGCCCCTCGCGTTGTCCTCCGGCGACCGCAGCGACGACGCGAGGAGTCCGACGAGCGGGGTCAGCCAGATCAGGCCGATCACCACGAGGAACGCCTGGACGAGCCAGTGGCCCAGGCCCCGCCTGATCGCGTTCATCCCTGACTCCTTCGGAAGCGGCGGACGTTGAACACCATCGCGGGGATCACCAGGAGCAGCAGCAGCACACCGAGCGCGCTGCCGAGGCCCTGGTTGTTGCCGCCGCCGAAGGACACCAGCCACATCTGGGTCGCCAGGACGGTGGCGTCCTCCTGCACCGGGCCGGGTGCGATGATGTAGACGAGGTCGAAGACCTTCATCACGTTGATCACGAGGGTGACGAAGACGACCGTCAGGACGGGGGCCAGCAGCGGCACCGTGATCCGGCGGAAGATCTGCCACTCGTTCGCCCCGTCGATGCGCGCCGCCTCCAGCGCGTCCCGCGGCAGCGCGGACAGTCCGGCCCCGATCAGCACCATCGAGAACCCGGTCCAGATCCACAGGTACGCCCCGATGATCATGGGGGTGACCAGGGTCGGGCCGAGCCAGGAGATGCCCTGGAACGGCGGGGCGAAGTTGGACTCGGGCAGCTTCACCTGGTACGACCCGGCCTGCAGACCGGTGAAGCTGAAGGAGCCGTCGGAGGCGGTCGTGGTGCTCGCGACGGTCTTCCCGTCGCGCACGGCCTCGACCTTCATGCCGGGCAGCCCGCTCTCGTTGCGGTCGACCTCGCCCTGGGTGCCGCCTCCGCCGGGGGTGAAGTCCAGGTAGACGACACCGCGCAGTTCGTCCCCCGCGGCCTTCTTCCCGGCCGCCTCGTACGCCGGCCGGGCGTCGCCCGGCAGGTCCTTGGGCGGCACGCCGACCATCGGCAGATGCACCGTGTCGCCCGGCGACAGGCCGGCGGTGGCGTACGAGCCGTCCTCGCCCTTGTCCAGCCCGTGCCCCTCACGGGCGCGGGCGGCGGGGTAGGACGAGGAGTCCTTGAAGAGGTCGTGCACGGCGACCGTCATGGCGTTGAGCACGCCCTTGTTGGGGTCCTCGTCGTAGGCGAGCCGGAAGATGATGCCGGCGGCCAGGAAGGACACGGCCATCGGCATGAACAGCAGCAGCTTGAAGGCCGTCGCCCAACGGACCTTCTCCACCAGGACGGCGAGGATCAGTCCGAGTCCGGTGAGCAGCACCGGGGCCACGACCACCCAGATCGCGGTGTTCCGGATGGCCTTCAGCGTCGCCGGGTTGCTGAACATCTCGGTGTAGTTGTCCACCCCGACGAACCGGGTGCCGGAGGCGTCGAAGAGGCTCCGGCCGATGGAGAACAGCACCGGGTAGACGACCAGCGCGCCCAGCAGCAGCAGCGCGGGAAACACGAACAGCAGGGCGATGACCCGCCCCCGCCGCCGCGCCCGGCGCCGCGCACGCTGGGCGTCCGCGGCGGGCGGCGGGGGGCTCGCGCCCTTCTTCTTCGCGAGCGTGGTGGAGGTCATGGCAGGTCAGCCCTGGTTCTTGTAGGCCTTGGCCGCCGCGGCCTCCAGCTTCGCCGCCGTGCCCTTCGGGTCCGACGGGTCGCGCAGGAAGTCCTGCAGGATCTTCCACTCACCGGCTCCGCTGGTGCCGCCGAAGGCCGCCGGGGCCTGGTCGGACATGTCGAACCGGACCGCGTCCTTGTCACCGGCCTCGACCAGGGACTTGGCGGTGGCGCGGGTGACGTCGTCGCCGTAGGAGGCGAGGTCGAGGTTCTTGTTCGGGGACAGGAAGCCGCCGGCCTCGGCCCACACGGCCGCGGCCTCCGGAGTGGCCAGGAACTCCAGGAGCTTCATGCCGGCCTTGGGGTTCTTGCCGTCCTTGAGGACGACCGCCGCGTCACCGCCGCTGACCACCGGCGCGTTGCCGCCGCCGACCGGCGGGAACGGGAAGAAGTTCGCGTCCTCGCCGATCTTCTTGCCGAACTGGTCGTGGGCGACACCGGCGACGAAGTCGCCCTCGTAGACCATGCCGGCCTCGGGCTTGGGGCCGAACACCTTCTCCACCGAACCCGGGAAGTCGGTGTTCAGGGCGCCCTTCTGACCGCCCGCTATCAGCTGCTTGTCCTTGAACAGCTTGCCGAGCGTGGTGAGCGCCTCGACCACGCTGTCGTCGGTCCACTTCAGCTTGTGCGCGGCGAGGGCGTCGTACTTCTCGGGGCCGGCCTGGGAGAGGTAGATGTTCTCGAACCAGTCGGTCAGGGTCCAGCCGTCCTGCCCGGCGACCGCGAAGGCGGCGAGTCCGGAGTCGGAGATGGTGCGCCCGGTGTCGAGCATCTCCTCGTACGTCTTGGGCGGCTTGACCCCGGCCTGGTCGAACGCCTCGGGGCTGTACCAGACGGTCGACTTGTGGGCGGCCTTGAAGTACAGGCCGTACAGGGTGTCGTCGACACTGCCGTACTGCTTCCACACGGGCGCGAAGTTGGCGTCCACCGCCTTCTGGGCGGTGTCGGACAGCGGCTCGAGCCAGCCCTTCCTGGCGAACTGCTGGAGCACGCCGACCTGCGGGACCATCACGACGTCGGGGGCGTTGCCGCCCTCGATCTTGCTGCCGACGACGGTGGAGACGTTGTCACCGGTCGACATGAACTGCGTCTTGGCGCCGGTCTTCTCCGAGAAGGCGTCCAGCACCTTCTGGAAGTTCTTCTGCTCGCTGCCGGACCAGACGCCGGCCACGGTGACCGTCTGGCCGCTGAGCGACTTGTCGCCGCCGCCCGGGGAGACGGGGTCGGAACCGCCGCAGGCGGTGGTGCCGAGCGCCAGGGCGAGAGCGATGCAGCCGGTCAGCAGGGTGGTACGTCGTCGCATCATCGTTGATGTCCCTTCATCGGGTGGGAAAGTGACGGTTCTTACAAGCCGGCGGCACCTCAGGGCTCGGGGGTCTCGTCGACGACCCACCAGGCGGCGGTGGATCCGGCGAGAACTCCGGGCGGACAGGGACCGCTGGTCAGCAGCGGAACGCCGGAGACCGGCGCAGGCGTGGGGGCCGTACCGAAGTTGACGGCGCAGACCAGGTCGTCGCGGGCGAAGGCGAGGACGTCCGGCGGGGTGTCCAGCCAGCGCAGTGTGCCCTCGCCCAGCTGGGGCAGCGAGGAGCGCAGCTGCAGGCCGTCGCGGTACAGGTGCCAGAAGGAGCGGGTGTCGGCGAGGGCGCGCTCGGTGACGTACTCGGCGAAGTAGTCCGGCTGCGGCAGCCAGGGCTTGGCGCTCTGCTCCCCGGTGGTGAAGCCGAACGGGGAGGCCTGGCCCGACCAGGGCAGCGGCACCCGGCAGCCGTCGCGGATGCGGGCCCGGCTTCCGGTGCGGTGGAAGATCGGGTCGGTGAGCACGTCGTCGGGCAGGTCGACGACCTCGGGCAGGCCCAGTTCCTCGCCCTGGTAGATGTACGCGGCTCCGGGCAGCGCCAGCATCAGCAGCGCGGCGGCGCGGGCGCGGGCGGCCCCCAGGCCGCTCCCCTCGGTGGCGGGTTCCCCGTAGCGGGTGACGGCGCGGACCTGGTCGTGGTTGTTGAGGACCCAGGTGACCGTGGAGCCGGTGCCGGCGATGTCCTTCATGGCCTCGGAGATGACCTTGCGGAAGGCGTCGGCGTCCCAGGGGGCGCTGAGCAGGTCGAAGAAGAAGGCCTGGTGCAGCTCGTCGGGGCGGACGTACTTGGCGTGCTCGCGGGCGCTGGGCACGGACACCTCGCCGACCAGCAGGCGCTCGCGGCCGTCGCGTGCGGTGTACTCCTCGCACACCGAGCGCCAGTGCCGCCACACGTCGTGCACCTCGGGCTGGTTCCAGGCGAGCGGGTTGACCGAGTCGCGGGCGCGGGCGTCGGCCTCGGGGTCGTCCGCGTCGGGCAGCTCGGGGTGCTTGTAGAGGCCGGCGGCCACGTCGACGCGGAAGCCGTCGACGCCCCGGTCGAGCCAGAAGCGGAGGATCCGGTCGAACTCGGCGGCGATCTCGGGGTTGCGCCAGTTCCAGTCGGGCTGCTCGGGCGTGAACATGTGCAGGTACCACTGGCCGGGGCGCCCGTCCGGCTCGGTGATCCGGGTCCAGGCGGGACCGCCGAACATGGCGTGCCAGTTGTTGGGCGGCTCGGAGCCGTCGGGACCGCGGCCGTCGGCGAAGTGGAAGCGGGCGCGGGCGGTGCTGCCGGGTCCGGCGGCCACCGCCTCGCGGAACCACGGATGTTCGCTCGAGCAGTGGTTGGGGACGATGTCCAGCAGCACCTTGATGCCGAGCCGGTGGGCGGCCGCCACCAGCCGGTCGAACTCCTCGAGGTCCCCGAAGACCGGATCGACGTCGCAGTAGTCGGCGACGTCGTAGCCGTGGTCGTGCTGCGGGGAGGGATAGAAGGGGCTCAGCCAGATCCCGTCGACGCCCAGTTTCTTCAGATAGGGCAGCCCGGCGCGGACGCCGGCCAGATCACCGATGCCGTCACCGGTGCTGTCCAGGAAGCTCCGGACGTACACCTGGTAGATCACGGCGTCGCGCCACCAACCATGCCTGTTCAACCCGTTGACCTGTTCTTGTGGGAAGGGCACTTGTTATGCATGCATGTTAAGTAGCGGTGTCTGGAAGGTGTCAATGAACTGTGCAGCAGTTACCGAGCAGTTGACCCGCTTAATCCGGACATTTCTGGGCGGATTGCGGGGAGTCGAGACGTCCGCGTTACCTAACATGTAAGTAGTGGGATGGCTGAGACTCAGCGCGGGGAGACGGCCGCGAGCTCATGGGCGAGCCGCTGTACGGCCGCCTCGGGCGTCTGCTGTCCGGTCAGCGTGTCGTGCACGACCGCCTGCACCACCAGACTGACCTGGTTGTAGTGCGCGCTCTTGGGGCGCGGCTCGGCCGCCAGCACGGCGTCGCGCAGGGTCGGCAGATGGGGGAACTGCCGCACGAGCGCGGGGTCCTCGTAGAGCGCGGCGCGCACCGGCGGCAGCGCGCCCTTGGTGAGCACCTGGCGCTGGACGCGCTCGCTGGTGAGGTACGCGATCAGACGCGCGGCGGAGTCGGGGTGCCGCGCATGGGTGGTGATGGCGAGGTTGGAGCCGCCCAGGACACTGGTCCCCGGCCCCTCGGGCCCGGGCAGCGGCACGGCCCCTATCTTCCCGGCGACCGGGGAGCCCGGCGCGGAGGCGACGACGTAGGCGTACGGCCAGTTGCGCAGGAAGAGCAGCCGGCCGTCGCGGAAGGCCTGCTTGGACTCCTCCTCCTTGTACGTCAGCGCCTCCTTGGGGATCCAGCCCTCGCGGAAGCCGCGCGCCAGGAAGCCGATGCCCTCGCGGGCGGCGCCCGAGTCGACGGTGACGCGCTCGCCCTCGTCGCCGAGGATGGTGCCGCCCGCCGAGTACACGGCCTCGGCCGCGTTGACGGTCAGCCCCTCGTACGGCAGGAACTGGCCCGCGTACCCGTCCAGTCCGTACTTCGGGGCGATCGTCCTCGCGGCGTGCTCCAGCTCGGCCCAGGTGCGCGGCGGCGGGACGCCCTCCTTGTCGAGGACGTCCTTGCGGTACAGCAGCAGTCCGGCGTTCGTGACGTACGGCACCGCGTACAGCCGTCCGTTGTACGTGGCCGTGTCCACGACCGGCGGCAGGAAGTCCCCCAGCGGGAAGCGGTCGCGCGGCAGCGGACGGATCCAGCCGGCGGCGGCGAACTCCGAGGTCCAGTTGACGTCGATGTTCAGCACGTCGAACCGGCTGCGGTTGCCGCCGCGCAGGTCGGTGGTCATCTGCGCATGGGTCTCGTCGGCGGAGTCCGGCAGCTCGACGAGGGTGACCCGCTCGCCGGGGTGGGTGCGGTTCCAGCCCTCCAGGAGCGGACCGAGATAGCCGGTGAGGTCGCCGGCGGTGGCCAGGGTGATCGGTCCTCTGCCGTCACCGCGTCCCTCGTCGGCGCCGGCGCCGGAGGCGACACAGCCGACCATGACCACCACCAGAACAAGAAGGCCCCTACCGGCGGCGCGCATCCACCGCATAGGTTCCTCCTTGCACACAGCTCCTGGCACCTTCGCCGGAAGTCAGGCCATGTATACCTGTTAGGTATGGGCGATACTAGGGCTTGGAGCACATTGCGTACGACGCGTCTGACGAGGACCTAGGAGGAGAGCACGCGTGCGCCTGCCCCTCCTGGCACTCCTCGCACGTGGTCCCGCCCACGGCTACGAGCTGAAGCAGGACCTTGAGCAACTGCTGGGCTCCGCGTACCCTCAGCCCAACATCGGCCAGATCTACGTGACCCTCGGCCGCCTCGAGAAGTCGGGACTGATCGAGGGCGAGGAGGTCGAACAGACCGGCCGCCCCAACAAGAAGATCTACCGCCTCACCGACGCCGGGCGCGAGGCGGTGAGTGCCTGGTTCCAGAAGCCCGAGGACGAGCCGCGGGTGCGGGACGAGTTCTTCCTGAAGCTCGCCCTCGCCCCGCAGACCGGTCTCGCGGACCAGATCACTCTGATCAACAAGCAGCGGCGTCAGTACCTCAACACCATGCGCCATCTGTCGAAGCTGGCGGCGGCCGAGGACCGGGACAACAGAATCGCCCATCTGCTGATCGAGGGCGCCATGCTGCACCTGCAGGCCGACCTGGACTGGCTGGAACGGTGCCAGGAGGAACTGGAGGAGCTGGAGTGAGCGACGTCCGGGCTCCGGAGCTGCTGCGGGCCGAGGGGCTGGTCAAGACGCACTACGGCGAGGGTGCGCCCGCACACGCCGTGCGCGGGGTGGACCTGTCGGTGACGCGCGGCGAGTTCGTGGCGATCACCGGTCCCTCCGGGGCCGGCAAGTCCACGCTGCTGCATCTGCTCGGCGGGCTGCAGCGGCCGGACGAGGGCAGCATCTGGCTGGACGGCCGGTGCACCGACTCCTACAGCGAGGCCCGCTGGGCCGAGGAGCGCCGCAGCGGCATCGGCATCGTCTTCCAGTTCTTCAACCTGGTCTCCAATCTGTCCGTCGCCGACAATGTCGAGCTGCCCGCCCTGCTCGCCGGCCGCTCCCCGAAGCAGGCCCGCGCCGAGCGGGAGGCCCTGCTGGCCGAGCTGGGGCTCGAGGGCAAGGAGCGCAGCATGCCGGGCGAGCTGTCCGGCGGCGAGCAGCAGCGGGTCGCACTCGCCCGCGCCCTGGTCAACCATCCGCCGCTGCTGCTGGCCGACGAACCGGCCGGCAGCCTCGACAGCAGGGGCACCCGCGAGGTGATGCGGCTGCTGTCCCGCTTCCACCAGCGGGGCCAGACGATCGTCATGGTCACCCATGACGCCCGGCTGGCGAGCGCCGCGGACCGGGTGATCAGCTTCTTCGACGGCCGGATCGTCGACGACGCGACACTGGACGGAACGACCCCGCCCCGGGGGCCGGGGATCTCGGGCGTGCTGGAGCTGAGGGACTGAGTGCGGTGAAGTGCTGGGTGACGCGCATGCCCCGGGCGAGGGGCTGAGTCCGGTGCGGGCCATGTTGCGCTGGGCGCACTCGGATCTGCGCGCGCACCGCGGGGAGGCGCTGTTCTTCGTGCTGGCCACGGCCGGCATCGTCGCCTCGCTGCTGCTGGCCGCCGCGCTGTTCGGCTATGCGACCAACCCCTGGCAGCGGGTCTTCACCCAGTCCCGCGGGGCCCATGTGTGGCTGCACACGGCGCGGGCCGCCGACACGGACCGTCTCGCCTCGCTGGACGGTGTGGAGGAGGTCACCGGCGCGTACCCCACCGAGACCGCCACCGTCTCCTCCCGGGGCACCCGCGCCCTGGTGGAACTGCGCGCCACGCCCGTGCGGCCCTCCGTGGGCCGGCCGCTGCTCACCGCCGGACGCTGGCTGGACGCCCGGCAGCCGGACGGCGTGGTCCTGGAGAGCCGGCTGGCCCAGGCGCTGCTGGCCGAGCCCGGGGACGTGCTCGCCCTGCCCGGGACCGCGCGCACCCTGGCGGTGGTGGGCATCGCGGAGAGCGCGGAGCCGCGCTACCGGCCCGGTGAGCGGGAGGGGCTGGTGTGGGCGCACCCGTCCGCGGTGCGCAACCCCAACAGCCAGGTGATCGGGCTGCGGCTGACCGACCCGGACGACACCGACTACGCCGTCCAGCGCGCCGTCACCGTCCTGGGGGCGGGCGCGGTCGGCGAGGTGTCCACCTGGCTGCAGGCGCGGGCCGAGGCGCAGGGGCGACAACCGGCTGCTCGGCCAGGTGCTGGGCCTGTTCGGCCTGGCCGCGCTGATCGCGGCCGGGCTGGCGGTGCACGGCGCGATCGGCACCCGGATCAGGGGGCACCTGCGGGACATCTCGGTGCTGAAGGCGATCGGGTTCACACCCGGTCAGGTGGTCCGGATCTTCCTGTTCCAGCATGTGGCGTACGCCGCGCTCGGCGCGGCGGCCGCGGCGGTGCTGACCCAGTCGCTGGGGACGGGGATCCCGGGCCGGCTGGGCGACGCGGTCGGGGTGTGGCAGGGGCTGCCGAGTCATCCGGTGACGCTGTTCGCGGTGCCGGTGGGCGCGGTGCTGTTCATCGGCGCCGTGACGGGACTGGCGGCCTGGCGGGCGGGGCGGGTGCCGCCGGTGCCCGTGCCGCGGCCCGCGGCCGCGCCGGCCGTCCGGCTGATGAGGGTGACCCGCCGGGTCCTGGGGCTGGGGCTGTCGCCCGCGCTGGTGCTGGGCTGGCACAAGGTGGTCGCCCTGCGGGTGCGCTCCCTGGCCACGGTGGGACGGCTGGCGCTGCCGCTGCTGCTGATCGTGGTGGCGATGAGCGCGTGGTCGACGATCGACCGCTTCCACAGCAGGCCGGAGGAGCTGGGGCTGCCGGCCGCGCTGACCGTCCGCGCGGACAGCACTCTGAGCGACGGGGACACCCGGGCGCTGCTGGCCCGTGAGCGGGGGGTCGCCGCCGTCCACCCCGCGGTGGAGGTGGCCGCGCTCGTCCCCGGCCAGACGGCCACGATCGCCCTGCGGGGCCTGGGCACCCGCGAGGAGCCCTACCCGTACGCCCTGGCCGAGGGCCGCCGGCCCGACGGCCCCGACGAGGCGGTGGCCGGTCAGGGCCTGCTGGACCTGCTGGGTGTGCGGGTGGGCGACTGGGTCCGGATGACGGTGGGCGACCGGCCGCAGATCCTGCACATCGTGGGCCGCAGCCTGGAGCCGGAGAACGCCGGCCGGGTGATCTCGACCTCCCTGGAGACCCTCCGGGAGAACGACCCGGACCTGCGTCCCACGCTGTACCACCTCCGTCTCGCCCCGGACGCGGACCGCGACGCGGTCGCACGGTCCCTGGTCACCGCCGGGCGCGGACACCTGGAGGTGCACGCCGTGCCCAATCCGGCCGACGGCCTGTCCCCGCTGGGCGCGGTCGTCGTCGGCCTGATCTGCGTGCTGGCCCTCATCGGTCTCATCGAGCTGCTGACGGCGATCGGCGGCACGATCCGCGAGGGCGAACGGGACCTTCTGGCCCTGAAGGCCATCGGCCTCTCCCCCCGTCAGATCACCGCGATCACGGTCACGGCCACCGCCCTGTCGGCCCTGGCGGCGGCGCTGGCCGCCATCGCCCTGGGGCTGCCGCTGGCGCGCTGGCTGATCGACGCCCAGGGCAGGTCGAGCGGCATCGGCACGGGGGTCGCCCAGGGGCCGCCCCCGCTGCTCCTGGTGCTGCTCGGGGCCGCCGCCGTGCTGGGGGCCGCCGCCCTCGCCGCCCTCCCGGCCGCCCGGGCGGCCCGCCGCCGTCTGGCGGACACCCTGAGCGCGGTCGCCTGACCCCTCGCCGGGGCGCCCGGGCCCTCTCCTCCGGGGCGTCGGCGTGCCGCCGGTCCGTCCCGCACGCGTGCCCGCCCTGCCGTGCCCGTGCCCGGGCGCCCGTCGTCACGGCCGCCCGGGGACCGCACCGTCTCGGAAGCGCGGGGGGGGGTGCCTCTATGTCTT
>NZ_MUME01000292.1 GCF_002155915.1 Streptomyces thermovulgaris | reverse complement strand
GACCAGGGGAGCGGAGGAATCGGGGGCGCGGCAGCGAGGAGGCGCCGATGGCCAGGTTCACCATGTCCCACAGGCCCCGCAGCGAGACGGAGAGGATGAGCCGCGACTTCGGCTGGCTCGCCGGACTCGGGACGCTGCTGGTGGTCGCCGGAGTCGTCGGCCTCGTCTACACGGCCGCCGTCACCCTGACCTCCATGCTCCTGTTCGGCTGGCTGCTGCTGATCGGCGGACTCATCGGGCTGGTGCACGCGGTCCGGTCCCGCGGCTCCAGCTTCTTCTGGCTCGGCGCGATCGTCGCCGCCCTGAACATCGCCGCCGGAGTCGTGATCATCGGCCATCCGTACGAGGCCGCCGTCGCGCTCACCATGTTCGCCGCCCTGCTGTTCCTCACCGGCGGCCTGTTCCGGGTGGTCGGCAGCGCCGTCGTACGCGGCTCCCAGTTCGGCTGGACCCTCCTGCTGGGCCTCTTCTACCTGCTGCTGGGCGTCCTGGTGCTGGCCGGCTGGCCGAGCAACAGCCAGTACGTCATCGGGGCGTTCATCTCCCTCGCCCTTCTCTTCGACGGGCTCGGTCTGGTCGCCACCGGCTTCGGCGGCCGCCGTATCGTCGGCATGGTCTCCGACCAGGCGGCCCGGGACGTGTCGTGACCTGTCGGGACCTGTCACGGGGTGCGCGGACCGTACAACCCGAAGAGTTCGTGAAAGCAGCGTGGACGAGGCAGGAGCGGTCCCACACGTGACCGAGTCATACGCCAACGGTCGGAAAGCGCTAGAAACACGCTGACTTGTGTTCAGTCCTTGGGCGGAGAGCGCTGCGTTACCAACACTCGACACGTGGTGACAGTCGAGCGCGAGGGTGGGGACCGGACAATGGACAACCACGGGCGCGGGTACGGCCCACGCCCACGCCCAGAGGGCGGCGCGGGGGCACCTGTGGACGGCAGACCGTCGGATCCTCTTCCGTACGAGGGAGTCTGGCGGTTCACCGCTCCCGCTGTCGACGCCTCGGTCCCGCAGGCCCGGCACGCGGTCCGGGACCTGCTGCTGCGCCAGGGCGTTCCGGTCTCGGACGACCTGGTCCACGGGCTGCTGCTGATCGTGTCCGAGCTGGTCACGAATGCCGTGCGGCATGCGGCGCTGCTGTCGCCGATGCTCGCCGTGGAGGTCGCCGTCGGCGCCGAGTGGGTGCGGGTGGCCGTGGAGGACAACCACCCCTACCGTCCGACCGCCCTGGAGGCCGACCACGGGCAGACCGGTGGCCGCGGGCTGCTCCTGGTCACCGAGATCGCCCGGGAGGCCGGCGGGGTCTGCAACGTCGAGCACACGGCGAGCGGCGGCAAGGTGATCTGGGTCGCCCTGCCGCTCAAACCCGCGCGATAGCCCCGGCGGCCCTCCGCACCGCCGTACGTCCCCACCGGCCGGGGCTCACCAGCCGGCGCCCCCCGTCAGCTCCCTGATCGCGGGCCGGGCCGCGTCCAGCACGGTCGGGAACCAGGCGGAGAAGGTGCCCTCCGCCTGCCGCTGCGCCAGCTCGGCGGGCGTCACGAACGCCGTGGCCCCGATCTCCTCCGGGTCGGGCCGCAACGGCGACTGCACCAGACCGACGAAGAGATGGTTGTACTCCTGCTCCACCAGCCCCGACTCCGGGTCCGGATGGTTGTAGCGCACCGTGCCCGCCTCGGCGAGCAGCGACGGGGAGGTCCCCAGCTCCTCGTACGTCCGCCGGGCCGCCGCCGCCATGGGCGCCTCGCCGGGGTACGGGTGGCCGCAGCAGCTGTTGGACCACACACCGGGGGAGTGGTACTTGCCCGGCGCCCGCTGCTGCAGCAGCAGCCGGCCGCGGTCGTCGAAGAGGAAGACCGAGAAGGCACGGTGCAGCCGGCCCGGCGGCCGGTGAACGGAGAGCTTCTCCGCGATGCCGGTCGTCACGCCGTCCTCGTCGACCAGTTCCAGCATGATCGCATCCGCGGTGCCGTTCGACGAGCTGTGCTTCGCGGTGGCAGGTGTGATCGGCATACCCATCCTTCGCCTCGGTCCTCGAGCTCAAGTCTGCCGTACGAAACCGGCACTCCTGGCGCTTCCCGGCACCCCCGCATGTCCCGTGACGGCACGGCGAGGGGCCCAGTGGATGAGCGTGCCCACCCGGACCCGCCCGGAACCGTTCGGAAACCCTCCGGACCCGCCCGGAACCGTACGGACCCGCACGGAATCGAACGGATCCGCCTGGACCGTCCCGGAGCCGCCCGGACCGGCCCGGAACCCTCCGGGCCCCCGCGGGCCGGCGGCGGTCCCCGCGGGCCGTCAGTGGCACAGCCGGGCCTCGTGCTCCGCGTGCCCGCTCGGCTCCAGCTGGAAGGTGCAGTGCTCCACGTCGAAGTGGTCGCCGAGGCAGCCCTGCAGCTCGTGCAGCAGCTTCTCGTGACCGATGGCGTCCAGGGCGTCGGAGCGGACGACCACGTGCGCGGACAGCACCGGCAGACCCGAGGTGATCGTCCAGACGTGCAGGTCGTGGACGTCCTCCACGTCGTCCAGGGCCAGGATGTGCGCCCGCACCTCGTCCAGGTCGACGTTCCTCGGCGCCGCCTCCAGCAGCACGTCGAGGGTCTCGCGCAGCAGCCGCACGGTGCGCGGCACGATCAGCAGGCCGATGGCGAGGGAGGCGATCGGGTCGGCGGCCTGCCAGCCGGTGAGCAGGATCACCGCCGCCGAGACCATGACCGCCAGCGAGCCGAGCGCGTCCGCGGCCACCTCCAGGAAGGCGCCGCGCACGTTCAGGCTCTCCTTCTGGCCGCGCATCAGCAGCATCAGGGAGATCACGTTCGCGACCAGGCCGACCGCGCCGAACACGATCATCAGCCCGCCCTGGGTGCCGGCCGGGGTGAAGAACCGCTGCACCGCCTCGTAGAGCACATAGCCGCCGACGCCGAGCAGCAGCAGACAGTTGGCGAGCGCGGCGAGTATCTCCGCGCGGGCGTAGCCGAAGGTGCGGTGCCGGCTCGGCGGACGGTTGGCGAAGTGGATGGCCAGCAGGGCCATGCCGAGGCCGAGGGCGTCGGTGGCCATGTGGGCGGCGTCCGCGACCAGCGCGAGGGAGTCGGCGAGCAGACCGCCGACGATCTCCACCACCATCACGGTGAGCGTGATCGACAGTGCGATGCGCAGGGTGCCCCGGTGCGCGGCCGCCGCCGTGTCGCCGGCCCTGACGCCGTGCGCGTGCCCGTGGTGATGACCGGCACCCATGTGACCGACCGCCTTTCCTCGTTCCGCGGGACCACAGTGAAGTGAACTACGGGAGGGGGGTATGGGGCAACGCGGCACTGAACACCGTTGTCATGTGCCCTGACCTGCGAGAACAGCTCGAGGAGCAGGGTGCCGCACGGTCCGGGCGCCGGGGTGCGACGACCGGTCCCGCCCTGCTGGGAGCCCCTGCCGGGTACCCCGCCCCGTCGCCCGGACCGACCGCTTTGCCGGCGGGTCCGGCCGCACGCCCGGTCCCGTCGTACGGGGGCGCCGGAGCGTCCGGGGCGTTCTTCCGTGACGAGTCCCACATCGGACTGCCGCGGACTGCCGCGGACGGCCGCCGGGGGACGGGACGCCGCGGGACGGCCGCGTCGGCACGGCATGCGTGAAGGGGATGTCCGTATGAACGACAGGATGTCCGTATGAACCGTATGAACGGTATGAACTTCGTACGGGATGCCCGCAGGGACGGGGGTGTCCGGCCCGACGCGCGGGGGACGTCCGCTCCGGTGGCGCGGAGTTTGTGACCCGGCCCCCGGATCACCGATGATGATCGCGGCGAAGGCCGTGCCGGCCCCTGTGAACGGCTGGTGCCGGACCACGTGAACGGCCCGTGCACGGCCGGTGAACGGTGCGGTGGACGAGCGCTTCCCGGCATCCGATAGCCTCTGCCGATGCCGCTCGAGTGCCACGGGCCGGCGGCGTCCCATCATGCACACGACCGGCGCGGATGCGTCGGCCCCCAGGGAGTGAGTTCGGTTGTCGACCGCCATCCTCACCGGTCAGCCGGTTCCCGGATCGTCGCTGGAGAACGATCTGCGGTCCCTCGGCTTCGACGTGCGGATCGCCGCCGACGGAACAGAGGCCGAGACCCTGCTCGCCCAGGTGCCCGCCGACCAGCGGGTCGCCGTCGTCGACGCCCGGTTCGTCGGCCATCTGCACGCACTGCGCCTGGGCCTGACCGACCCCCGCTTCCCGCTCGCCGCCATCCCCGGCGCGGTCACCGCCCGCCCGGCCGGCCGGCAGGCGCTGACCCGCGCGATGGCCCGCGAGAACTCCGCCGCCGGCGGCACCTCCCCCTGGTCCTCGGCCGCACGCGAGCAGGGCGGTGCCCCCGTCGTCCTCGACGGACTCGCCGACCGGATCGCCGCCGCCCTGGAGGCCGACGGCGCCGAGGTGCACCGCCCCGAGCTGGGCAGCCTCGTCGCCGCCGTGCCCGACGACCCCCAGTCCCGCAACGAGACCCGGCAGGCCGTCGACGCCGTCGACGACGAGGCCATACGCCTGAAGTCGGCCGTCAAGGCCCGCGACGGCTTCTTCACCACCTTCTTCATCAGCCCGTACTCCCGCTACCTCGCCCGCTGGTGCGCCCGCCGCGGCCTGACCCCCAACCAGGTCACCACCGCCTCCCTGCTCACCGCGCTCGTGGCGGCCGGCTGCGCCGCCACCGGCACCCGCGCCGGGTTCGTCGCCGCCGGCGTGCTGCTCATCGCCTCGTTCGTCCTCGACTGCACCGACGGCCAGCTCGCCCGCTACTCGCTGCAGTACTCCACCCTCGGCGCCTGGCTGGACGCCACCTTCGACCGGGCCAAGGAGTACGCCTACTACGCCGGCCTCGCCCTCGGCGCCGCCCGCGGCGGCGACGACGTATGGGCCCTGGCCCTGGGCGCCATGGTCCTGCAGACCTGCCGGCACGTGGTCGACTTCTCCTTCAACGAGGCGAACGCCGGAGCCACGGCCAGCACCAGCCCCACCGCCGCCCTCTCCGAGAGGCTGGACAGGGTCGGCTGGACCGTCTGGGTGCGCCGGATGATCGTCCTGCCCATCGGCGAACGCTGGGCCATGATCGCCGTCCTCACCGCGGCCACCACCCCGAGGATCACCTTCTGCGCGCTGCTCGTCGGCTGCGCCTTCGCGGCGGCGTACACCACGGCGGGGCGGGTCCTGCGGTCGGTGACCCGTACGGCACGGCGCACCGACCGGGCGGCGCGGGCGCTGGCGGACCTGGCGGACAACGGACCGCTCGCCTCCCTCGCCGCCGCACTGCCCGGTGCCGGAGCACACCGGTACCCCCCGCTGCCGCCGGCCGTGCTCGGCGTGGCGGTCCTGGCCTGTGCCCTGTTCCTGGGCGGCCCCTGGAGCGTCGTCGTGGCCGCCGTCTGCCACGCCCTCCTCGCGGGCCTGGCCCTCGCCCGGCCCCTCACCGGCCGTCTCGACTGGCTGATCCCCCCGCTCCTGCGCGCCGCCGAATACGGAACCGTCCTGGTCCTGGCCGCCGAAGCGGACGTGCCCGGGGCGCTTCCCGCGGCTTTCGGGCTGGTCGCGGCCGTCGCCTACCATCACTACGACACGGTGTACCGCATCCGCGGCGACGCCGGAGCGCCGCCGGCCTGGCTGGTGCGCGCCATCGGGGGGCAGGAGGGGCGGACGCTGCTGGTCGCCGTGCTGGCCGCGCTGCTCACCGCCACACAGTTCACGGTCGCGCTCACGGTGCTCGCCGTGGCCGTGGCCCTGGTCGTGCTCGCCGAGAGCATTCACTTCTGGGTGACCTCTCATCTGAGGGGCGCACCCGCCGTACACGACGAAGGAGAACCCGCATGATCGGCCTTGTGCTGGCGGCCGGCGCCGGACGGCGTCTGCGCCCCTACACCGACAGCCTGCCCAAGGCGCTGGTGCCGGTGGGGCCGGAGGGCGCGGCCGACGCCCCGACGGTGCTGGACCTCACGCTCCGCAACTTCGCCGAGATAGGCCTGACCGAGGCGGCGATCATCGTCGGTTACCGCAAGGAGGCCGTCTACGAGCGTCGGGCGGCGCTGGAGCGCACGTACGGCCTGAAGCTGACGCTGATCGACAACGACCGGGCCGAGGAGTGGAACAACGCCTACTCCCTGTGGTGCGGCCGGGAGGCGCTGAAGGAGGGCGTGATCCTGGCCAACGGGGACACGGTGCACCCGGTGTCGGTGGAGCGGACCCTGCTGGAGGCCCGGGGCGGCGACCGGAAGGTGATCCTGGCCCTGGACACGGTCAAGCCGCTGGCCGAGGAGGAGATGAAGGTGGTCGTCGACCCGGACAAGGGGGTGCGGCGGATCACCAAGCTGATGGACCCGGCGGAGGCCACCGGCGAGTACATCGGGGTCACCCTGATCGAGCGCGAGGCGGCCGAGGAGCTGGCCGACGCGCTGAAGGCCACCTTCGAGCGGGATCCGCAGCTGTACTACGAGGACGGCTACCAGGAGCTGGTCGACCGGGGCTTCCGGGTGGACGTGGCGCCGATCGGGGAGGTCAGCTGGGTGGAGATCGACAACCACGACGATCTCGCCAAGGGGCGTGAGATCGCGTGCCAGTACTGACCCGGCTGATTCCCTCGCCGGTGGTGGTGGAGATCCGCGCCGGCGCGCTGGACGACCTGGCGGCGGTGCTCGCCGACGAGCGCATCTCGCACTCGGGGCGGCTGGCCGTCGCGGTCAGCGGCGGTTCCGGTGCCCGGCTGAGGGAGCGGATCGCTCCCTCGCTGCCTGGTGCCGACTGGTACGAGGTGGGCGGCGGCACCCTCGACGACGCCGTCCGTCTGGCCGGGAAGATGAAGAGCGGCCACTACGACGCGGTGGTGGGCCTGGGCGGCGGCAAGATCATCGACTGTGCGAAGTTCGCCGCGGCCCGCGTCGGCCTGCCCCTGGTCGCGGTGCCCACCAACCTCTCCCACGACGGCCTGTGCTCCCCGGTCGCCACCCTGGACAACGACGCGGGCCGCGGCTCCTACGGCGTGCCGAACCCGATCGCGGTCCTCATCGACCTGGACGTGATCCGCGAGGCCCCGGCCCGGTTCGTGCGCTCGGGCATCGGCGACGCCGTCTCGAACATCTCCGCGGTCGCGGACTGGGAGCTGTCCCACCGCGTCAACGGGGAGAAGATCGACGGTCTGGCCGCGGCCATGGCCCGTCAGGCGGGCGAGGCCGTCCTGCGCCATCCGGGCGGCATCGAGGACAGCGACTTCCTGCAGGTGCTCGCCGAGGCCCTGGTGCTCACCGGCATCGCCATGTCGATCTCGGGCGACTCACGGCCCGCCTCCGGCGCCTGCCACGAGATCAACCACGCCTTCGACCTGCTGTTCCCCCAGCGGGCCGCGAGCCATGGCGAGCAGTGCGGCATCGGCGCCGCCTTCGCCATGTACCTGCGCGGGGCCCATGAGGAGTCGGCCGCCATGGCCGCGGTGCTGCGCCGGCACGGGCTGCCGGTGCTGCCCACGGACATCGGCTTCACGGTGGACGAGTTCGTCCGGGTGGTGGAGTTCGCTCCGGAGACCCGGCCCGGCCGCTACACGATCCTCGAACACCTCGCCCTCACGTCCGACCAGATCAAGGGTCTCTACCTCGACTATGTCAAGACCATCGGTAGCTGAACTACGCCCGGTCGTGCACCCCGAAGGGGTGAGGGACCGGCGCAGCGGTGAGCACTGGGCGGGCCGCCTCTACATGCGGGAGGTGTCCCTGCGGGTGGACCGCCGCCTGGTGGGCACCAGGATCACGCCCAACCGGCTCACCTGCCTGATGGTCGTCGCGGGCGTCCTGGCGGGCGCGGCCCTGCTCGTGCCGGGCCTGCCGGGCGCCCTGCTCGGTGCCGTCCTGATCCAGGTCTATCTGCTGCTGGACTGCGTCGACGGGGAGATCGCCCGCTGGCGCGGCCAGACCTCCGTCACCGGGGTCTACCTGGACCGCGTCGGCCACTATCTGTCCGAGGCGGCCCTGCTGGCCGGCTTCGGACTGCGCGGCGCCGACCTGCGGGGCACCGAGGGCCCGCAGTGGCTGTGGGCGTTCCTCGGCACCCTGGCCGCGCTCGGCGCCGTCCTGATCAAGGCCGAGACCGACCTGGTCGACGTGGCCCGCGCCCGCAGCGGACTGCCGGCGGCCGGGGACGAGGCGGCCGTGCCCCGCTCCTCTGGCCTGGCCCTGGCCCGCAGAGCGGCCGCCGCACTGAAGTTCCACCGCCTGGTCGGAGGCGTCGAGGCCAGCCTGTTCATCCTGCTGGTCGCGGTGGGCGACCTGATCGCCGGCGGTCTGTTCTGGACCCGGCTCGGCATCGCGGTCCTGGCCGGCATCGCGCTTCTGCAGACGCTTCTGCATCTGGTGTCCATTCTCGCGTCCAGCAGGCTGAGGTGAGCGGCATGACCTCTTCGCTCAAAGTGGGCGCCGTGATCATCACCATGGGCAACCGCCCCGAGGAGCTGCGGGCCCTGCTCGACTCGGTCGCCAAGCAGGAGGGCGACCCCATCGAGGTGGTGGTCGTCGGCAACGGTTCGCCCGTCCCGGACGTCCCCGAGGGCGTACGGACGGTGGAGCTGCCGGAGAACCTCGGCATCCCCGGCGGCCGCAACGTCGGCATCGAGGCCTTCGGCCCGGCCGGCAGCGACGTCGACATCCTGCTGTTCCTCGACGACGACGGCCTGCTCGCCCGCACCGACACCGCCGAGCTGTGCCGCCAGGCCTTCGCGGCCGACGACCGGCTCGGCATCATCAGCTTCCGCATCGCCGACCCGGACACCGGCGTCACCCAGCGCCGTCATGTGCCGCGGCTGCGCGCCTCGGACCCGATGCGCTCCTCCCGGGTGACCACCTTCCTCGGCGGCGCCAACGCCGTGCGGACGCGGGTCTTCGCGGAGGTCGGCCTGCTGCCGGACGAATTCTTCTACGCCCACGAGGAGACCGACCTGGCCTGGCGGGCCCTGGACGCGGGCTGGATGATCGACTACCGGTCCGACATGGTGCTGCACCACCCGACGACCGCGCCCTCGCGGCACGCGGTCTACCACCGCATGGTCGCCCGCAACCGCGTCTGGCTCGCCCGCCGCAACCTCCCGGTCCCCCTCATCCCGCTCTACCTGGGGGTGTGGCTGCTGCTCACCCTCGTCCGCCGCCCCTCCCGGCCGGCCCTGAAGGCCTGGTTCGGCGGCTTCAAGGAGGGCTGGACCACACCCTGCGGACCGCGTCGGCCCATGCGATGGCGTACGGTGTGGCGACTCACCCGACTGGGCCGACCACCGATCATCTGACAAGCTCGTTTCCCGGAGCGTCCGGCCCGTCCGGCCGGTGCTCGTGCCCCGCCCGGACATCCGCACAGGGTGCGCATCCCGAAGACGAAAGTTTCCACCTGTGAGCGAGACAACGCATGACGGCGGCGTCGCCCTCGGCAAGGCCCCGTCGTCCGACGAGGGCCTCACGGCGCGCCAGCTCGCCGAGAAGTACGGTCTGTCCGTCAGCGGCGCGCGTCCTTCCCTGCCGGAGTATGTGCGTCAGTTGTGGCGGCGGCGGCACTTCATCCTGGCCTTCTCCCAGGCGAAGCTGACCGCGCAGTACAGCCAGGCCAGGCTGGGGCAGCTGTGGCAGGTGGTCACGCCGCTGCTGAACGCGGCGGTGTACTACTTCATCTTCGGGGTCATCCTGCAGGCCGACCGGGGGCTGGCGCAGGACACCTACGTGCCGTTTCTGGTCACGGGGGTGTTCGTGTTCACCTTCACCCAGACCTCGGTGATGTCGGGGGTGCGGGCCATCTCGGGCAATCTGGGGCTGGTGCGGGCGCTGCACTTTCCGCGGGCCTCGCTGCCGATCTCGTTTGCGTTGCAGCAGTTGCAGCAGCTGCTGGTGTCGATGGTCGTGCTGTTCGGGGTGGTGCTGGCCTTCGGCAGTCGTCCGGGGCCGGCGTGGCTGCTGATCGTGCCGGCGCTGGTGCTGCAGTTCCTCTTCAACACCGGTCTTGCGCTGATCATGGCGCGGATGGGGGCGCGGACGCCGGATCTGGCGCAGCTGATGCCGTTCGTGACGCGGACGTGGATGTATGCGTCGGGTGTGATGTTCTCCATCGACGGGATGCTGGCGGGGCGGCCGGAGTGGTTCATCCGGTTGCTGCAGTACAACCCGGCCGCCGTCTACATGGATCTGATGCGTTTTGCGTTGATCGACGGTTACGGCTCCTCGCATCTGCCGCCGCATGTGTGGGCTGCCGCCCTGGGGTGGGCCGTGGTCTTCTTCGTCGGTGGCTTTGTGTACTTCTGGAAGGCGGAGGAGAGGTACGGCCGTGGCTGAGCCGGAGCGCGGGCGGGAGCAGCACGGCGGCGGGCAGCGCGTGCCCACCGTCATCGTCGACGAGCTGCACGTCGTCTACCGGGTCAACGGTGCGAAGGGCGGCAAGGGCAGCGCCACCGCCGCCCTCAACCGCATTCTGCGGCGCGGCGGCGACGCGGCGCGGGGCGTACGCCGGGTGCACGCCGTCAAGGGGGTCTCGTTCGTCGCCTACCGCGGCGAGGCCATCGGTCTGATCGGCACCAACGGCTCCGGCAAGTCCACGCTGCTCAAGGCCATCGCGGGCCTGCTGCCGGTGGAGAACGGCAGGATCTACACCGACGGCCAGCCCTCGCTGCTCGGGGTGAACGCGGCGCTGATGAACGACCTGACCGGCGAGCGCAACGTCTACCTCGGCGGGCTGGCCATGGGCATGTCCCGCGAGGAGATCAAGGCGCGCTACCAGGAGATCGTCGACTTCTCCGGCATCAACGAGAAGGGCGACTTCATCTCCCTGCCGATGCGCACCTACTCCTCCGGCATGGCCGCCCGGCTGCGCTTCTCCATCGCCGCCGCCAAGAAGCACGACGTTCTCATGATCGACGAGGCGCTGGCCACCGGCGACCGCAAGTTCCAGAAGCGCTCCGAGGAGCGCATCCGGGAGCTGCGCAAGGAGGCCGGCACGGTCTTCCTGGTCAGCCACAACAACAAGTCGATCCGCGACACCTGCAACCGGGTGCTGTGGCTGGAGCGCGGCGAGCTGCGCATGGACGGGCCCACCGACGAGGTGCTCAAGGAGTACGAGAAGTTCACCGGCAGGTGACCTCCACCCGTTCGGGCCCCGTCGCAACCGTTTCGGCGGGGTCCGGCGTCTGCGAAGAACGCATCAACTCCCGCCGAATGAAGGGATCTTGGCGCAATCGGTGTGTTGTTGCGACGTCCGGGACACCCCGGCGGAGCCCGGTGCGTAGTACAACGTAAGCTGTACCGGTCCTGGAAAGCGGCAAGTGGGGAGATAATGCGCGACACCCTCCGTCGGGCCGCCGCGGACGGCCGGGCGGCGTGTCCGAGACAGCGTGTGTCGGGTCGGCAGTGTAGAACGGGAGATGTGACGGCAATGGCTACGGAAACTCCCCAGCTCAGCGCAGCATGTGCCGTCCCCGTTCCGGGCAGCGGACGATGACGCCGGCACCGACGGCGCGCGACCCCGAACGCGCCACCCTCGACAAGGCCGCGGGCGAGAACTTCCCCGTGGCACCGTTCTTCCTGCCCAGGGCCTGGCGCACCGACCTCATGGCCGTCTACGGCTTCGCCCGCCTCGTCGACGACATCGGCGACGGCGACCTGGCCCCCGGCGGCGCCGACGCCCGGCTGCTCGGCGTACCGGCCGACCGGGCGGAGGACCGCCTGGCCCTTCTCGACGCCCTCGAGGCCGATCTGCGCCGGGTCTTCGACGGCACCCCGCGCCACCCGCTGCTGCGCCGGCTCCAGCCCACCGTCCGCCGCCGTTCGCTGACCCCCGGGCCGTTCCTCGGCCTGATCGCCGCCAACCGCCAGGACCAGCTCGTCACGCGGTACGAGACCTACGACGACCTCCTCGCCTACTGCGAACTGTCCGCCAACCCCGTCGGCCGCCTCGTCCTCGCCGTCACCGGCACCTCGACCCCCGAACGGATCCGCCGCTCCGACGCCATCTGCACCGCCCTGCAGATCGTCGAGCACCTCCAGGACGTGAAGGAGGACCTCGGCCGCGACCGCATCTACCTGCCCGCCGCGGACATGAAACGTTTTCACGTCCAGGAGGCGGACCTCGCCGCGCCTACCGCGAACGCGTCGGTGCGTGCGCTGATCGCCCATGAGGCGGAACGCGCCCATGCGCTCCTGGACGAGGGCGCCCCCCTCGTGGGGAGCGTCCACGGCAGGCTGAAACTGCTGCTCGCAGGGTTCGTGGCAGGAGGAAGGGCGGCGCTCAGGGCGATCGCCGCCGCCGACTACGACGTACTTCCCGGCCCGCCCCGGCCCGGCAAGGTCCAGTTGCTGCGCGAGGCGGGCCTGACGCTGCGAGGAGAGGGGTGATCCGGGCCGTGGAATCGGAACCGCTCGTGTCCGCGCAGGTACTCGCCGCCTACAGCTACTGCGAGGCCGTCACCGCGGGACAGGCCCGCAACTTCGCCTACGGCATCAGACTGCTGCCGGCCCCCAAGCGCCGCGCGATGTCGGCGCTGTACGCGTTCTCCCGGCGGATCGACGACATCGGCGACGGCGCGCTGGCCGACGAGGTCAAGGTCACCCGTCTGGAGGAGGCGAGGGCGCTGCTCGGCCGGATCCGCGCGGGCGCGGTCGAGGAGGACGACACCGACCCCGTCGCCGTCGCCCTCGCCCACGCCGCCCGCACCTTCCCGATCCCGCTCGAGGGCCTGGACGAGCTCATCGACGGCGTCCTGATGGACGTGCGCGGCACGACGTACGAGACCTGGGAGGACCTCAAGGTCTACTGCCGCTGCGTGGCCGGGGCCATCGGACGGCTCTCCCTCGGTGTGTTCGGCACCGAGCCGGGAGCGCGCGGCGCCGAACGCGCCCCCGAGTACGCCGACACGCTGGGGCTGGCACTGCAGCTGACCAACATTCTCAGGGACATCCGCGAGGACGCCGAGGGCGGCCGGGTCTATCTGCCCGCCGACGACCTCGCCAAGTTCGGCTGCTCGGCGGGATTCCGCGGACCGACCCCGCCGGAGGGCTCCGACTTCGCGGGCCTGGTGCACTTCGAGGTGCGGCGGGCCCGTGCCCTGTTCGCCGAGGGCTACCGGCTGCTGCCCCTGCTGGACCGGCGCAGCGGCGCGTGCGTCGCCGCCATGGCCGGCATCTACCGTCGTCTGCTCGACCGCATCGAGCGCGAGCCGGAGGCCGTGCTGCGCGGCCGGGTCTCGCTGCCCGGACACGAGAAGGCGTATGTCGCCGTGCGCGGCCTGTCCGGCCTCGACGCCCGGCACGTGAACCGGCGGACCATCAGGAGGCGTGTGTGAGGACCCTGTCGGTGCACGGTGCCACGACCGGCACGAAGCGGCGGGCGCCCCTGTGCGCCCAAGCGGCGGCAGCCGCCCGCAGCGGATGCGCCCAGCGCGGCGGACACGCGGGGGAGGGCGCACGATGACCGACGACAGGCGGCAGCAGGAGCAGCTCACCGGCACCCGCGGCCCGGCCGGGCGGCACGCCGTCGTGGTCGGCGGCGGACTCGCCGGTGTCACCGCCGCGCTCGAGCTCGCCGACGCCGGGGTGCGCGTGACCCTGCTCGAGGGCAGGCCGCGCCTGGGCGGACTCGTCTTCTCCTTCCGGCGCGGCGACCTCGCCGTCGACAACGGGCAGCATGTCTACCTGCGCTGCTGCACCGCCTACCGCCGGCTCCTCGACCGGATCGGCGGCGCGGCACTCGCCCCGCTGCAGGACCGGCTCGAGGTGCCCGTCCTCGATGTCCGCCGCCCCGAGGGACGGCGTCTGGGCCGACTGCGCCGCGACGCGCTGCCCGTCCCCCTGCACCTGGGGCGGAGCCTGGCCACCTACCCGCATCTGACGCTCGCCGAGCGCATCCGGGCGGGCCGCGCCGCGCTCGCGCTCAAGGCCCTCGACCCCGCCGACCCGGCCCTGGACACGCAGGACTTCGGCAGCTGGCTGGCCGCGCACGGCCAGTCCGCGCGCGCCGTCGAGGCCCTGTGGAACCTGGTCGGGGTCGCCACCCTCAACGCGGTCGCCTCCGACGCCTCGCTGGCGCTGGCCGCGATGGTGTTCAAGACCGGGCTGCTCTCCGACCCGGGCGCGGCCGACATCGGCTGGGCCCGCGTCCCCCTGGGCGAGCTGCACGACCGGATGACCCGCAGGGCACTGGACTCCGCGGGCGTGCGCACCGAACTGCGCACCCGTGTCACCTCCGTCTCCAGCGACGGGAACGGGGGCTGGAACGTCCGGGTGCCCGGCGGGACCCTGCACGCCGACGCCGTCGTCCTCGCCGTCCCGCAGCGCGAGGCGCACGCCCTGCTGCCCCCGGGCGCCCTGGACGACCCCGACCGGCTGCTCCGCATCGGCACCGCACCGATCCTCAACGTCCACGTCGTCTACGACCGCACCGTGCTCACCAAGCCCTTCTTCGCGGCGCTCGGCACGCCCGTGCAGTGGGTCTTCGACCGCACCGGGGCGTCCGGGCTGAGACGCGGTCAGTACCTGGCCGTGTCCCAGTCGGTGGCACAGGACGAGATCGACCTGCCCGTCGCCGCTTTGCGGGAGCGCTATCTGCCCGAGCTGGAGCGGCTGCTGCCCCGCGCGCGCGGCGCGGAGGTGAAGGACTTCTTCGTGACCCGGGAGCGCACGGCGACGTTCGCCCCGGCACCCGGCGTCGGGCGACTGCGGCCCGGCGCCCGCACCAAGGCACCCGGCCTGTACCTGGCCGGAGCGTGGACCGCCACCGGGTGGCCCGCGACCATGGAGAGTGCGGTCCGCAGCGGTGTGCAGGCGGCCGACGCCGCACTGACCACCCTGGGCCGGCCCCGGCCGGACCGTCTGCTCACCATCGAGGAGGCGGCGGCATGACGCTCGATCAGCATCCCGTGGCAGGCTTCCGCACTTTCGGCACCGCAACAAGAGGAGAGATTGTGCCCACTGTTCCCCCGGCCTCGACGCCCGCTCGAGGGACCGCGGTGGACGTGACCGCGCTGCTGGAGCGCGGCCGGACCCTGGCCACGCCGGTACTGCGGGCGGCCGTGGACCGCCTGGCCCCTCCCATGGACACCGTCGCCGCCTACCACTTCGGCTGGATCGACGCCCAGGGCAACCCCGCGGACGCCTCCGGCGGCAAGGCCGTACGCCCCGCCCTGGCCGTGCTCTCCGCGGAGGCGGCCGGGGCCGCGCCCGAGGCGGGCGTGCCCGGCGCGGTCGCCGTCGAACTCGTCCACAACTTCTCGCTGCTGCACGACGACCTGATGGACGGCGACGAGCAGCGCCGCCACCGCGACACCGTCTGGAAGGTGCACGGCCCCGCCCAGGCCATCCTGGTCGGCGACGCCCTGTTCGCCCTGGCGAACGAGGTCCTGCTGGAGCTCGGCACCGTCGAGGCCGGCCGCGCCGCCCGCCGTCTGACCACCGCCAGCCGCGCCCTGATCGACGGTCAGGCGCAGGACATCTCCTACGAGCAGCGCGACCGCGTCAGTGTCGAGGAGTGCCTGGAGATGGAGGGCAACAAGACCGGAGCCCTGCTCGCCTGCGCCTGCTCCATCGGAGCGGTCCTCGGCGGCGCGGACGACGCCACCGCCGACCTGCTGGAGAAGTACGGCTACCACCTCGGCCTGGCCTTCCAGGCCGTCGACGACCTCCTCGGCATCTGGGGCGACCCGAAGGCCACCGGCAAGCAGACCTGGAGCGATCTGCGCCAGCGCAAGAAGTCCCTGCCGGTCGTGGCCGCCCTCGCGGCGGGCGGCCCCGCCTCCGAACGGCTCGGCGAGATCCTCGCCGCCGACGCCAGGAGCAGCGACTTCGCGAACTTCTCCGAGGAGGAGTTCGCGGCCCGTGCCGCCCTCATCGAGGAAGCGGGCGGCCGTGAGTGGACGACCGAGGAGGCGCGCCGTCAGCACGCCATCGCCATCGAGGCCCTCGACGCCGTGAACATGCCCGAACAGGTGCGGGCCGCGTTCACCGCGCTCGCCGACTTCGTCGTCGCACGGAAGGGTTGATCCCTATCGGCCGAACCAGCCTCTGACAGTCGACGGCCGGTGCCGCAGGGGGTTTCGGGCACCGGCCGACGGCGGACCCACAGCAGCACGACTCGCACGACTGCACGAAGGGGAAGCCATGACAACGACGACCGACGGAAGCACCGGGGCGACACTGCCGTCCCGCGCTGCCGCGGCCACGGAAACCGCACTCACCACCCCCGAGGCGGCCGGGACACCACAAGCCGCCGCAGAAGCCGTCAGACGGGCCACCGACTTCCTACTGGCCAGGCAGAACGCCGAGGGCTGGTGGAAGGGCGACCTCGAGACGAACGTCACCATGGACGCCGAGGACCTGCTGCTGCGCCAGTTCCTGGGCATCTCCGACGAGGCGACCACCCGCGCCGCCGCCCTGTTCATCCGCGCGGAGCAACGCGAGGACGGCACCTGGGCCACCTTCCACGGCGGGCCCGGCGACCTCTCCACCACCATCGAGGCCTATGTCGCCCTGCGCCTGGCCGGTGACGCGCCCGACGCACCCCACATGGCCAGGGCCTCCGCCTGGATCCGGGAACAGGGCGGCATCGCCGCCTCCCGTGTCTTCACCCGGATCTGGCTCGCGCTGTTCGGCTGGTGGAAGTGGGAGGACCTGCCGGAACTGCCACCCGAACTGATCTGGCTGCCCACCTGGATGCCGCTCAACATCTACGACTTCGGCTGCTGGGCCCGGCAGACCATCGTGCCGCTCACCATCGTCTTCGCCAAACGGCCGGTACGCCCCGCGCCCTTCCCGCTGGACGAACTGCACACCGACCCGGACCGTCCCAGTCCGCCCCGGCCGCTCGCCCCGGCCACCAGCTGGGACGGCCTCTTCCAGCGTCTGGACAAGGCCCTGCACGCCTTCCGCAAGGTGGCACCCAAACGGGTGCGCCGGGCCGCGATGAACACCGCCGCACGCTGGATCATCGAACGCCAGGAGAACGACGGCTGTTGGGGTGGCATCCAGCCCCCTGCAGTGTACTCGATCATCGCACTGCATCTGCTGGGGTATGACCTCAACCACCCGGTGATGCGCGCCGGCCTTGAGTCGCTGGACCGCTTCACCGTCTGGCGCGAGGACGGCTCCCGGATGGTCGAGGCCTGCCAGTCGCCCGTCTGGGACACCTGCCTGGCCACCATCGCGCTCGCCGACGCGGGCCTGCCCGCCGACCACCCGCAGCTGGTCAAGGCCGCCGACTGGCTGCTCGGCGAGCAGGTCGTGCGCCCCGGCGACTGGGCGGTGCGCCGCCCGGGGCTGCCGCCGGGCGGCTGGGCGTTCGAGTTCCACAACGACAACTACCCCGACGTCGACGACACCGCAGAGGTGATCCTCGCGCTGCGCCGGGTCAGGCACCACGACCCGGAGCGGGTGGACAGGGCCATTGGGCGCGGGGTCCGCTGGAATCTCGGCATGCAGTCCAGGAACGGCGCCTGGGGCGCCTTCGACGTCGACAACACCAGCCCCTTCCCCAACCGGCTGCCGTTCTGCGACTTCGGCGAGGTCATCGACCCGCCGTCGGCCGACGTCACCGCGCACGTCGTGGAGATGCTCGCCGCCGAGGGCCTGGCCCACGACCCGCGCACCCGGCGCGGCATCGCCTGGCTGCTGGCCGAGCAGGAGCCGGACGGCTCGTGGTTCGGCCGCTGGGGCGTCAACTACCTCTACGGCACCGGATCCGTCGTGCCCGCCCTGATCGCCGCCGGCCTGCCCGGCTCCCATCCGGCGATCCGCCGCGCGGTGGCCTGGCTGGAACGCGTGCAGAACGACGACGGCGGCTGGGGCGAGGACCTGCGGTCCTACAAGAACCCCAGGAAGTGGAGCGGCAAGGGCGCCTCCACCGCCTCGCAGACCGCGTGGGCGCTGATGGCGCTGCTCGCGGCCGGGGAGAGGGACTCCCGGGCCGTCGAGCGCGGCGTCCAGTGGCTCGTGGCCACCCAGCGGGAGGACGGCTCCTGGGACGAGCCGTACTTCACCGGCACCGGCTTCCCCTGGGACTTCTCCATCAACTACCACCTCTACCGGCAGGTCTTCCCGCTCACCGCGCTGGGCCGGTATCTGCACGGCGGGCCCGCCACCGCCCGGCGCACCGCCGAACCCCCGGTCGTTTCCTCCCGGGCCGAGGCTGGGGGAAGCTGATGGGCGCCCGGCCCGGCCCGCCCCCGCTGCTGATCGCCTGCGCGCTCGGCATCGAGCACCTCGCCCTGCGCCTGGGCGCCCGGGGTGTGCGACGCGGGGACGGGCCGGTGCCGAGGGCTCCCGAAGATCCCCTCCGCACGCCCGGGACCGAAAGCCCGGGGGAGCGCGAAGGCCCCGGCGCGGAAGGGGCCGCGCACGGCCGGCCGGGCCGGCTCCCCGGCACCGGCTCCCGGCGCCGGGGAGCCGGGCCGGACCTGCGGGGCGCGAGCGGTCCGGTGACCGTGCTGCGGACGGGAATGGGACCCCGGGCGGCGGAGCGGTCCGTCGCCCGGGCGCTGGCCGGCCCGCCGCTGGCGCGGGCCGCGGTACTGGCCACGGGCTTCTGCGCGGGACTCGTCCCGGGCATGCGCCCCGGCGACCTCGTCGTCGCCGAGGAGACCCGGGCCCCGCGCGGCACCGTGCCGTGCGTCGGCACCGAGGTGCTTGTCGAGGAGCTCATGCGCGCCCTGCCCGGACGCACCGTCCACACCGGGCCGCTCACCGGCTCCGGCCGCATCGTGCGCGGCGCCGAACGGGCCGCGCTGCGTGCGACCGGCGCAATCGCCGTCGACATGGAATCGGCGGCCACGCTCCTGAGCGCCGTGCGCACGGGCGCGCGCCCGGTTGCGGCAGTGCGCGTGGTCGTGGACGCTCCAGAGCATGAGCTCGTCCGTATCGGAACGGTCCGCGGCGGAATATCGGCTTTCCGTGTTCTTCGGTCCGTCCTGCCGACTTTCCTCGAATGGCACCGTAATGTTCTGCTCCCCAGGAGGTGAGCCCGATGGCCATGCCGCTGCGCCAGTCCATCAAGGTCGCTACATACTTGGCCCGGCAGAAACTGCGCGGGCGGGACAAGTTCCCGCTGCTCGTGGAGCTTGAGCCGCTTTTCGCCTGCAACCTCAAGTGCGAGGGCTGCGGCAAGATCCAGCACCCGGCCGGGGTGCTCAAGCAGCGCATGCCGGTCGCCCAGGCCGTGGGAGCGGTGCTGGAGTCGGGTGCGCCGATGGTGTCCATCGCGGGCGGCGAGCCGTTGATGCACCCTCAGATCGGGGAGATCGTCCGGCAGTTGGTGGCCCGGCGCAAATACGTCTTCCTGTGCACCAACGCGCTGCTGCTGCGCAGGAAGATGGACGAGTTCAGGCCGTCCCGCTACTTCGCCTTCACGGTGCACATCGACGGACTGCGCGAGCGGCACGACCGGTCGGTCGCCAAGGAGGGCGTGTTCGACGAGGCGGTGGAGGCCATCAAGGAGGCCAAGCGGCGCGGCTTCCGGGTGACCACCAACTCCACCTTCTTCAACACCGACACCCCGCAGACCGTCATCGAGGTGCTCAACTACCTCAACGACGACCTCAGGGTCGACGAGATGATGATCTCGCCCGCCTATGCCTACGAGAAGGCGCCCGACCAGGAGCACTTCCTGGGCGTGGAGCAGACCCGCGAACTGTTCCGGAAGGCCTTCGCGGGCGGCAACCGGCACCGCTGGCGGCTCAACCACTCGCCGCTGTTCCTCGACTTCCTCGAGGGGAAGATCGACTTCCCGTGCACCGCCTGGGCGATCCCCAACTACTCGGTCTTCGGCTGGCAGCGCCCCTGCTATCTGATGAGCGACGGTTACGTCCCCACGTACCGGGAGCTCGTCGAGGAGACCGACTGGGACCGCTACGGCCGCGGCAAGGACCCGCGCTGCGCCAACTGCATGGCGCACTGCGGCTACGAGCCCACCGCCGTGCTCGCCACCACGGGGTCCTTGAAGGAGTCCCTGCGCGCGCTGCGCGAGACCGTCTCCGGGAACCGGGGTTGACGCCATGACTGCGATTTCTCTCGGC
>NZ_MUME01000291.1 GCF_002155915.1 Streptomyces thermovulgaris | reverse complement strand
TTCCCCGACTGGCTGCACACCTACAATCACCACCGCGGACACACCGCGCTGAAAGGCCAGCCACCCGCCAGCCGCGTCCCTAACCTCTCAGGGCAATACACCTAAGGGCTGTCCCGTAAATGATCTACGGCATGCCGGTTGACCAGCGTCGTTTTTCCGGTCACCCGGCGAGGGCGAGGTTGTGCAGGCGGGCGACGCCGAGCATCGCGTGGTGAACGCCGTCGCCTTTCAGGCGGCAGTCGCGGAGGATCTTCCAGGTCTTCATGCGGGCGAAGGCGTGCTCGACACGGGCGCGGACCTTGCGGTGGGAGCGGTTGTGGTCCTCTTTCCAGTCCGCAAGCTCGATCTGACCGCGTTCGCGGCGGTGCGGGATGACCAGGCCGGTGCCCCGGTAGCCGCCGTCGGCGATCACCGTAGGCGTCGTGCCGACGGCGTCCTTGGCGCCGGAGTCCTCCCACGCCCGGCAGTCGTTGCGGTTGCCCGGCACCGGTCGGCCGATGGCGACGACGAGCCGGGTGCCGGCGTCGATGACGACCTGGTGGTTGGTGGAGTACCGGTAGTTCTTGGACCGCTCGGCGATGGTGTGGTCGCGGGTGGGGACCAGGGTGCCGTCCACGATCAGCACGGTGTCCTTGCGGAACCGCTTGCGCTGCTGCAGGGCGAGCGCCGGTCCGAGGTGGTCGATGATGCGGTCGGCCGCGGACTTCGACACCCCGAACAGCGGGGCGAGTTGGCGCAGGGTGAGGTTGGTGCGCCAGTACGCGGCGACCAGCAGCACCCGGTCTTCCAGCGGCAGCGACCACGGCCGGCCCTTGCGGACCGGATCGGCGCCCTCACGCCGCAGCGCGGTGATCAGCTTGCCGAACTGTCGCGGGCTCAGCCCGGTGAACGGGGCTATCCAGGACGGCTCCGACGCCGTGATCACACCAGCCACACCATGATCATCTCACCTGCGACCAGCAGTTACGGGACAGCCCTTAGACAACGTAGGGAGCCCCGTGGGGCTTGTTCGCTTT
>NZ_MUME01000290.1 GCF_002155915.1 Streptomyces thermovulgaris | reverse complement strand
AGGTGGTCATCGATGCCGGCACCCGGCTGGTCGTCGCCATCGGGCGGCCGGTGCCGGGCAACCGCAACGACTGCCGGGCGTGGGAGGACTCCGGTGCCAGGGACGCCGTCGGCACGACGCCTGTGGTGATCGCCGACGGCGGCTTTCGGGGCACCGGCCTGGTCATTGCGCACTACCGCCGGCACAAGGACGAGGAATTGCCGTCCTGGAAGGAGGACCACAACGCCTCGCACCGCCGGGTGCGGGCCCGGATCGAGCACGTCTTCGCCCGCATGAAGGGCTGGAAGATCCTCCGCGACTGCCGGCTCAGGGGTGACGGCGTGCACCACGCCATGCTCGGCGTCGCCCGCCTGCACAACCTCGCCCTCGCCGGGTGACCGGCAAACGAGCAGGTCACCCGGCACGTCAGAAGCGATTTACGGGACAGCCCTTAGGGGCGGGCCGTCGAGAGTTCCTCGTCGACGCTCACGATCTTGCACTCATACAGCGCCCGCACAAGCTGCGAGGCCACCGTCCACCCGAGCAGCGGCGAGTCGAACAGCACGACCGCCGAGGCGATCGGCACCGGCCCGAGCCGGCTCGGGGTGTACCGACGCCCCCACACCGCGCACACCTCCGAGCGGCCCACCCGCACGAGCACGCTGCCCCGCCACATGTGTGGACACTCCTGACGGGCGGTGCTCACGCACGGCCGGCAGATCGGCGGGTGCGTCGTCAGCAGCTCGTTCGGCCACCCCTCCCAATCCGTCCGCGCATCCTCCAGCAGCCACAGCACCCCGCGCTCGTCGGTGTCGGTCGGCTCGCCGCAAACCTGACACAGCAGCCGCTCCATAGCGAGCCGCTGCCGCCCCGGGTGTACGTCCCCGTACAGCGGCCGCCCGGACCCGCGGGCGGCGTGGCGGCGCAGCCACAACACGCCGCGGCTGTCACGGTCCTGCGGCTGCTCGCCGCTGTAGCCGATGCCGCCGAGCAGCCGGTACACGACCAGCGGCTCGACGTGCTGCTCGCCCGACCAGGCGGTGATGAACGGGACCGTCGTCGACGCCGTGCGGCACGCCTTGTGCGTGTACCGATCCCGCGTGCGCGCCACCCGCTTGCGTGGCTGCCCGTCCTCGATCGGCTGGTCGCAGATCGTGCAGATCACGACTCACCTCCGATCGTCCGCTGCAGGTCGAGCACGCGCCGGGCAAGCTCGGCGACGTGTAAGGCCCCGGACAAGGGCCCCGTGCCGATCTCGAAACCGATTGCGAATTGGGCGTCCTCGATGGCGTGCGTGAGCGCGTACCACCGGCGTGTGTGCGGTGCCGCCTGGTCGGCTGCCTCACGGGCGCGTTTCATGAGCTGGTCGATCTCGGCGCGCAGCAGCTTGTCGAGTTCGACGAGCCGCTCACGCGGGGGCATCTTGCGGCCGGCGTCGAACGCCTCGACGACGAGCTGCGCGACCTGGTCGGTACCCGTTCTCGTCACCGTGCGCCCCCCGTCTTTCCCGCCCGCACGGGGGCACGGAGCGTGCGCGGCAGCCCGAGCAGGAACGTCACGCGGTCGGCGGTCGCGGGCTCGTCGCCGTGCACCCCGACCTCGTACCCGTAGTCGGTGACATAGCGTCCGCCGCGGTCAGTAACGATCTCACCGATGCGCGGGTGCAGAGGGTTGGTTACGCTCACCGTGCGTGCACCCCGGGGCGTCACGTGCAGCCCGCGCGCGGCGAGCTGGTCGGCGAGACATGCGGTCGTAGCGTCCATGCTCCGATCACACCGCGCGGCGCACGGGCGCGGGATCTGACAACCTATGACACGGAGTGGATCATGCCTGTATCTGTGGCGATTACTGGTACGCGGCAAACGGGTCACCGTGACCTCGACTGGTACGCCAGTCTGTTTCGCCGGTACCTCGCTCCGTGGGCGCCCGACGCCCGGTTCTACATTGGCGGTGCCGTCGGTATCGACAGCCTGTCTCTGCTGTGGCTGGCCGGGAACACGCAGTCACAGATCACGATCGTCGTCCCCGGCACGGTCGAGCAGCAGCCCGCCGAGGCACGGCAGGCGATCGAGCGGTGCCGGGACCGGATCGGCGAGATCGTCGAGCTGGGCGCCGCCGAGCTGAGGACGCCCGCCTATCACGCCCGGAACCGGTGGATGGTCGACCGCGCCGACATGGTCATCGGATATCCACTCGCCGACACCGACGCCGGGGGCACCTCGGGCACCTGGCAGACGATCAACTATGCAGCCTCGCAGGGGAAACCTCGACTGATCGTGCCCGTATGAGTCGACCGGCGTGCATCATGGCGGTATGAGCGCGCACGACAGAAACGTCGGCGCTGCCACACTCAAGCGGTTACGGCTTTCCCGCGGCTGGTCTCTCGCGGACACCGCCCGAGCCATCATCAGCACGGCGACCCAGCTTGGGCAGCCGCTCGATGCCAGTGTCGCGAGTGTGCAGCGGTCCGTCGCACGATGGGAGTCCGCCACGGCGCCGATCCTGCCCGGCGAGCGGTACCAACTCCTGCTCGCCCACCTGTACGCCCGCGGCGCCGACGGGCAGATCGCGCTCGGCGCCGGGTCCGACTTCGCCGAGCTGCTCGACGCCCTCGCGCACCTCGGCGAAAGCACCCGCCGACTCGACGAGCTGCGCGCGCTGCTCGTACGCACCGCAACCGACGGCGGCGGCGGGCTGCTCGCGCTGCTCGGCCCGTCGACGCAGCGCGCCTTGTCGTCTGCCCTTGCCGACCCGTCCCGGCTCGACGAGGGGTTGCTCGATGCAATGCACCGAGCCGTCGCCGACGTCAACGGGCAGGTAGGCAGCCTGCCGTTCGTGCGGGTGCAACTCCTGCTCGCACCGATCGTCGAGTCGTGCCGCCGGCTGCTCGACGCCGAGGTGCCCGAGTCTCTGGTGCCAGAGCTGCGGGCGGTCGCGGCGCGGGCGTTCACGCTCGCCGGGCGAGCCGCGTTCGAGACACGCGACGACGCCGCAGCCCGATCCCTGTACGCCGAGGCGACCGCCGCGGCCGGCGGCACCGGCTCGCCGTGGCGTCGTGCCGTCGTCCACATGAGTCACGCCCTGATCACCCTGTACTCGACCCCGGGGATCGAGGCGGCTCAGCGGCTCGTCGACGCCGCGGTGCGTGATGCCCGCGCGGGTGAGAGCGCGACGGTCCGGGCGCGGGCGCACGCGCTGCAGGCGGAGATCGCGGCCCGTGCCGGTGCCGAGCGGACCGCGCGGGCGGCGCTCTCTCTCGCCTGGTACGACATGGACAGTGACCGCGACGGCGACCCGGCTGACACGTCGTTCACGACCAATCACCTGCGTGGGTTCGAGGGCGTCGCGTCGCTGTACATCGGCGACCCCGCCGAGGCGCACGACCATTTCGCGCGGTCCGTCGAGGCGCTGCAGGCGCCGCGCGAGCGTGTGCAGCGGGCGATCGTGGCAACCGATCAGGCTCTTGCCCGTATCCGCCTCGACGAGCCCGAGGCGGCAGCCGAGTTGCTGCATGGGTGCATTGACGCCGCGTCGGCGACCGGCGGCCGCGTGGCTTCGATCCGCTTGCGCCGCGCCCGGCGTGAGCTGCGCCCATGGCGCCGTGAGGAGTGGTTCGCCGACCTCGACGACCACTTGATCGAGTCGCTCGGCGTGTAGCGCCCGAACGCACGAAAGCGCCCCTGCCCGGCCGTGAGGCCAGACAGGGGCGAGTTCATGCGGTGCGGCGGCGCTCGACGGGCAGTCCGAGCAGCCGCGCAGCCGACGACGGGTCCGGGTCCGGGGTGCCGTCGCGGCGGCAGGCAGGCGCTCTAAGGGCTGTCCCGTAACTGCTGGTTGTGGGTGAGATGATCTTGCCGTGGCTGGTGTGATCACGGCGTCGGAGCCCTCCTGGACAGCCCCGTTCACCGGGCTGAGCCCGCGACAGTTCGGCAAGCTGATCACCGCGCTGCGGCGTGAGGGCGCCGATCCGGTCCGCAAGGGCCGGCCTGTCCCTTACACACATCT
>NZ_MUME01000029.1 GCF_002155915.1 Streptomyces thermovulgaris | reverse complement strand
CGGGAGCCCGCCGGGAGGCAATAGGGTGGAAGACGCCTGAAGCCCTTCCGGCGCCTGTGCCGGGCGGGAAGGGAAGACCGTTCGCTCCGCCGCGCAAGAGGCGGTGCCGCGCCGAGGAGTCAACTGCCGTGTCGGACCCGATGCGCCCACGCGCTTCTCTCCGTACCGCCGTGGTCTGGGAGGTCCTGCGGGACGCCCTGGACCGCCGGGTCAAGGCCGCGGGCCGGGAGTCACTGGACGTCCTCGACACCGGCGGCGGCAGCGGCAACTTCGCCGTGCCCCTCGCCCGTCTCGGCCACCGGGTCACCGTCGTCGACCCCAGCCCCAACGCCCTGTTCGCGCTGGAGCGCCGCGCGGCCGAGGCCGGTGTGGCCGACCGGGTCCGGGGCGTGCAGGGCGACGCCCACGGCCTCTTCGACGTCGTCGAGCGCGGCGGCTACGACGCCGTGCTGTGCCACGGCGTCCTGGAGTACGTCGACGACCCCGCCGAGGGCGTGCGCAACGCGGTCGACGCCCTGCGCGCCGAGGGCTTCCTCAGCCTGCTCGCCGCCGGGCTCGGCGGTGCCGTGCTCGCCCGTGCCCTGGCCGGTCACTTCACGGAGGCCAGGCACGCGCTCGAGGATCCCCACGGACGCTGGGGCGAGGGCGACCCGATGCCGCGCCGCTTCACCGCCGACCAGCTCACCGCCCTCGTGGAGGGCGCCGGACTGGTCGTCGGCTCGGTGCACGGCGTACGGGTCTTCGCCGACCTGGTGCCCGGTGTGCTCGTGGACACCGAGCCCGGAGCGCTGGACGCCCTGCTGAAGCTGGAGGAGGCGGCGGCGGAGCTGCCCGCCTTCCACTCGGTGGCCACGCAGCTGCACGTGCTCGGCGAGACCCGGGACGCCGCCGGGGGCTGAGCCGGCCGGGTGCGGGGCCGCCCGGCGCCGCCCCGCCGGGCGCGGAGTGGGCCGCGGACCCCCGGACGACGGCTTTGCGCCGTATGATCGAAGGGGACCGCCCGGCATGACGGGTCGGCCGCCGGGGAATGGACACCTCAGCGGGCCAGGCCCGACATGACGGGTTCCGGTTGTCAATTGGCGCAGAGGGGCGGGTTTCACGGGGGCGATTCCCTGCCTATCCTGAAGGGACCCCCGGGTCGCCACCCGGCGACTGCACGATGAGGAGGACTCCGTGCCGCTCTCGGAGCACGAGCAGCGCATGCTCGAGCAGATGGAGCGAGCGCTGTACGCAGAAGATCCCAAGTTCGCGTCGGCGCTCGAGGGAAACGGGCTGCGGACGTACACCCGGCGGCGGGTCTACCAGGCAGTCGTGGGCTTCCTCGTGGGTGTCGCGCTCCTCATGGCAGGAATGGTCGCCCAGCAGATCTGGGTCAGTGTGGTGGGCTTCCTGGTCATGCTGGGCTGCGCCGTGCTGGCCGTGACCGGCTGGCGCAAGGCCCCCAAGCCGGGCGAGCAGATCATCGGCGGTCCGGGCGCCCGACAGGCCCGGCCGAAGCGCTCCATGATGGACCGCATCGAACAGCGCTGGCAGCGCCGCCGCGACGAGCAGGGCGGCCACTGAGGGGCGTCGTTCGGACCATGCCGCGGATCGCGGGGGCGGCACGCACTCCCCCTGCCCTGGACGGGCGCGGGGGCACCCCCAGCGGCGTTGTCGTCACTCGCCGGCGCTCCGCGTCGACTCCCTCCTCCGCCTTGCGCCTGCACGCACCGACCCCCGCTCACCCCGGTCACCGGGCGCCGCTCATCGGAGCCGGCCCGATCCGAACGACACTCCCCGGGACCTCTCACCCGCACCGGCCGCAAGGCCGTGCCGCGGCCAGGGACCCTGGTGCGCTCCTTCGGGTTCCCTGAGCCCGCACTCGTGCCGTCTCCACCCGTCCGGATCAGAGCCGGCCGTCGATTTTCCGCGCCCCGGCCGAGGCAGGTCCCGGCCCGCCGATCACCCTTGACGTCGACGAGGGGGTGACCACCGACGGTGGTCACCCCCTCACGCACGTCCGGAGAGCCTCCGGCGTCCGCAGAGTCCTCCGGGGCACCGCCCGCCCGGCTCAGCCCCGCTGCCCCGACGGTCTGCGCACGGGCGGCCGGAGGGCGGCGAGGCGGGAGCGGACCCGGGAGCGGAGCGCGGCCCACCGGGCCGAGGCCGCCCAGACCAGGCGCACGGTCGAGCGGGGGGCGAGCGTCGCCCGCAGCCGGGTGCCGCGGGACGCCGTGCTCCGCAGGGCCCCGGTGACCCGGCGGACGTCCTCGGCGAGTCCCGCCACCGGGCGCGGACGCGGTGCGTACAGGACCTGTTCCACGGCGCTCGCCAGGCGGTGCACCGAGGCCGCGGACACCGGGTCGAGACGTCCGAGACGCACGATCCGGGCGGCGGCCCCGCGCGGAGTCTGCGACTCGTCCGGCAGGATCCCGAAGTCCCAGGCCGTGTCCGTCAGTTCCTCCCAGACCCCCAGGACGTGCGGCGCCACGTCCGTCTCGCCGCGCCCGTGCGCGCCCAGCCGGACGGAGCGCATCCGCCTGCGCCACAGCAGCGGGGACAGCGGCAGGGCGACGGCCACCAGACCGCCGAGCACCCACCCCAGGACCGCGTACCACCGCGGGCCGTCGCCGTCGGAGGGCGGCACGGCCTGCGCGGACGGGACCCCGCACTCCCGCAGCCGCATCAGCTCCGGCGGGCAGCTGCGGTTCGTCGAGGGCGCGGCGGAAGGCACCGCGCTCTCCTCCTCGGACGGCTCCTCGGGGCGCGGCAGGCTGGTGTCCGGGGCCTCCGGCCGGGTGTACGACGGCACGGTGCCACGCGTCGGGGTCGGCTCGAACCGGGTCCAGCCGACGCCCTCGAAGTACAGTTCGGGCCAGGCGTGCGCGTCCCGCAGACCCACCGCCACCGTGCCGTCGCCCTGCGGGGAGCCGGGCGCGAAGCCCACCGCGACCCGGGCCGGTATGCCCAGCGTGCGGGCCATCGCGGCCATCGCGAAGGAGAAGTGCACGCAAAAGCCCTGCTTCTCCTCCAGGAACCGCGAGATGGCCTGCGGTCCGCTGCCCGTCTCGACCTGTGTGTCGTACTGGAAGCCGCCGTCGACGGCGAACCAGTCCTGCAGCCTGACCGCCCGCTCGTAGTGGTTCGCGGCGCCCTCGGTGACCCGGCGGGCGGTCCGCGCCACGTCCGGCGGCAGCGACTCGGGCACCCTGGTGTACTCGCTCCTCAGCTCCGGCGGCGGAGCGGGCGCGGTCGCGAGCTGCTCCGCCGTCGGCTGCAGCAGAAGGCTCTTCACCTGGTAGGTCAGTCCGCGGGTGTTCTGCCCGTGGTCGCCGACGAGGGTCATGCCCACCGGTTCGTAGCGCCAGTCGCCCTTGATGCGCACCCCGCTCGGCGGATACGGCATCGGCAGCCAGTCCTGGGCGTACCAGTCGGCCGTCGCGATGGTGGTGGTGATCTCCCTGCGCCTGACCTCGTCGCTCAGCCCGACCGGGGCGGGGAACGGGTCGGGCACGCCGACGATGCGCCGCTGGGACGGCTTCCAGGTGGCGCCGTCGAACTCGTCCAGGGACACGATCCGCACATACAGGTCCGAGACGTCGGACGCGTCCGTGCGCAGGCTCATGACCGTGCGGTTCTCGGCGACGTTCAGGCTGTCGCGCAGCGACACCAGCGGGTTCACCGCGGAGATCGTGCCGCCGCCTCCGCCGCGCGTGCCGACCCCGGTGCCGGCGGCGTCCAGCAGCCCGCCCCGCATGGCCGGCAGGACGGCCGGCACGGCCAGGGCGATGCCCAGGACGAGCGCGCCGATCCGGCGCCCGGTGCGCATCGGCGCGGCCGCCCTGCCCCCCGGGGACGACGCCCCGGCGAACACCCGTCCCCACTGCGAGACCCGGTCCCGGCCCTCGGCCAGCAGCAGCATCAGATAGCCGGCGGCGGCGACCAGGAACCACAGCCAGTCGGTGCCGCCCTCGGACAGGCCCGCGGCCACGGAGTACAGGGCGAGCAGCGGCAGCCCCGCGGGGGCCACGCTGCGGAACGTCACCGCCAGGGCGTCCACGAGCAGCCCGATCAGCAGCACACCGCCGACGAGCAGCAGCCGGATGCCGTCGGTCAGCGGCGCCGGGGTGGCGTACCGGCCGACGTCGTCCGCGCCCTGCCGCAGCAGCTCGGCCAGACGGCCGAAGGACTCCGGGCCGGGCACCAGCCCGGCGAGGGCCTGCTCCCGGGCGAAGACCAGGGTCAGCAGCACCAGGGCGACCAGGATCTGCGCCGTCAGGGTCAGCGGCCGTGCCAGCGGCACCCGCCGGGCCGCCACGCCGACGCCCGACTGCACCGCCAGCATCAGCGCGACCTGCACGATCCATGTCGCGGACGACACCAGCGGCAGCAGCGCGCACGCCGCCATCACCGTGGCCGCCGCGGCGCACCACGCCAGCCGTGTCCGTCCGCTCATGTCCGCCCCTCCCGCTCGTCCGTACGGCCCGGC
>NZ_MUME01000289.1 GCF_002155915.1 Streptomyces thermovulgaris | reverse complement strand
TTCCCAGGCCGAAGCAGGCGCTGGGGGAGGGGGAGGGGGGGCGGCGTCGCGCCGCGGAGGGGAGCGGGGCCGCTCAATGTTTGGCGCCAAACGGTATGGATCCCGCCACCGCGCCGCAAGGGGGCGGACGCAAAAAATTATCCGTTCGGATAGGTGTTGACCCGGGTCCGGTCGCTTCCTATTTTGTTTGGCGCCAAACGAGTACGGGGCGCGGCATCCGCCCGTCCCGCCGGCCGGGGCCCGGCCGCACCGGCCTCGGTCCCGGCCTCTCTTCTTCCCGGCCCTTCCCAGTTCTTCCTGCTTCTTTCCGTTTCTTCCGGCCCCCGCCCCGACGCCCTCAGCACGAGGAGGACCGCCCATGAAGGTCGTCGTCGACATGAACAAGTGCAAGGACCACGGCCAGTGCGTCTTCGCCGCCCCCGACGTCTTCGGCTTCGACGACGCCGGCCACCTGACCTACGTCGGCGAACCCGACGACGCGCTGCGCGACGCGGTCGAAGAGGCCGCCGACGTCTGCCCCCTGCAGGCCATCCGGATCGAGGACTGAGCCGTGAGCGCACCCGTCGTCGTGGCCGGCGCCTCCATGGCCGGCCTGCGTGCCGCCGAGCAGCTGCGCGCCGCCGGCTGGCAGGGGCCGATCACCCTGGTCGGCGAGGAACCCCACATGCCCTACAACCGGCCGCCCCTGTCCAAGGAGGTCCTGGCCGGCAAGGCGTCCTTCGCGTCGCTGGCCTTCCGGCCCCGCGCCGCGGTCGCCGACGCCGAGTGGCGCCTGGGCACCAGGATCGTCGCGGCCGACCTCGGCCGGCGGCGCGTCGAGCTCGACGACGGCGGCTCGCTGCCGTACGCCGGGCTGGTCGTCGCCACCGGCATGCGGCCCCGCCGGCTGCGCTGCCCCGGTCCCCTCGCCGGACGGCACACCGTCCGCACTCTCGACGACGCCCGCGGGCTGCGCGAGGCCCTGACCCGTCCGGGCGTCCGGGTGGTCGTGGTGGGCGCGGGATTCATCGGCTGCGAGGTCGCCGCCACAGCCGTCGGCCTCGGCGTCGCCGAGGTGACCGTCGTGGACCCGCTGCCCCTGCCCATGGTGGGCCCGCTCGGCGAGCTGCTCGCCGGTGCCCTGCTCAGGCGGCACGAGAAGCGCGGAGTCCGCTTCGTGCTCGGCACCGGGGTGGCCGGCTTCGAGGGCGCCGGCCATGTCACCGGCGTACGGCTCGACGACGGGACCGTGCTCCCCGCGGACGTCGTGGTGGAAGCCGTCGGCTCGGTCGCCAACACCGAGTGGCTCGACGGCAACGGCCTCGACCTCACCGACGGGGTGCTCACCGACGAGCACCTGCGCGTCGGCGGACGGCCCGAGGTGGTGGCGGTCGGCGACGTGGCCCGTTTCCCCAACGCCCGCTACGACGGCGTGCCCCGCCGTGTCGAGCACTGGTCGATCCCCACCGACACCGCCAAGCACGCCGCCCGTGTGCTCGCCGCCCATCTCGGCGGCACCGAGCCGGACATGGCCCCGTTCGCCCCGCTGCCCGCCTTCTGGAGCGACCAGCACGACTTCCGGCTGCAGTCCTTCGGCGCGCCGGGGCTGGGCCTGGACGACGTCCGGATCCTCGACGGCGATCCGGACGGGGACGTGCTCGTCGGCTACCACCGCGACGGCCGCCTGGTCGGCGTCGTCGCCCTCGGCGGCCAGGCCGCGGCGGCCGCCGCCGCCCGTCACCGCGCCGAACTGCTCGAACTGCCCGCCCCCACCGCCTGAGGAACGCCTGCCATGCCCACTGTCCGCGGATACTTCCACCCCAAGACGGCGACGGGCACCTCGTCGCTGATCCCCTCCCCGCCCTGGTACTACTCCGGCGACCTGCTCACCGTCGAGTACCGCACCGACCCGGCACGCGTGCGCGAACTGCTGCCCGAGCCCCTGGAGCCGGCCGACGAGGACCCCGGGGCGGTGGCGCTGATCTGGGCCGACTGGCAGTCCTGCGGGGCCTCGGGCGAGGAGCTGCTGGACCCGGTGCGCGCCCAGTACAAGGAGGCCTTCGCCGTCGTCCGCTGCCAGTACAAGGGACGGACCTACACCCGCTGCGTCTACATCTGGGTGGACAAGGACTTCGCCCTCGCCCGCGGACTGCACCAGGGCTACCCGAAGAAGCTCGGCTCGATCCACCAGACCCGCCCCCACCCCTACGGGCCGGCTCCCCGGATCGAGGCGGGCGCCCGGTTCGGCGCGACGCTCGCCGCCGCCGACCGCCGTATCGCCCAGGCCGTGGTCACCCTGCGGGAGCCGTCGCAGAGCAACGGCTTCGTCAACGCCCACCCCATGGCCCACCACCGCTGGCTGCCCTCCATCGAGAAGGGCGGGGGCCTCGCCCTGGACGAGCTGGTCGAGTCCGGCGCCGCCTCCTTCGAGGGCGGGCAGCCATGGGTGGGCGACGCCGAGCTGGAGCTGTTCGAGTCGCCCACCGAGGAACTGGCCCGGCTGGAGGTCCGCGAGCCGATCGCCGCGTACTACCGCCAGGTCGGCGTGGTCTGGGACGGCGGCCGCCTGCTGGAGTCCGGCACGTCCGGCGCCGAGTGACGCACCTGCGGACAGCACCGACCACATCCAGGAGACCCGGACATGACCGACACCCACACCACCACCGTCGCCGGCGTCGCCGTCGACACCCGGCACTGGATCGGCGGCGAACGCGTCGCCTCCGCCGAGACCTTCACCGACGTCTCGCCCATCGACGGCGCCGTGCTCGGCGAGATCGCCCGCGGCACGGCCGCGGAGGCCGCCGCGGCCGTGGCCGCCGCCAAGGCCGCCTTCCCCGGCTGGGCCGCCACCCCGCGCGCCGAACGCGCCCGCATCCTGCACGCCGTCGCCGACGGCGTCGAGAAGCGGCTCGAGGAGCTCGCGATTGTCGAGACCTGCGACAACGGCGCCCTGCTGCGCTCCCACCGCCGCGGCGTCATGCCGCGCGTCGCGCACAACTTCCGCTTCTTCGCCGACTGGCTGCTGAAGCTCGGCCACGAGGACTTCGACACCCGCGGCCACACCAACCACGTCAGCTGGGACCCGGCCGGCCCCTGTGTGCTGATCACCCCGTGGAACGCCCCGCTGATGCTGGCCACCTGGAAGGTCGCCCCGGCCCTCGCCGCCGGCAACACGGTGGTCCTCAAGCCCGCCGAGTGGTCCCCGCTGACCGCCTCGCTGCTCGCCGACATCGCCGCCGAGGCGGGACTGCCCGCCGGGGTCCTCAACGTCGTGCAGGGCTACGGCGCGGAGATCGGCGACGCGCTCACCTCGCACCCGGACGTGCGCCGGATCAGCTTCACCGGGTCCGTTCCCACGGCCCGCCGCATCGCCGCGTCCGCCGCCGCGAACCTCACCCCGCTCAGCCTGGAACTCGGCGGCAAGTCCCCGCTGCTGGTCTTCGCCGACGCCGATCTCGACCTCGCCGTCGACCTCGCGGTGGAGCAGTACGACAACGCGGGCCAGGTCTGCCTGGCGGCCACCCGGCTGCTGGTCGAGGAGTCGGTCGCCGACGAGTTCACACGGCGCTTCGTGGACCGGGCGTCCCGGCTGGTGCAGGGCGACCCGCGCGACGAGGCCACCGACATCGGGCCCGTCGTCCACCCCCGCCAGCTGGAGAGGATCGACGGCTTCGTGCAGCGGGCGCTCGCGGCCGGGGCCCGGGCCGTCGTCGGCGGCCGGCGCAAGGAGGGCCTGTACTACGCGCCGACGCTGCTGACCGGCGTCGCCCAGGACTCGGAGATCGTCCAGGAGGAGGTCTTCGGTCCCGTGCTGACCCTGCAGACCTTCGCCACCGAGGAGGAGGCCGTCCGCCTGGCCAACGGCACCCGCTACGGGCTGGCCGCCACCGTCGCCACCGGCGACCGGGAGCGCGCCGCACGCGTCACCGCCCGGCTCGTCGCCGGCACCGTCTGGGTCAACTGCTTCTTCGTCCGCGACCTGCGGGCGCCCTTCGGCGGCTCCCGTGAATCCGGCATGGGCCGGGAGGGCGGCACCTGGAGCTTCGACTTCTACTGCGACCTGAAGAACACCGTCACCGCACCGAAGGGGTTCAAGGACCATGGGTGAGATCGTCGGGGCCGGGCTCCTCGCCCACGTGCCCACCATCGTGCTGCCCGAGGAGGAGCGGCTGAAGCTGAACGAGGGCAAGGAGATCACCCTCGTCACCGGCCTGCGGCAGCTGCGCCGGGACGTCTTCGAACGCGACGACTACGACACCGTCGTCGTCCTGGACTCCCACTGGGCGACCACCGTCGAGTTCGTCGTCACGGCACAGCACCGGCGCGCCGGTCTGTTCACCTCCGAGGAGCTGCCGCGCGGCATGTGCCGGATGCCGTACGAGTTCCCCGGCGACCCCGAACTCGCGCACAACATCGCCTCGTTCGCCGACAAGCACGGCACCTGGATCACGGCGGTCGACGACGAGTACCTGCCGATCTTCTACGCCACGGTCAACCTGTGGAAGTACCTCGGCGAGGGACTGCCCGGCAAGCGGTGGGTGACCATCGGCGTCTGCCAGACCGGTGACATGGAGGACCATCTGCGCCTGGGCCGCGCTCTCGCGGACGGCGTCGCCGCCACCCCCGGCCGGCGTGTCCTGCTGATCGCCTCCGGTGCCCTGTCGCACACCTTCTGGCCGCTGCGCGAGCTGCGCGACCACGAGGCCAGCGACCCGTCGCACATCTTCACGCCCGAGGCCCGCGAGGCCGACCACGAGCGCATCGCCTGGTTCAAGGAGGGCCGCCACGACAGGGTCCTCGACACGATGGACGAGTTCTGGAAGCACAAGCCGGAGGCGAAGTTCTTCCACTACCTGATGATGGCCGGTGCGCTCGGCGAGCGGAACTGCGTGGCCAGGGCCCGTCAGTACGGCGAGTACGAGAACTCCATCGGCACCGGCCAGGTCCACCTGTGGTTCGACCGGCCGGCCGGCGGCTGGACCGGCGCCGGCCCGTCCGCCTCCTCCGTCCCGAGCACGCCCGCCTGAGAGGTCCGCCATGCCCGAGTACCGCCGCATCCTTCTCGACGGCGCCGCCGTCCAGGTCACCGTCGACGGGGACGAGCTGGTCGCCGGGGACGGCCGCCGCGTCAGGGCCGACGACGCACAGCACCTGCCCCCGGTCGTCCCCTCCAAGGTGATCGCCGTCCATCTCAACCACCGCAGCCGGGTGGAGGAGTTCCGGATCAGCCTGCCCGACACCCCGACCTACTTCCACAAACCGGTCTCCGCCCTCAACGCCCACAAGGGCGCCGTCGTGCGCCCCGAGGGCTGCAAGTGGCTCAACTACGAGGGCGAGGTCGCCATCGTCATCGGCAGGACCGCCCGCAACATCTCCCCGGCCGAGGCCGGGGAGTACATCGCGGGGTACACCATCGCCAACGACTACGGCCTGCACGACTTCCGGGACACCGACGCCGGCTCCATGCTGCGCGTCAAGGGCTCCGACACCCTCTGCCCGCTCGGCCCCGGCCTGGTCACCGACTGGGACTTCCGGGGCAAGCGGCTGCGGACCTACGTCAACGGCACGGTCGTCCAGGACGGCTCGACCGACGAGATGACCTGGGACATGCACTACCTCGTCGCCGACATCGCCCGCACCATCACCCTCTGCCCCGGCGACGTGCTGCTCTCCGGCACCCCCGCCAACTCCCGGCCCGTCCGGCCCGGCGACGTCGTCGAGGTGGAGGTCGAGGGACTGGGCCGGCTCACCAACCACATCGTCACCGGCCCGACCCCCGTCCGCACCGACGTGGGAGCCCAGCCCACCGAGTCCGAGGAGGTCCTGTCCACCGCGCTGGGCGGCGACTGGGAATTCCGTGGCATCAGGCCGCCCCGCCGCTGACCGGCACGGCACCGGTAGGGTCGTGCCCATGACCGACCCCGCAGGGACCGCGAACCCGTCGGAGCCGGAGGCCTGTGCGCAGGCCGCCGGGCCCGACGGGACCGTGGAGTCCGAAGAGCCCGCCGGGACCGGCCGAAGGCAGCCGCGCAAGCGGACGCGGACCTACGGGGCCGGACGGCAGGCGCTGCTCGACGCCGCCGTGCGCGTGGTGGCGCGGGGCGGGCTGCGCAGGCTGACCTACCGGGCCGTGGCGCAGGAGGCCGGGGTCACCCACGGGCTCGTGGTGCACCACTTCGGGTCGCGGGACGCGCTGATCGAGGAGGCGCTCGCCCACGCCGTGCGCGTATCGATGAACAGCAGCATGCTCGAGCCGGGCACGGGCCGGGCCGCGGACTTCTCCGCCGGGCTGGCGGACATGGTGGAGTCCGGCCCGGACCTGCAGGCGTTCCAGTACGAGCTGCTGCTGGAGGCGCGCCGCCGCGAGGAGCTGCTGACGCATCTGCGCGAGCTGTACGAGGAGTACTTCGAGGCCACCCGGCGGGAGCTGTCCCAGATGCTGTCCCGGCCGGTGGACCGGGGCCTTTACCGGCTGGTCTTCGCGGCCCTGGAGGGCCTGGTGCTGCACCAGCTGGTGTTCGGCGAGCGCGAGGTCACCGAGGAGGCCCTCGCCCGGCTGCGCGACCTGCTCGGGCGGCTTGCCGCGGACCCGGACGGCGCCTGAGCCGTGCGCCCGGGCGCGCACCGCACGGGGCCGCGGGCCTCGGCGGCATGAGAACCGGCGATCCGCGCGGATTGCCGTCCCCCAACCCCTTGTCAAACGGACAGTGCCGCCCACACGATGGGGCAACTCGTTTGGCCTGAAACGATCCTCCCCATCTCAGGCAGGTGAATCCGAGTGGACAGCCAGACCGTCTCCGCGGAGAGAACCGCGCGGGACACATCCACCGCAGCCACGCTCAAGCCCAATGCCCTGGGCGTTCTGGGCATCCTCTTCTTCGTCCTGTCCGCGCAGGCCCCCCTGACCGGCATCGCCGGGGCGGCCCCGATCTCCGTCGCCATCGGAAACGGCGCCGGCACCCCCGCCGCCTATGTGCTGGCGGGCGCCATGATCCTGCTGTTCTCGGTCGGCTTCGTCGCCATGGGACGGCATGTCGTCGACGCCGGCGCCTTCTACACCTACATCGGCACCGGTCTCGGCCGTACCGCCGGAGCCGGCAGCGCGTGTCTCGCGCTGTTCTCGTACTGCGCCATCCAGGCGGCGATGTACGGCCTGTACGGATCGATCGTCAGCGGCCTGGCCGCCCACCACACCGGCCTGGAACTGCCGTGGTGGGTCTGGGCGCTGCTCACCATGGCCGTGGTGAAGGTGCTCGGCGCCCTGGGCATCGAGATGGGCGCCCGTGTGCTGGCTGTCCTCGTCTCGGCCGAGTTCAGCATCCTGCTGGTGTTCGGCCTGGTCACCCTGGCCAAGGGCGGCGGCCCCGAGGGGCTCGGCCTGGCCGACAGCTTCTCGCCGGCGGCGGCGCTGCAGGGCGCGCCGGGCGTCGCCCTGATGTTCGCCGTCGCGTCCATGTTCGGCTTCGAGGCCACCGCGATCTACGGCGAGGAGGCGCGCGACCCGAGAAGGACCGTCCCGCGGGCCACCTATCTGTCGGTGCTCGTCGTCACCTGCTTCTTCGCACTCACCTCCTGGATGCTGATCTCCGCCCACGGCGCCTCCGGGGCGCCCGCGGCCGCCCTGGAGGCACTGGCCGACGGCGACTCCGCCGGCTTCGTCTTCGTCCCCGTCGCCGCCCAGTTCGGCGGCTGGGTCAACGAGGTGCTGCCGGTCCTGCTCGCCACCTCCCTGTTCGCCGGCATCCTCACCTTCCACAACTCCGCCAACCGCTACCTGTTCTCGCTCGGCCGCGACGGGCAGCTGCCGCGGGGCCTGCGCCGGCTCAACGACCGTCAGGCGCCGTCGGCCGCCGGCTGGGTGCAGACCGCGGCCGCCCTGGCCCTGGTCGTCCCCTTCGCCCTGACCGGCAAGGACCCGGTGCTGACCCTCTTCTCCTGGTTCAGCGGCGTCGCCGTCCTGGCGATGATGCTGCTGTACCTGCTGACCTCGGTGTCGGTGGTCGTCTTCTTCCGCCGCGAGCGCCTGGACCCCCGCCTGTGGAACACCCTGGTCGCCCCGGCGCTGGGCGCCCTCGGCCTGGCGGGCGCGATCTGGCTGATCCTGGCCAACTTCACCACGCTCATCGGCGGATCGGTCACCACGGCCGTGTGTCTCACCCTCCTGGTGCCCGTGGTGCTGGTGGCCGGCGCGGTGAACGAGCGGACCGGGCGGGGGCGCCGGACGACGCCATGACCCCCCTTCCCGCTCCGCGGCGAACGCACGACTGAACGATCGCACGGTCAACGTGGTCTGGAGGACCGCATGTCCACTGTCACCCACGACGAATGGCTCCGCCGGGCAAGGGAGTTCCAGCCGCCCCGCGCGCACTACATCGACGGCGCCGAGGAGGCCGGCGGCGGCGCCGCCTTCGCCGTCGTCTCCCCCCGGGACGGCCGGGTGCTGACCGAGGTCGCCGACGGCGGCGCCGCCGAGGTCGACGCCGCCGTGGCCGCCGCTCGCCGTGCCTTCGACAGGGGACCGTGGCCGCGGTGGGCGCCCGCCGACCGCGGCCACGTCCTCCAGCGCGTCGCCGATCTCCTCCAGCAGCGGCGCGCGGAACTCGCCCTCGCGGTGACCCTGGAGACGGGCAAGCCGATCACCGACGCGCACGACATAGAACTGCGCGCAGTGATCAACACCTTCCGCTGGTACGGCCAGCTCGCCGACAAGCTCGCCGACGAGTCCCCGCACACCGCACCGGACGCGCTCGCCCTGGTCACCCGCGAGCCGGCCGGAGTCGTCGGTGCCGTGGTGCCGTGGAACTTCCCCCTCACCCTCGCCGGGTGGAAGGTGGCTCCCGCACTGGCGGCCGGCTGCACCGTCGTGCTGAAACCCTCGGAGAACTCCCCGCTGTCCGCCCTGCTGCTCGCCCGGATCGCCACCGAGGCCGGACTGCCGCCCGGTGTGCTCAACGTCGTCAACGGCGACGGACCGGCGGCCGGGCGGGCCCTCGGCCTCCATCCGGACGTCGACGTGCTGGCGTTCACCGGCTCCACGGCCGTGGGCCGGCACTTCCTGCGCTACTCCGCCGACTCCAACCTCAAGCGGGTCTGGCTGGAGCTCGGCGGCAAGTCCCCGAACATCGTCCTGCCCGACACCCCCGACCTGGCGAAGGCCGCCGCCACCGCCGCCTGGGGCATCTTCTTCAACCAGGGCGAGATGTGCACCGCGCCCTCCCGGCTGCTGGTGCACTCCTCGATCGCCGAGGAGGTCACCGACGCGGTCGTGGCACGGGCGCGCGAGCTGCGCGTCGGCGACCCCCTGGACCCGGCCACCGAGATGGGAGCCCTGGTCGGTGAGGCCCACCTCGAGCGCGTACTGGAGCACATCCGGTGCGGCGTCGGCGAGGGAGCCCGTCTGCGCACCGGCGGACAGCGGATCCTGACCGCAAGCGGCGGCACCTACCTCGAGCCGACCGTCTTCGACCGCGTCGACCCCGGCAGCCGGCTCGCCCGCGAGGAGATCTTCGGCCCGGTCCTGTCCGTCCTGCCCTTCGACGGGATCGACGAGGCGATCGAACTCGCCAACGCCACCGAGTACGGACTGGCCGCCGGCCTGTGGACCTCCGACCTGTCCACCGCCCACCGCGTCTCCCGGGCGCTGCGGGCCGGCACCGTCTGGGTCAACTGCTACGAGGAGGGCGACCTCACCGTGCCCTTCGGCGGCATGAAGCAATCGGGCAACGGCCGGGACAAGTCCGTCCACGCCCTGGAGAAGTACACCGAACTGAAGACCACCTGGATCCAGCTGTGAGCCGAACCATCCGCCCCCTGATCGCGATCCCCGCCCGCTTCTCCGTCACCACCTCCGCGCTGCGCTTCGCCGCCGAAGTCACTGCGCGCGCCCTCGCCGAGGCGGTGTGGCGGGCCGGCGGCGAACCGGTGAGCGTCCACCCCGCGGACCCCGCCGGGCACGACGTCGCCGCGCGGCTCGCCCGCTTCGACGGCCTCCTGCTGCCCGGCGGCGGCGACATCGCCCCGCACCGCTACGGCGCGGCCGAGACCCACGACAGCGTCTACGACGTCGACGACCTGCAGGACGCCTTCGACCTGGAGGCGGCCCGCCGGGCCCTGGAGTCGGGCCGGCCCCTGCTGGCGATCTGCCGCGGCCTGCAGGTGGTCAACACGGTGCTGGGCGGCACGCTGCACCAGGACATGGGCGGCCCCGGACAGGACCACCGGCACCTTCGGCACCCCGTCCGTCTCGCCCCCGGTTCGGCCCTGGCGGAGATCACCCGCGCCGACAAGGTGGAGGCCTCCTGCTACCACCACCAGCACATCGACCGGCTGGGCGAGGGCCTGACGGTCACCGCACGGGCCGCCGACGGCACGATCGAGGGAGTGGAACTCACCGGCGGCACGGGCTGGTTCGCGGCCGTGCAGTGGCACCCCGAGGACACCGCGCACGAGGACCCGGCGCAGCAGCGCCTGTTCGACGCGCTGGTGGAGGCGGCCCGGCGGCCGCGGGCCCGGTGAACCGGCCGGCTCACCTCCTGGCGCGGCGCCCGCTGCGGCGCGGCGCCGGATCCGCGCCGTTCAGCAGCGACCGGCGGCGGTCCTCGCCGTGCTCCTCCACCTGCAGCACCACACGCCGCAGCATCTCCGCCAGGCTCCGGCACTCCTCGTCGTCCAGCCGCGAGGTCACGAAGGCCTCCTCCTCGTTGAACGCCGGGAAGACCCGGTTCATGAAGTCCTCGCCCTCGTCGGTGAGCGCCAGCAGCACGAGCCTGCCGTCCGTGGGATGGCCGGTGCGCCGCAGCAGTCCGCGCGACTCCAGCGTGCGGGAGACCCCCGTCAGGGTGCCCTTGGAGATGCCGGCCTCCTCGGCGACGTGCCGGGTCTCCGACTCGCCCCACACCCAGACCACCCACAGCACGACGAACGCGGTCCAGGTCAGGTCCGAGTCGCGCAGCACCGAGTTCTCCAGGTGCTGGCGCACCGCGGAGGCGGCCCGGTAGATGTTGGCCACCGCCGCCATCCGCTCCCGGCGCACGCGGATGCCACCGAGCTTGGCCTGCGCGAGCTTCTCCGCCTCGGTGATGGAACGCTGGCCGGGCACGGACACTCCCTCACTGGTCGCCGCGTCGGACAGGCCGGTACCGCCCGCCCGGTCGTTCGGACCCAAAGTGTACGGCGATCAGTTCCGCGGGACCGCGCCCGGGGGCCGTCGCCGGCCGGTTCCGGACGTTCCCCGAAGCCGCCGCCGACCGGCCCCGAGGGGCCCGGGGCCGTCGTCAGCCGGTCTTCCAGCCCCAGGGCGTGTCCACGCGCGCCCACTCCTCGTCCCACTGGTCGAGGCGGCGGCGCTCGAGCCGGGACCGCACCAGCCTGGTGCCGCCGACGACCACGCCCACGGCGGCGGCGCCCGCCCACAGGCCGCCGAGAGCGGACTGGAACGTGCTGTCGGCCCGGGAGGGAGGCGGGGAGGTCAGGGCGCCGCGCCCGTTCGTCCACACCGTGACATGGGTGCCGGGCGCCGCGGAGGCCGGGACCCTGGTCCGGTCCGTGTGCACCGAGCCGTCCGGATCCGTCCAGCGGACCGTCCCCCACTTCAGCGCACTGTTCGCCGGCCGGGACGCCCCGTAGGGCGTCTCCTGGGTCAGCACGGCCGAACGCTCATGGGTCGCGCTGCGGACCTGGTCCGCGCTCCGCTGCATCGCACCCGCCGTCAGCACCCCCGCCAGCACACCGCCGACCACGGCGAGGACCCAGGCGACGAGCAGGATCCATGCCTCCACGAGGTCGCTGGTACGCCTGAGCGGATTCCGGCGCCACCGCCACAGCCGCACTCCCGCACGACGTGTCACCTTCGACACCCCCTCGTGAGTATCGACGGCTCTTCCTCCAGTGTGCCCCCAGGAGCGATCAGCGGCGCCCCTCCCCCGTTCCTTCGGTCGCCGCTGATCGCTCCTG
>NZ_MUME01000288.1 GCF_002155915.1 Streptomyces thermovulgaris | reverse complement strand
CACCGGACCCGACCGGCCCCGGGGTGCGGGGCCGGTCGGGTCCGGTGCAGGGGTCAGGTCTCGCCGAGCAGGTGGCGGCACAGACCGGCGTGCACCCAGTCGGCCCACTCCTGGGAACTCCAGCCGCGCTCGGCGACGAGCAGGTGGTAGACCTCCGGGCCCAGCAGGGTGTAGCTGATGTCCGCCGCGCGGTCGATGCTCATGCCCTCGGGCAGGGGATGCTTCTTCGCCAGGGCCTTCACCAGCAGGGACTGGATCTCGTGGCGCTGCTGCTTGTTCCGCTCCCACAGCGGGCGGATCTCCTCGTTGGCGACGGCCGCGTTGCGCAGCACCTCCAGCACGTCGGCGACCCGGTCGTAGATCTCCCGCGCCCCGTCCACCTGATGACGCAGGTGCACACGGGGGTCCTCGGCCTCGACGGCGTTGCGGAACCAGTCGCGCTCCACGGTGGGAACGGGCTCGTGGTCGCCGGCGACCCGGACGTCCAGCAGCTCCTTCAGGATCGCGATCTTGGTGCCGAACTTGAAGTACACCGTCTGCACCGCGACCTTCGCCTCGCGGGCGATGGCCTCGATGGTGGTCCCGTCGTACCCGTGCGCGACGAACAGCTTCAGCGCCGCGTCGAGGAGACGAGCCCGGGTCTCGATGGAGCGTTGGCGCCGCGCGCCCGTTTTTCCGGCCATGGTCCCCTGCCGTTCTACTTTTCTAGAGTGGCACTCTAGAGTACAACGCCAGAGTCTCTTCGCTCCGGGAGGCAAGCGTGGACACGCAGGAACGCGCCAAGGCCGCGCACCCCGGCAGGAAACCCCCGCCCCCGGGTCTGCTGACGCTGACGACCACGAGCATGGGGCTGTCCATGTTCGTGCTCTTCGCGCTCGGGGCACTCGGCCCCGCCCTCCTCGCGGATCTCGGCATATCGCGTTCGCAACTGGGCTCGCTGCCCGCCGTGGCCTTCGGCACCGCCGGCCTTCTCTCCCTGTTCAGCGGACATCTGACGGACCTGATGGGCGGCCGCCGCCTTCTGCTGGTCCTGCTGACCGCGGTCGCCTGCGCCTTCACCGTGCTCGCCCTGGCCGGCGGATACGGCCCGCTGCTCGCCGGGCTCGTCCTCGCCGGCGCCGCCCAGGCCTGCGCCAACCCCGCCACCAACCATCTCATCGCCACCCACCTGCCGCCCCCGCGGCGCGCCGCCGCCATCGGCGTCAAGCAATCCGGCGTCCAGTTCGGCGCGTTCGCCGCCGGCCTGCTCATGCCCTCCCTGGCCGCGGCGACCTCCTGGCGCACCGCCCTCGCCCTCGTCGTCCCCGTCGCCCTGGCCACCGCCGCGGCAGCCGCCCTGCTGCTGCCCCGCGACCAGCCCCGGGAGCACACCGGCAAAACCCGCACGCTGCCCGCGCGCCCCAACCGGGCCGCCCGCTGGCTCGTCGTCTACTCCCTGGGCGTCGGCACCGGCCTGGCCGCCCTCAACACCTACCTGCCGCTGTACGCGCACGAGGAACTCGGCCTGGGCGCACGCGCCTCCGGCGCCCTGATCGCCGCCGTCGGCGTCGCCGGCATCGCCGCCCGGATGCTGTGGACCCGGGTGAGCGGACGCCTCGCCGACATCGGCGTGCCGCTGCTGGTCCTGGCCGCAGCGGCCGTCTGCTTCCTGCTGCTCCTGCCCGCGGCCGGCCTGCTGACCCCGCTGGTGTGGATCGGGGCCGTGGGCCTGGGCGGCTCCGCCGTCGCCGCCAACGCCGTGTCCATGGTCGCCGTCGTGCGCGGCACGGCCTTCGGCGCCACCGGACACGCCTCCGCCCTGGTGTCCATGGGCTTCTTCGGCGGCTTCGTCGTCGGCCCGCTCGGCTTCGGCCTGATCGCCGACGGCCCGGCCGGCTACCTCGGCGGCTGGACCCTGGCCGGCGGCGCCTTCCTGATGTCCGTCCTCAGCGCCCTGATGGTGCGGCGGGCGGTGACGGCATGACCGCCCCCGCGCACACGCGCCCCTGCGCTCCGCCCTGCCGGCCGCCGAGCAGGCACCGGAAACGACAGGACCCCCGTCCGACCAGGTCAGCGGGGGTCCCGACCCCGAAGGGGGGCAGTAGGCCCTGTGGGACTCGAACCCACAACCAATGGATTAAAAGTCCACTGCTCTGCCAATTGAGCTAAGGGCCCAGGCGGTGCTGCCTCCCCGAGCATAGCGGGATCAGGGCCCGTCTCCGATCGGGTATCCGGGGAGGCGAGCCGCGAGGCCGGCTGCTTCGGCCGGGAGATCCCCCGCTGGTCCTGCCCTTCGGCCCGATGTCCTTCGGCCCGATGTCCTTGCCGAACGCGAGTGCGCTGTTGCTCCTCGTCATGAACTTCGTCCTGAAGAGGCAGAGGTCACCGACTCGTGTCCCGCACACCGGCAGGCCCTGCGGACGTCCTGCGGCCTTGTGCGCCCGCGTGTTTTTCCGCCAAAGCCGTCCGCCGTCCGGGTGAACCGCCCCGGGGGCTGCCGTGTTTCCGGCCCGGAAGCCGGTGCTCCGAGCCTTTGGAGGCGGTGGGAAAAGAGGAGTGGGGAGGCGGGGAAAAGGTGTGGAAAAGAAAGGGCCCGCCGTACGACAGCGGTCGTAGGACGGGCCCTTGCCGGGTCACCTCACCCGGTGTCAGCCGCTGCGCCTCCAGCGCGGCTTGTCCTCGCGGCGGCCGAAGGAACCGCCGCCGCGGTGGTCGTCACGGCGGCCGTACGGGCGCTCGTGGCCGGAGCGGAAGCCGGGGCGGCCGCCCTGGCGGTCACGGTTGAACGGACGGTCGCTGCCGCGGTGCCCGCCGCGCTCCTCGCGGCGGAAGCCGCCGCGGTCGTCCCGGCGCTCGTAGCCGCGGTCGTCACGGCGGAAGCCGCCGCGCTCGTCCCGGTCGCGGTGGAAGCCGCCCCGCTCCTCGCGACGGTCGTAGGAACGGCCGGCGCGGTCACGGTCGAAGAAACGGTCCCGGTCGTCCCGGCGGACACCACGGTCGTCACGGCGCTCGTAGCCGCGCTCACGGTCCCGGTCCCGGTCGAACGTGCGGCCGCCGCGGTCGTCCCGGCGCTCGTAGCCGCGGTCGTCACGGCGGAAGCCGCCCCGGTCGTCCCGGTCGCGGTGGAAGCCGCCCCGCTCCTCGCGACGGTCGTAGGAACGGCCGGCGCGGTCACGGTCGAAGAAACGGTCCCGGTCGTCCCGGCGGACACCACGGTCGTCACGGCGCTCACGGCGGTCGTGGGACGGCGCCGCCGTACGCTCCTCGCGCCCGGCCCACGCGTCGCGTTCCTCGTCCGGTGCCCCCGGCTGCTGCGGCAGCGGCACCTCGGCCGCCGCCTGTGCCCCGGCCACCGCCGCCCCGGGGTCCGCACCCCGCTCACGGGCGGCCTTGGCGATCAGCCGGTCGGCCTCCTCGCGCAGCTCGGCCGCGCGCCGCCGGGCGTGCTCCAGCTGCTCGGTGAGGCGGACGACCTCGCGTTCGGCCTGCTGGGCGGCGTTGCTCGCGGCCTCGGCCTGCACCTCGGTCATCGACCGGGCACCGGTGATCTCCGCGACCTCCGGGTCGAAGACCCCGCCGCCCTGGATGACATGGCGCGTGGCCTCCACGCCCGCGTCCTCCATGAGGCGGAAGATCTGGCGGCGCTGGTGCGGAAGCGCCAGGGAGACCACCGTGCCGGTGCGGCCGGCGCGGGCCGTGCGGCCGGCGCGGTGCAGATAGTCCTTGTGGTCGCCGGCCGGGTCGACGTTCAGGACGAGGTCGATGTCGTCGACGTGGATGCCGCGGGCGGCGACGTCGGTGGCGACCAGGACGTCGATGTACCCGTCCTTGAAGTCGGCCAGGGTGCGGGTGCGGGCGCCCTGGGTCATGCCGCCGTGCAGCGCCTCGGCCCTCGCGCCGGTCCCGCGCAGCTGCTCGGCCACGCGGTCGGCGCCGAGCTGGGTGCGCACGAAGACGATGGTGCGGCCCTTGCGGGAGGCGATGGCCGCGGTGACCGGCGCCTTGTCCTTGGGCTTCACGATCAGGATGTGGTGGGACATGGTCGTCACCGCGCCCTGCGCCGCGTCCACCTCGTGGGAGACGGGGTCGTTCAGGTAGCGGTCGACGAGGGTCTGGATCTCGTCCTCCATCGTCGCGGAGAACAGCATCCGCTGGCCGCCCGCCGGAATCTGGTCGAGAAGCTCGGTGACCTCGGGCAGGAAGCCGAGGTCGGACATCTGGTCGGCCTCGTCCAGGACCGTGATCCGCACGTCCTCCAGGGAGCAGGCGCCGCGGCCGATGAGGTCGCGCAGCCGGCCCGGGGTGGCGACCAGGATGTCGACGCCCCTTTCCAGGGCGTGGATCTGGTTGCCCATCGAGGTGCCGCCGCAGACGACCTTCATCCTCAGCCCGAGGACGTCGCCGTAGGGCTGCAGGGCGTCCGCCACCTGCATCGCGAGCTCGCGGGTGGGGGTCAGGATGACGGCCCGCGGGCGCTTCCGCTCGGTGCGGCCGCCGGCCAGCGCGGCCAGGGTCGGCAGTCCGAAGGACAGGGTCTTGCCCGAGCCGGTGCGGCCCCGGCCGAGGATGTCCTTGCCGGCCAGGGCGTCCGGGATGGTCGCGGCCTGGATCGGGAAGGGGGTGGTCACGCCGTTCTGGGCGAGCTTGCGCACGATGCCCTCGGGAAGACCGAGGTCCGCGAACGTGATCCCGGACACCTCGCGGTTGCCGGGGGCGTCGTCGGCGGTCTCGGGCAGGAGGGCGTGATCGACGGTGAGAGACATGAAATGCGAAACCTTCCGGAGTCCTGTCGGCACGCGCCCATCAACTCCGTGATTCGCACCTCGACCGCCTCGATGCGGTCCGCCACGGCAAAGGAGAGTACGCGCCACACGGCGCGCTCCACGGGGGCGCCGGGCACATGGGATCAAACGACCCGCCACCTTACGCACCCTCCGCCCCCGATGGCAAACCGGTCCCGTCGCCGCGGGTCGGGGCCCTGCGCGGTGCGGCCGGCCCGGCTGCGGCGCGGGGTGCCTATTCCGGCTGCGGCCCGGGGTCGTCGTGCGGCGGCGAGGACGGCTCGGGGGACGTCGGCTCCGGCGAGTCCGGCGGCGGGGGCGGAGGGTGCGTAAGGTGGCGGGTCGTTTGATCCCATGTGCCCGGCGCCCCCGTGGAGCGCGCCGCGTGGCGCGTACTCTCCTTTGACGCGGCGGACCGCATCGAGGCGGTCGAGGTTCGAATCACGGAGTTGATGGGCGCGTGCCGACAGGACTCCGGAAGGTTTCGCATTTCATGTCTCTCACCGTCGATCACGCCCTCCTGCCCGAGACCGCCGACGACGC
>NZ_MUME01000287.1 GCF_002155915.1 Streptomyces thermovulgaris | reverse complement strand
AGCACGAGATCGTGCACCGCAGCATCAAGCCCGCCAACGTCATCATCACCAACAACGGCGCCGTGAAGGTGATGAACTTCGGGATCGCCCGCGCCCTGCACGGGGCCGTTGTTGGTGATGATGGCGTTGGCGGGCTTGATGTCGCGGTGCACGACTCCCTCCGCGTGCACCGCGGCGAGCCCCGACAGCAGTTGGTCGAGCAGGGTGCAGACGAACGCCGGGGGCAGCGGGCCGTAGTCCCCGACCAGATGGGCCAGTGAGCCGCCGGCCACCAGATCCATGGTGAACAGGACCTTGTCGTCGTCGGCGGCCCAGCTGGTCGGGGCGAGCACATGGGGGTGGTCGATCCGCAGTGCCTGCTCCCGCACGAAGCGCAGCAGGGAGTGCGCATCGCGCTGCTGCAGGACCTTGGCGGCCACATACCTGCGACGCCGGTGGTCCCAGGTGCGCCAGACCGCCCCCACTCCACCGCGCCCGATCGGGTCGACCAGCTCGTACCGGCCGGCGAAGACCTCACCCATGGCTGTGCGTCGCTCCTCCCCCCTGCGGCCCCACGCCCTTCTCGACGGGGCGATGCGCCCCTTGGGGTCAGGTCTGGTGGGTCTGGTAGTGCGCGACCGCCTCCGAGGTGCGGCCCGCGCCGTACACCCGGAGGAATTCGGCCAGTTCGGGGTGGGTCGGGGCCAGGATCTTCGCCGCGTCGATGATGTCGCCGGCCGCCGCGACCGAACGCAGCAGCGACTGGATCTCGCGGACCACCCGCTTGACCGTCGGCGCACCCGAACTGTTCGTCGACTGCGTGGGGTTGCTGAGCACCGAGCCCCCCTGCGACCGCTTGATCTCCTCCATGCGCTCGGTGGCCTCGGCCGCGCTGACGCTGCCGTTCGCCACCTGTCCCGCCAGCTCCTGCAGCAGCTGCACCCGCTGGACCACCGCCGGATTGCCGATCTTCGCGCGCTGGCCGCTCATCAGCTGCGACAGCATCGGTGCGGACAGCCCCAGCACCGCCGCCAGCCGGGCCTGGTTGAGCCCGAGGTCGTCTATGAGCTTGCGGAAGAGTACCCCCAACGGCTCCCCGTACCAGTTCCGCTGCAGTTCACGCGCTCTTGCGGTGGCATCCTGCTGTGCGGCGTCCATTGCGTCTCCCCATCGCTTCCCCAGGTACCCCGGTTCGCTGTAGCGAACCATGCCGAGCATCTTACGGAGAGTGGTCGTCCACGGGGAGTCCAATCCTTTTGTGAGATCCGGGGGGTGACCCGGTACCCTGGTCTGCGACGCCGACCGGAGGTCCGTCTCCGGCCGGATGCTCCTCTTACGGGGCCTTAGCTCAGTTGGTAGAGCGCTGTCTTTGCATGGCAGATGTCAGGGGTTCGACTCCCCTAGGCTCCACGGGCTCGGACACGGACGCGACCTGCGCGGACGTGGACGTGACGTGACGAAGCAGCTCCCCCGGTCCGTCCTCCGGACCGGGGGAGCTGCTGCGTGATGCGCCTTTTCGCCGCTGTCTGCCGCTGCCTTCGGCTTTTCTTCACCTTTTCGCTTTTTCTCCCTTTTCTCCTTTTGGTGGTCTTTTCGGCAGCCCTTCGGGCGGCCCTTTCGATGGTTCTCTCGGTGGTTCTTTCGGCTTCAGGGGTTCTTCCGACGGCCGCCCGGTGGCGTTCGACGGCTTTGAGCGGTGCGTGGGGCCGCGCCGTCGAAAAGGCGGTCAGCCGCGTTTGTCGCGGCGCGCCGTCTTCTCCTCGGCCTGCTGTGCCCGGACGTCCGGGTCCTGTGCGGACCGGCCGTTGCCGTCCACCGAGGGCAGTTCGCCCGACTCGGGCACCTCCGTGGCGGCCGGCGGTTCCACCAGCCAGTCGGGGTTGGCCTGCCGCTCCCACCACCTCCAGGCGGCGAAGGCGCCGCCGGCGAGCAGGCCCGCCAGCGTGAGCAGCCTCGCGGCACGGCCCGTCCGGCCCCGCTGCCGCTGCCTGTGGGCCAGCTTCTGGACCTTCCGCGCCGGGACCTGACCCCGCAGGACGGCCAGCGCGGCGACGCTGCGTGCGGCGGCCTCGTCCGCGACCGGCCCCGCCGCGATCCTCGCCTGCTCGATCCTCGGCCGGGAGTACTCGGCGGCCTGCCGGGCGGCCCTGCGTGTCCGTTCGGCCGCCTGCTGGGCGGCCAGGTCGACCTTCGGCGGCACATGGGCCAGGGCCTGCGCACAGGCCTGCTCCAGCCGGGGTGCGACATGGGTGCCGTACTGGACGCGGGCCTGTTCGGCGGCCAGCGACACCTTCGGCGCGAGCCGTACGCGTGCCTCGTGTGCGTAGTGCGCGGCCCTTTCCCTGGCCGTGTCGGCGTAGGGCGCCACCACTTCCGCGGCGTGCAGCACGCTGTCCTTTGCCGAGCCGGTCGCGGCGCGCACGCTGTCGATGCGGGTCACGGGTTCCTCCTCCTCGGTGGCGTACGGTATGGCGACTTTCCACCCTTTTACGGATCATGCCTGCCCCGGTGCCCGGGGGCATGCGAGGGCGGGCATCCGGGTCACGGGCCGTGGTCCCGCCCACCGCGGCGGCCCTTGGGCCGGGAGCCCCCACGGGGCGCTCGTGCGCGAGGGCCGACGAGCGCGGACGAACGGCGGACGAGGGCGGAGGAGCGGCCGGCGAGCGCGGAGGAGCGGCCGGCGAGCGCGGAGGAGCGGCGGAGGGGCAAGGGATGAGCGGGACAGGGATGAGCGGGACAAGGGGTGAACAGGGGCGGACTGGGGTTACGGGAGTGAACAGGGATCAACAGGTGTGAATGCGGAACAAGAGGGACTTGTCGCCGGCAAGGTCACGGAGAGTCGCGGCACCGCGCTCCCGGCCCGAGGGGACCGGACGGGTGCCGCGCAACCGGATCGGCCGGATGCCCGCCCGGAAACCGCCGCCGGACGACGCACGGCACGGGCCGTGCGAGGATCGGGGGGTCACACGAAGACAACGGAAGGCAGATCGTGGCTGAGCAGCTCTACGCCACCCTGAAGACCAACCACGGCGACATCGAGGTCCGGCTCCTGCCGAACCACGCCCCCAAGACGGTCCGGAACTTTGTCGAGCTCGCCAAGGGCGAGCGCGAGTGGACCCACCCCGCCACTGGTGAGAAGTCCACGGCGAAGCTCTACGACGGCACGGTCTTCCACCGGGTGATCAGCGGTTTCATGATCCAGGGCGGTGACCCGCTGGGCAACGGCACCGGCGGTCCCGGCTACCAGTTCGAGGACGAGTTCCACCCGGACCTCTCCTTCGACCGGCCCTACCTGATGGCGATGGCCAACGCCGGCCCGGGCACCAACGGCTCGCAGTTCTTCATCACGGTCGCCGCGACGACCTGGCTGAACCGCAAGCACACCATCTTCGGCGAGGTCGTCGACCCGGCCAGCCGGAAGGTCGTCGACTCCATCGCCAACACGCGGACCAACCCGCGCACCGACCGCCCCGTCGACGACGTCGTCATCGAGACCGTCGTCGTCGAGACCCGCGAGGGCTGAACCGAAGGTCCGGCCCGACGGCTTCCCGAGGGAACCAATCGCCCCGCTCGTCCGTAAGGATGAGCGGGGCGGTGCCTTGCCCGAAGGAGCCGCAGCCGTGCACCGTCCAGGACGAACGAGGGGACCTTCATGGACCAGGCACCAGGCAGTCCGCAGGGCCCGGCGGACCAGGGGCCGCCGGAAGTCCACCGCCTGCCCACCTGCTATCGCCACCCGGACCGCGAGACCGGCATCCGCTGCACCCGTTGCGAGCGGGCGATCTGCCCCGAGTGCATGGTGAGCGCCTCCGTGGGGTTCCAGTGCCCGGACTGCGTCCGCAGCGGCTCCGGCACCGGTCATCCGCCCGCCGCGAGCCGGCCCCGCACCCTGGCCGGCGGCACCGTGGCCGCCGACCCCCGTCTGCTCACCAAGATCCTCATCGGGATCAATCTCGCGGTGTTCATCGCGATCCACGCCGAGTCCTCGCTCCTGGGGCATCTGGTCCTGCTCGGCGCGTGGCCGCCGCCGCCGTTCCTGCCCGTGGCGGGAGTCGCGGACGGTGAGTGGTACCGCCTGGTGACCTCGATGTTCGCCCACGAGGAGATCTGGCACATCGCCTTCAACATGCTGGGCCTGTGGTGGCTGGGCGGTCCTCTGGAAGCGGCCCTCGGCCGGGTGCGCTATCTCGCGCTGTACCTCGTCTCCGGTCTCGCGGGCGGCGCGCTGACGTATCTGCTCGCCGCGCCGAGCCAGGCCTCGCTCGGCGCCTCCGGCGCCATCTTCGGCCTGTTCGGTGCGACCGCCGTGCTGATGCGCCGGCTCGACTACGACATGCGGCCGATCATCGCCCTGCTGGTGATCAACCTGATCTTCACCTTCACCTGGAGCAACATCGCCTGGCAGGCCCACATCGGCGGTCTGGTCGCGGGCGCGGTCATCGGCTATGCGATGGTCCACGCCCCGCGCGAGCGGCGGTCCTTGGTGCAGTATGGGACCTGTGCGCTGGTTCTGGCGGTCGTGGTGGCACTGACGCTGATCAGAACGGCTCAGCTCGTCTGAGCCTCCCCGCCTGGGACTCGGCCGGCCACCTCCGGGACCTCCGACCGCGGTCGGCACCCTCCGTGGTGCTGAATTGCCGCTGAGTTGTCCACAGAGGGTGGCGGGTTCTGTGTACAGCGTGTGAGGATGCGCACGCCCCCTTGTCATCCGCGTTTGCGCAGGTCAGGAAGGGGGCGAGGGAGACTGTAGAGGCGGTGTGACGGTCGTACCGGTGTCAACGGAAGAAGGGTTATCCACAGATCGGGGCTTTTCCCCAGCTCAAAGTGTGGATATTGCACCGGCCTGTGGATAACTCAGCGAACAACCGTGGGCAGAGCTGGGTCACCGGGGCCTGGCATCACTTCCACTGCGTGGAGACGGCGAATCCCGCGGCGATGAAACCGAAGCCCACCACGATGTTCCAGTTGCCCAGGGACTCGACGGGCAGCGAGCCGCCGGTCACATAGAAGACGACGATCCAGACCAGACCGAGAAGGAACAGGGCCAGCATGACGGGCGCCACCCAGCTGCTGCTCTGCAGCTTGACGTTCGTCTGCTTGGTGGGCGGCGGGGTGTAGTCGGCCTTCTTGCGGATACGTGACTTCGGCACGAGGGTCTCTCCTGTCGATGCGCTGCGTGGCCGCGCAGGGAACTGAGCTGGCTTCCGGGGCAGCGTACAAGGGGACACTGAGTACTCTCCCGGGCGTCCGTTAGCGTAGTGCTTCCACGGCGCCGAAGGAGATAAGGGTACGTTGAGCAATTCCGCCGACTCTCCCCCGACGGGTGACGGCCCGGCCCGCCCGCGCCGTCCGAGGCCCATGCAGGTCCTCACCGCTGCCGTCTTCGCTCTCGCCGGGCTCATTTTCTTCACCAGTTTCCACACGGCCAAGGGCACCGACATCCGCACGGACGCGTCCCTGCTGCGGCTGTCCGACCTCGTCCAGGAGCGCAGCCGCAAGAACAAGGAACTGGACGAGGCCAACGCCGCCCTGCGCGCCGACGTCGCCGCCCTCGCCCGGCGCACCGCCGACGTCGGCAAGGCCCGCAGCGACAGCCTCGCCGAGCTGGAGAAGAGCGCGGGCACGCGGGAACTCAGGGGCAGGGCGATCACGGTCACGCTCAACGACGCCCCGCCGGACGCCACCGCCAAGCTCCCCGGCTATCCCGAGCCCCAGCCCGACTACCTGGTGATCCACCAGCAGGATCTCCAGGCCGTGGTCAACGCGCTGTGGAACGGCGGCGCCCAGGGCATCAAGGTCATGGACCAGCGGCTGATCTCCACCAGCGCGGTGCGCTGCGTGGGCAACACGCTGATCCTCCAGGGCCGCGTCTACTCGCCGCCGTACAAGATCACGGCGGTCGGCGACCCGGAGAAGCTGCGCAAGGCGCTCGCCGACTCCCCGGCGATCCAGAACTACATGGTGTACGTCAACGTCTACGGCCTCGGCTGGAAAGTCACCGACGAGGGAACGGTGACTCTTCCGGGTTATTCGGGCACAGTGGACCTGCAGTACGCACGCCCCGTGGAGCAGGACGACAAGTGAGGCCGGCGGACGGCGCACCGCCGTCGGCACGAAAAGCGCGAAACCGTGCCCACCGGCATTGAGGCGATCGGGCCCCGCGCCACGTATGTCCGGGTACAAGGGCCCGGAATCCGCCTCCACCCAGCCTTGCGGAGGCCGGGAAACATCGGGCGCCGCGCCGTTAGTCTGGTGGTGTACGGCGTGAGTCTGGTGCCGGGGGAGACGGAAGGGACAGCATGTACGGCTGGATCTGGCGGCATCTGCCGGGAAACAGGTGGGTGAAAGCGCTGATCTCACTGGTGCTGATCCTGGCCGTGGTCTACGTCCTGTTCCAGTACGTCTTCCCGTGGGCCGAACCACTGCTTCCCTTCAACGATGTGACGGTGGACAACCAGTGAGTGCGCGGATTCTCGTCGTGGACAACTACGACAGCTTCGTCTTCAACCTGGTGCAGTACCTGTACCAGTTGGGGGCCGAGTGCGAGGTGCTGCGCAACGACGCGGTGTCGACGGCGCACGCCCAGGACGGCTTCGACGGAGTGCTGCTCTCGCCGGGACCGGGCACGCCCGAGCGGGCCGGTGTCTGCGTGGAGATGGTCCGCCACTGCGCCGCGACCGGCGTCCCGGTCTTCGGGGTGTGCCTGGGCATGCAGTCGATCCAGGTGGCGTACGGCGGTGTGGTGGACCGTGCGCCGGAGCTGCTGCACGGCAAGACCTCACTGGTGGAGCACGAGGGCAAGGGGGTCTTCGCCGGCCTGCCCTCCCCGTTCACGGCGACCCGCTATCACTCGCTGGCCGCACAGCCCGCGACCGTGCCCGAGGAGCTGGAAGTGACGGCACGTACGTCCGACGGCATCATCATGGGCCTGCGCCATCGTGAACTCCCCGTCGAGGGCGTGCAGTTCCATCCCGAGTCGGTGCTGACCGAGCACGGGCACCGGATGCTGGCCAACTGGCTGGCGGAGTGCGGCGACGAGGGGGCGGTGGCGAGATCGGCGGGGCTGGCCCCGGTGGTGGGCAGGGCCTCGGCGTGACCGCCTTGCGCCCCGAGCGTGAGACGGACCCTCCGTACGGGCAGCAGCCGTACGGAGGGCCGGGTGCGTTCGAGGAGTGGTACGGCACGGGGGTGCAGGGGGTGCCTCAGCAGGCGTACGGCACGGGGGCCCAGGGCGTGCCCCAGCAGACCTACGGAACCGTGCCCTCGCAGCAGCCGTACGCGGCGCCCCATGCCGTGCCCCCGCAGCAGCAGCCGTACGCCGCGCCCCAGCAGCATCTCCACACGGCACCCCAGCAGCCGTACACGGCCTCCTACGCGGCTCCGGTGGCGCCCCAGACGGGTCCGACGGGTCCCGCGGGGCCGATGGAACCGGCGGGTGCTCCCTACGCCCACGGGCCGGCCGGTGACGCGGCGGCCGGGTATCCGCCGCCCATGCCGCACCCCGCATCCCACCCCGCGCCGCAGCCCGAGCCGTACGTCCCGCCGCAGCCCGAACCGCCCGCCGTCGACGAGGAGACGGTGGCGCTGCGGCTCCCGGATCCGCCCCACGAGGCGTTCCCGGACCCGGAGACCGAGGAGCGGCGGCCTTTGGCCGGCGGGCGCGCGGCCCGCAGAAAGGCCGCCAGGCGCCGCGGCGGCCGCCGCGGGGGCACCGCGGGCACGGCGCCGGGGAAGGGCGGGCAGGCGGACCGTCCGTCCGCGCCGCTGTCCCGGGTGGAGGCGCGCCGGCAGGCACGGGCGCGCAGGCCGAGCCCGGGGGTCATCGCCAGCCGGCTGATCGGCGAGGTGTTCATCACCATGGGTGTGGTGATGCTGCTCTTCGTCACCTACCAGCTGTGGTGGACGAATGTGCGTGCGCTCGCCCAGGCGGGCAACGAGGCGAGCCAGCTGCAGAACGACTGGGCGAGCGGCAAGCGGAACCCGGGGAAGTTCGAGCCGGGACAGGGCTTCGCCCTGCTGCACATTCCGAAGCTGGACGTGGTGGTGCCGGTCGCGGAGGGCATCAGCAAGACGAAGGTGCTGGACAAGGGCATGGTCGGGCACTACGCGGAGGAGCCCCTGCGCACGGCGATGCCCGAGGACAAGACGGGCAACTTCGGGCTCGCGGGCCACCGCAACACGCACGGCGAGCCGTTCCGGTACATCAACCGGCTCACACCGGGCGACGCGATCGTCGTGGAGACCCAGGACACCTACTTCGTCTACAAGATGGCGTCGATGCTGCCGGTGACGCCGCCGTCCAACACGAGCGTCCTCGACCCCATTCCGAAGGGATCGGGTTTCACCAAGCCCGGCCGGTACATCACACTGACCACCTGCACACCGGAGTTCACCAGTAAGTACCGGTTGATCGTCTGGGGCAAGATGGTCGAGGAACGGCCGCGCAGCAAGGGCAAGCCGGATGCGCTCGTCAGTTAAAGGGCGGATGAACAGTGGCAGCGACCACGGACCACACGGCAGAGCACAACGACGGCACCGAAGGGCGCGACGACACGTCCGCCGCCGATCCCGGGGGGCGCCGCCGAGGGGTCGGTCCGCTGGCCTTCGCCATCAGCGTCCTCGGTGAACTCCTCATCACGGCGGGGCTGGTCCTCGGTCTGTTCGTCGTCTACTCCCTGTGGTGGACGAACGTCCTGGCGGACCGCGAGGCCGATCAGCAGGGCCACAAGGTGCGTGACGAGTGGGCCCAGTCCGCCCCCGGCGGCCCCGGTGAGCTGGACACCAAGGGCGGCATCGGCTTCCTGCACGTGCCGTCCATGCACGACGGCGAGATCCTCGTCAAGAAGGGCACCTCGGACGCCGTGCTGAACGACGGCGTGGCCGGCTACTACCTGGACCCCGTCAAGGCGGTCCTGCCCATGTCCGGCAAGAAGGGCAACTTCTCGCTCGCCGCGCACCGGGACGGGCACGGGGCGAAGTTCCACAACATCCACAAGGTGCGCGAGGGCGATCCCATCGTCTTCGAGACGAGGGACAAGTGGTACGTCTACAAGGTCTACAAGATCCTCCCGGAGACCTCGAAGTACAACGTCGAGGTCCTCGCCCCGATCCCGAAGGAGTCGGGGGCGAGGAAGCCCGGCCACTACATCACGCTGACGACCTGCACCCCGATGTACACCTCGAAGTACCGGTACATCGTCTGGGGCGAGCTGGTCCGGGTGGAGAAGGTGGACGACAAGCGGACGCCGCCGAAGGAACTGCGCGGATGAGCCGGCCGCCCTCCCGGAGGAGGGCGGCCCCGGCACCCCGGTACTGGAACGGCCCGGAACCCGGCGTCGTGCGGCTCCGGGCCGTTCTGCTGTCGCCGTACCGGTCTTCCCGGCCCCTGTCGTCGCAAGGCGCCCCATCCGGCGTTCCGGGCCCGCCGCGGAAGCCGTGAGCGGGACGCCCGCGCCTCGCCTCCCGGCCGCCCGCGGGGGCGGCCCGGGCCGGCGGGCCCCCGGCCGCCGCACGGGCGCTTCCCCGGCCGCCCGCGGGCACGACGGCGCCCCGCGGACACGACGGAGCCCCGGCCCCCTTCCGGTGAGGGGAGGCCGGGGCTCGTGCCGTCCGGGGCCGGGGAGTGCCGGGGATCAGCCGCCTCCTCCGCCGAAGAAGCCGCCGTTTCCGCCGTTCCCGCCGCCGAGGCCGGGACCGACGGTCCTCAGCGTGATCGTCGTGCTGCCGGGATCGTCGACCTCACTGCCGGGCTTCGGGTCCTGGTCGAGGACGATGGCGTTGTCGTCCTGGCTGCTGCCCTCGGCGAACTGGATGTTGGTGAAGCCGGCCTGGCCCAGGATCTGCCGGGCCACCGCCACGGTCTGCCGGAAGACGTTGGGCACCCGTGCCTTCGGCTGCTGATCCTCGAGCTTCCCGATCCGGATGGTCACCCGGGACTCCTTGTCGACCGGCTGGCCGATGCCCGGAACGGTCTCGATGACCTTGCCGTTCTGGTTGGGGTCGTTGGTGGGCACCTCGGTGCACTCGCCGATGAGGCCGTTGGCCTCCATCTGGGCCTTGGCCTCGTCGCAGGACTTGTTCCTGACGTCCGGGACCGGGACCTGCTTCTTCTCCGCGGCGACCGTGAGGGTCACCGTGGAGCCCTTCTCCCGCTCCGTGTCGCCCTGGGGGTCCTGGTCGATGACGACGCCCGGGGACTGGTCGGACTCCTGGGTCTGCTTCTCGACCTTGAAGCCCTTCTCCTTCAGCTGGGACTCCGCCTTGTCGAACGTCAGACCGCGCACATCGGGGACGAGGACCTTCGGCGCCCCGGTGGAGATCACCAGGCTGACGGTCTCGCCCTTGTCGATGTCCGTCCCCGACTTGGGGTCCTGCGAGCAGACCCGGCCCTTGGGCTGGTCCTCGCAGGTGTCCTCGCTGAACGACAGTTTCAGGTCGACGTTCTCCGCCGACTCCTGGGCCTCCTGTTTCGTCTGGCCGACGAAGTTGGGCACGGCCACCACGTTGTTGTTGGGGGCGTCGCCGCTGAAGATCCACTTGCCGATGAGGATGGCGCCGATGAGGACCAGCACACCGGAGGCGACCAGCAGGATCGTGGAGGTGTTCGAGGACTTCTTCTGACGCCGCCGGTCGGGGCGCTCCTCGTAGCCGAAGCCGCCGTCGTCCGGGTTCATGGGCGGCAGCATCGTCGTGGACCCGGCGGCCGGCTCGGGGCGCATGGCGGCCGTCGGCTGGTCGTCGGGGTAGCTGTTGTAGCCGACCGAGCCCATGGTGGCCGTGGCCGCGACCGGCTGGCCGTCGAGACAGGCCTCGATGTCGGCGCGCATCTCGTCGGCGGTCTGGTAGCGGTAGTCGGGGTCCTTGACCAGCGCCCGCAGGACGATCGCGTCCATCTCGGGCGTGATCTCGGGGTCGAAGACGCTGGGCGGCTGCGGCTCCTCACGGACGTGCTGGTAGGCGACCGCGACCGGGGAGTCGCCGACGAACGGCGGGCGGACCGTCAGCAGCTCGTAGAGAAGGCACCCCGTCGAATAGAGGTCGGAACGCGCGTCGACCTGCTCGCCCTTGGCCTGCTCGGGAGACAGGTACTGGGCGGTGCCGATGACGGCCGCGGTCTGGGTCATCGTCATGCCGGAGTCGCCCATGGCGCGGGCGATGCCGAAGTCCATGACCTTGACCTGACCGTTGCGGGTCAGCATGACGTTGGCCGGCTTGATGTCGCGGTGGACGATGCCGTTGCGGTGGGCGTACTCCAGACCCTGGAGGATGCCGATGGTCATCTCCAGGGCCCGCTCGGGCAGCAGCTTGCGACCGCTGTGCAGCAGTTCCCGGAGGGTGGAGCCGTCGACGTACTCCATCACGATGTACGGGATGGAGACCCCGTCGATGTAGTCCTCGCCCGTGTCGTAGACCGCGACGATCGCGGGATGGTTGAGCGAGGCGGCCGACTGGGCCTCCCGGCGGAACCGGGCCTGGAAGGAAGGATCGCGCGCCAGGTCGGCGCGCAGCGTCTTCACCGCCACAGTCCGGCCCAGGCGGGTGTCATGCGCGAGGTACACCTCCGCCATGCCACCACGGCCGAGCGTATTGCCCAGCTCGTACCGGCCGCCGAGGCGACGCGGCTCTTCCATAATTCCCTACCAGCCCTCTCCGTCCGGTCCCGACCGGCACTGCATGTGCCGCCGGAGCTGCTGTCCGGGCCTACCGTACCCGGCTCGCTTTGTGTGACCTGGCCAAGCCCGTAACCCGATACAGGACCGGTATCGCAACGTGCACCGATGTGAAGGCGACGTGACGGGGGTCACTTCCTGGAGTTGATGACTGCCTCCATCACGTCCTTGGCGATGGGGGCCGCGAGACCGCCGCCGGAGATGTCGGAACGGTTGGCGTTCTCGTCCTCGACGACCACGGCGACCGCGACCGGCGAGCTGCCGTCACTGGTCTTGGCGTAGGAGATGAACCAGGCGTACGGCTTCTCGCTGTTGTCGACACCGTGCTGGGCGGTACCGGTCTTGCCGCCCACGGTGACACCGTTGATCTGCGCGTTCTTGCCGGTGCCGTCCTTGACGACGGTCTCCATCATCGACTGCAGTATCTGGGCGTTCTTCGACGACAGCGGCCGGCTCAGCTCCTCGGGCTGAGTCTGCTCGATGGTGTCGAGGCTCGGCGACTGCAGCTTGTCGACCATGTACGGCTTCATCAGCCTGCCGTCGTTGGCGATCGCCGCGGCCACCATCGCCATCTGCAGCGGAGTCGCGGCGGTGTTGAACTGGCCGATCGAGGACAGCGCGGTCTGCGACTTGTTCATGTCGTCGGAGAACACCGAGGCATTGGCGCGGACCGGGGTGAAGTGCTCCTGGGTGAAGCCGAACTTCTTGGCCTGCTCGAGCATCTTCTCGTTGCCGAGGTCCGAGCCGATCTTGCCGAAGACGGTGTTGCAGGACACCCGCAGCGCCTCCCGCATGCTGGCGTTCTCGCAGGGGAGGTCGCCGTCGTTCCGCAGCGGGGTGGTGGTGCCGGGCATGATCCAGGGCAGCGGCGAGTCGGTGGACTGGTCCGCCGACGTGTACAGGCCGTACTCCAGCGCGGCCGCCGCGGTGACCACCTTGAAGGTGGAGCCCGGCGGGTAGGTCTCGCGCAGTGCCCGGTTGAGCATCGGGTCGTCCGGGTTGTTCTTCTTCTGCAGCTTGTTCCAGGCCTTGGCGTCGTCGTTGGTGTTGCCGGCGAACGACGAGGGGTCGTAGGACGGGTAGGAGGCCAGGGCCAGGATCTTGCCGGTGGACGGCTCCAGGGCGACGACGGCGCCCTTGCCGCGGCGCTTCAGACCGTTGTACGCCGCCTTCTGGGCGGCCGAGTTGAGCGTGGTGACCACATTGCCGCCCTGCTTGGGCTTGCCCGTGATCATGTCCAGGGTGTTGCGGAAGAACAGCCGGTCGTCGTTGCCGGTGAGGATGCCGTCGTCGATGTTCTCCAGCTGGGTGGCGCCGAAGGACTGCGAGGCGAAGCCGGTGACCGGGGCCCACATGGGGCCGTCCTTGTAGACGCGCTTGTACTTCAGGTCGTTGAGCCCGTTGGTCTTGACCTCCTTCGACCCGGTGATCGGGGAGCCGTCGACGATGATGTCGCCGCGCGGGGTGGAGTAGCGGGCGATGGTGACGCGGCGGTTGTCCGGGTCGTTCCTGAGGCTGTCGGCCTTGACGTACTGGATCCAGTTGCTGCGGATGAGCAGGGCGAGGATCAGGATGCCGCAGAAGATTGCGATCCGGCGCAGGGGCTTGTTCACGGGCGGACCACCTGAGTCATCTCGGCGTCGGGGTTGGAGGCGGGGGCGGGAGCGGGCCGGCGTGCGGTGTCGCTGATCCGGAGCAGCACACCGATCAGGGCCCAGTTGGCGATGACGGAGGAACCGCCGTACGCCATGAACGGCATCGTCATACCGGTGAGCGGGATGAGGCCCATCACACCGCCGGCCACGACGAAGACCTGCAGCGCGAAGGCGCCGGACAGACCGACGGCGAGCAGCTTGCCGAAGGGGTCGCGGGCGGCCAGCGCGGTGCGGATGCCGCGCTCCACGATCAGGCCGTAGATCAGCAGGATCGCCATGATGCCCGCCAGCCCCAGCTCCTCGCCGAAGGTGGCGAGGATGAAGTCGGAGTTGGCGGCGAACCGGATGAGGTCGGAGTGGCCCTGGCCGAGGCCGGAGCCGAGGGTGCCGCCGGAGCCGAAGGCCCACAGGGCCTGCATGGCCTGTTCGGAGTGGATGATGCCGTCCTTGACCCCCTGCCGGCTCAGCTGGTACTCGCGCATCGGGTCGAGCCAGGCCTGGACACGGGTCTGGATGTGCGACTCGAAGGACGCCACGCCGATGGCGCCGGCGGCGGACATCAGCAGACCGAAGACGATCCAGCTGGTCCGCTCGGTGGCGACGTACAGCATGATCACGAACATGCCGAAGAACAGCAGCGAGGTGCCGAGGTCGGTCTCGAAGACCAGGATGAGGATGGAGATGGCCCAGACGACCAGGATCGGGCCGAGGTCCCGGCCTCGCGGCAGGTACATGCCCATGAAGCGGCGGCTGGCGAGCGCCAGGGCGTCGCGCTTCACCATCAGATAGCCGGCGAAGAAGACCGCCAGGACGATCTTCGCGAACTCACCCGGCTGGATGGAGAAGCCGGCGACCGAGATCCAGATCTTGGCGCCGTAGATGTCCTGCCCGAGGCCGGGGACCAGGGGCAGCAGCAGCAGGATCAGCGCGCCGACCATGGAGATGTAGGTGTAGCGCTGCAGGACGCGGTGGTCCTTCAGGAGGAGCAGCACTCCCACGAACAGGGCGATGCCCAGGGCCGTGTACATCAGCTGCCGGGGTGCGGCCGTTCCCGCCTGGCGGATGGCCTGCAGCAGTTTCGACTGGTCCAGGCGCCAGATGGCGACCAGTCCGAGCCCGTTCAGCAGCGTGGCCAGGGGCAGCAGCAGCGGGTCCGCGTACGGAGCGAACTTGCGTACGACAAGGTGGGCGACCCCGGCCAGCAGACCCAGGCCCAGGCCGTAGCTCAGCAGGCCGGCGGGCACCTCGTTGTTGATGGCCAGGCCCACGTTGGCGTAGGCGAACACCGGGATGGCGACGGCGAAGACCAGCAGCGCGAGTTCGGTGTTGCGTCGGCTCGGCGCGCCGATCGCGCCGATCGTGGACGTGTGGTGCGTCGACGGGTTGGTAGTGCTGCTCATCGTGTGACAGGGCCTCTCACGGCTTGCCTACTGCTTACCGCACAGCGAGACGACCTTCTGCTCTTCCTCCGAGAGAGTGGGGCCGGGGCTGCTCGTGGACGTGGGCGGGGACGACGGTGACGACGGGTACTTCACCGCCGATGGCTTCGGCGGCGGCGTCACCTTGGACGTGAAGGCGGTGCGGGTGGTTCCCGTGGTGCTCGCGGTGCCGGCGGGTTCGCCGGCCCGGCCCTGACCCGATGCGGCGTTGTTCTCCTCGGCGGCCCGGCGCTGTGCCTCCTTCTTGCACGCGGAGGCCTGCACTGCCAGCTCGTCGATCTTCCTGCGGGCGTCCTTGAGGCCGCCCTCGGCGATGGTCGCCCTGACCTGCTTCTGCTGGTAGGGCGGCAGGTACTTGAGTTCGATCTCGGGGTGGTCGGACTCCAGCCTGGACAGCTTCAGCCAGGCCAGGTCCTGGCTGATGCCCCGGTACAGCGCGACGTGGTCGTCGTTGACGCCGATGTAGTACTGGGTCTGCGTCCAGCGGTGGCCGCCGTACAGACCGCCGCCGATGACGGCGAGCGTGAGCGCGCTGTAGAAGGATCTCTTCAGCCACTTGCGGCTCTTCTTCGGCCTGGCGAAGCCGTCGCCCGGGAGGTAGCCGGTGGTGTCGCCGGAGCCGGGAGGGCCGAACTCGCCGCCCCGGCCGCCCTGTCCGGGAAGCCGGCGGCCGAGCCTGGCGGCACGCCCGGCCGGGGTCTGCATGATGCCGTTGTCGTGCAGGTGGTGCTGGTTCTCGGCGACCGCGCCGACCACGACGGGGGTGTCGGACAGCTGTCCGGAGAGGGTGTCGCCGGTGTCCAGGTCGAGGACGTCGGCGACGATGACGGTGATGTTGTCCGGACCGCCGCCGCGCAGGGCGAGCTGGATCAGCTCCTGCACGGTCTCCTGCGGTCCCTGGTAGCTGGCGAGGGTCTCCTCCAGCGTCTGGTGGGAGACGACGCCGGACAGGCCGTCGGAGCAGATCAGATACCGGTCGCCGGCGCGGACCTCGCGGATGGACAGGTCGGGCTCGACGTGGTCGCCGCTGCCCAGAGCGCGCATCAGCAGGGCGCGCTGCGGGTGCGTGCTGGCCTCCTCCTCGGTGATGCGTCCCTCGTCGACCAGGCGCTGCACCCAGGTGTGGTCCTGGGTGATCTGGGTCAGCACCCCGTCGCGCAGCAGATAGGCGCGCGAGTCGCCGACGTGGACGAGACCGAGCCGCTGGCCGGTCCACAGCAGGGCGGTGAGCGTGGTGCCCATGCCCTCCAGCTGCGGGTCCTCCTCGACCATGGCGCGCAGCTGCTCGTTGGCGCGCTGTACGGCGGCGCCGAGCGAGGTGAGGATGTCGGAACCGGGGATGTCGTCGTCGAGGGCGACGATGGTGGAGATCACCTCGGAGGAGGCGACCTCGCCGGCGGCCTGGCCGCCCATGCCGTCGGCGATCGCGAGCAGGCGGGGACCGGCGTAGCCGGAGTCCTCGTTGCCCTCGCGGATCATGCCTTTGTGCGATCCGGCGGCGAAACGCAGTGACAGACTCATGCGCACCTCGCCCGTCGGCTCCGGGTGCAACCGCACGGTGCCCACCCTCTGGTCGGGAGCGCGCCGGGGCCCGGGATGACGGCCGCCGCTGCGTGCTCGCTCCGCTCGCTCATTGTCGTACTACTTCCGCAGCTCGATGACGGTTTTGCCGATGCGGATCGGTGCTCCCAGCGGGATCGGCGTGGGAGTCGTCAGCCGGGACCGGTCCAGGTACGTGCCATTGGTGGATCCGAGGTCCTCGACGATCCACTGACCGTCGCGGTCCGGGTAGATCCTGGCATGGCGGCTGGAGGCGTAGTCGTCGTCCAGCACGATCGTGGAGTCGTGCGCACGGCCCAGGGTGATCGTCTGGCCCTGCAGTGCGACGGTGGTGCCGGTGAGGGTTCCCTCGGTCACCACCAGCTTGGTGGGGGCGTTGCGGCGCTGACGGCCGCCGCCCTGCTGACCGCGCTGCTGCGGAGGCGCGGCCTGTCGTCCGGTCTGAGGCCTGGCGGCCTCCCTGCGGGCCCCCCGCTGAGTGACGCGTGTACCGAACAGGTCGGTGCGGATGACCTGCACGGCCACGATCACGAACAGCCACAGTACGGCCAGGAAACCCAGCCGCATGACCGTGAGGGTCAGCTCTGACATTGCCCCCGCTTCACCCTTCGGCTTGCCTGTAGATAACGGTGGTGCTGCCCACGACGATCCGCGAGCCGTCGCGGAGCGTAGCGCGGGTGGTGTGCTGCCCGTCCACCACGATGCCGTTGGTGGACCCGAGATCCTGGATCGTCGAGGGCATTCCGGTCCGGATCTCGCAGTGCCGGCGGGAGACGCCGGGGTCGTCGATCCGCACGTCGGCGTCGGTGCTGCGGCCCAGCACCATCGTCGGACGGGAGATCTGGTGGCGGGTGCCGTTGATCTCGATCCAGTAACGGGTGCGGCCGCCGGCCGACGGGATCTGCGGAGGCCGTTGGACGGGCGGCGGGTAGCCGTAGCCACCGGGACGGCCGGGCGGCGGCGCGGACGGCATGGGGGGTGCCCCGACGGGCGGGTAGCCGTATCCGCCCGGGGCGGCGCCGGGGTGGCCGGGCGGGGCCGGGTAGGAGGCTCCGGGGGCCTGGTGGTTGCTGGAGGAGGAGGCCAGGGTGCGGCTGCGCACCCGGTACAGGCCGGTGTCCAGGTCCTCCGCCTTCTCCAGGTGGACCTTGATCGGGCCCATGAAGGTGTAGCGCTGCTGCTTGGCGTAGTCGCGCACCATGCCGGCGAGCTCGTCGCCGAGCTGGCCGGAGTAGGGGCTCAGGCGCTCGTAGTCGGGCGCGCTGAGCTCCACGATGAAGTCGTTGGGTACGACGGTGCGGTCGCGGTTCCAGATGGTCGCGTTGTTGTCGCACTCGCGCTGGAGCGCACCCGCGATCTCCACGGGCTGGACCTCGGACTTGAAGACCTTGGCGAAGGTGCCGTTGACCAGACCTTCGAGACGCTGCTCGAACTTCTTCAGGACTCCCATGGGGCACCTCCTCCGTCGTGGCCGTCGCTGTCGTTGCGGGTCTTGCCGTCGTACTGCCGTGTCGTGCTTGCCTGGTACTGCTTACTGATCGTATCCACGCGCCGTTGAATCGGCTGGTTCCCCCTGTCGGCCCCGTCGACGGTTGTCGACGCCCGCTGTGCGCCGGGTACTTCTCGGTACGTCTGCCCAGGATCGTAGAGGTGGCCGCCTCCCAGTGTCCCGCACCTGACGGTGGTCCCCGTACGGTCCCGGACAGGCGGGCGGGGCCGGAGCGCGGTCGGCGCGCGGTCGATGCCGGTCGGTGCCGGTCGGTGCCGGGGCCGGGGCGGGGACGGGCACGGGCCGGCACCCGTGCGGGGCCGTTCGCGCCCGCGCCGGGAACGCGTCGGGAAAGCGATGTGAATCCACGGTCCGGGGCGTGCTAATCTTCTGGATGTCGGAAGGCACCGGCCCCCACAAGGGGCGGAAGCCCGAGGACACACCCAATGCGCGGGTGGCGGAATAGGCAGACGCGCTGGATTCAGGTTCCAGTGCCCGCAAGGGCGTGGGGGTTCAACTCCCCCCTCGCGCACCACGAGATACCGAGGTACGGGTCTCCGCCGGTGACGGAAGTCACGGTGGGGGCCCGTTTTCCGTTGCTCGGCGGGAGGTCCGTCGCCCGGAGGAGGGCGACGGCTCACGGAACGTGAGGTATCTCACGGACGGATCCGTCGGGGTGCACGGTGGTGCGCGGCGCCGCCGGCGGTTGTGCGCGGGGTGTGAGCGTCGTCACAGAGGGCTCGCGAGGGGTCGCCGTGGGGGCGTCGACGGGGG
>NZ_MUME01000286.1 GCF_002155915.1 Streptomyces thermovulgaris | reverse complement strand
TGACCGGACCCCGTTTGGTGGTCCACCCGTTATGAGAGCTGCGGTTGGTGTTGGCTCCTCCATCGCTGGGCGAACTCGGCTGGGGTGAGCATGCCCAGGGCGGAATGGGGACGGTAGTTGTTGTATTCCTCTCGCCAGTCGGCGACAAGGACCTGGGCTTCCAGCAGGGTGTCAAACTGCTCGACCGCCAGCAGTTCGTCGCGCATCCGGCCGCCGTAGGATTCCACCCACGGGTTCTGCCATGGCGAGCCGGGCTCGATGTAGCTGGTCCTGGTGCTGGTGAACCGACACCAGTCGCGCAGGGCCGCGGCGGTGAGCTCAGGCCCGTTGTCACATCGGATGAACTGCGGGAACCCCCGGACAGCAGCGATCTTGTCCAGGCAGGCGACGGTGGCGTCCGCGTCGATCGAATAAGCGACCAGGTCGGCGAGTGACTCGCGGGTGAACTCGTCCACCACATGCAAGATCTTGATGGTGCGCCCCGCAGCGGTGACATCGAACTGGTAGTCCAGCGCCCACACGTGATCCGGGCGCTCGGCGCGCAGCCGGGTGGCCGGGGCGACGGACTCGCCCAGGCGCCGGCGCTTGCTCCGCTTCGCCGGGACGCGCAGGCCCTCCTCCCGCCACAGCCGCTGGATCTTCTTGCGGTTCACCACAAGCCCTTCCCGCACCAGCACGGCGTGCGCCCGCCGGTATCCCCACCGGGGATGAGCACGCGCGAACCGGCGCAGCCGCTCCCGCAGATCGGAGTCCGGGTCAGCGTCGGCCGGCTGGTAGCGCTGGGTGGAACGGTGCTGGCCCACGATCCGGCACGCCCGCCGCTGCGACAATCCGAGCCGTTCTTGCAGCATGGCCACGGCCCGGCGGCGCCGCGACGGGCTCACCAATTTCCCTTGGCGATCTCCCGCAGCGCATCAATCTCCAACTCCTTGTCGGCGACGATCCGCTTCAGCCGGGCGTTCTCGGCCTCCAACTCCTTCAGCCGCTTGACGTCGTCAGCCTTCATGCCACCGAACTGAGCCCGCCACCGGTGATAGGTCGCCTCGGAGATCTCCAGGTGCCGAGCCACATCCGCGACCTCACCGCCTTCAGCCAACAGCCGGTCGGCTTCGCGGAGCTTGCGGATGATCTGCTCGGGGGTGTGCCTGCGCCGTGCCATCGTGATGATCCTCCCTTCGCCCAGCATCATGGGCTACGGGCTCTCATCACAGGTGGACCAGTCTCAGGGGACCAGGTCA
>NZ_MUME01000285.1 GCF_002155915.1 Streptomyces thermovulgaris | reverse complement strand
CTATCAGACCGAACGGCGCGCGATCGTCTCCGCCCGGCTGCGCGCCGTTCGGTCTGATAGCTGTCCAGCAGGGTCTCGTGCGGGCCGTGGTGCCAGACCGACGCCAGTTTCCAGGCGAGGTTCTCGGCGTCCCGCAGTCCCTCGTCCAGCCCCTGGGTGCCGAGCGTGCCCAGCAGATGCGCCGCGTCCCCGGCGAGGAAGACCCGCCCGGCGCGCCAGCGGCGGGCCAGCCGGTGGTGGACCGTGTGGACACCGGTGTCCAGCAGTTCGTACGCCGGCGAGGACTCGCCCGTCCAGCCGCTGAGGGTCTCGCGGATGCGGGTGACCAGCAGTTCGGGTGTGACCAGGTCCTTGCCGGGCGGCAGCAGCCAGTCCAGCCGCCACACTCCGTCCGGGAGCGGGCGGGCGGCGATCTCCCCGGCGAAGGGGCCGGTCGTCCGCCACGGCGGCATCCGATGGAGGAACGCTTCGTCAGTCCAGGGCAGTTCGGTGCGCACGGCGGCGACGGCGTGCCGCTCGACGGCCGTACGGCCGGGGAAGCGGATGTCCTGGAGCTTGCGCACGGTGGACCGCGGCCCGTCGCAGCCGACCAGATAGCTGCCGCGCCACCAGGTGCCGCGGGGGCCGCGGGTGTGGACGACGACGCCGGTGTCCTCCTGCTCCAGGGCGTCGAGCCGGCTGTCTACGGCGAGCTCGGCCAGCGGTTCGCGGGTGAGGGCGGCGCGCAGGGCACCGGTCAGGACGTGCTGGGCGATGTGCAGCGGGGCGGGGAGGTCCTCGCCGAAGGCGACCTCGCAGGTCGTCTGCTTGCGCCGCATCGCCCGCCATCCGGTCCACCGCAGCCCGGCGCGGCCGAGCGGCACGCCGGCCAGGCGTTCCACGAACGCGGCGGTGTCCTCGCGCAGGACGACCGTGCGCGCGGCGCGCGGTGCGTCGCTGCCCGGCCCCTCGTCGAGCACGACGACGGGCACGTCCTGCCGCGCCAGGGCCAGGGCGAGCGCGAGCCCGACGGGCCCCGCCCCGGCAACGATCACCGGGTCCATGACGCGGCGCCCCCCGCCCGAGGTGATGTCCTGACGGACAGAGACGAACAGACGGTTGGAGCAGGGTGCACGATCACAGAACGTATGCAACCCACTGCCGCTGCCTGCGTCAAGCGACGGGGGCAGTGGCGGTCACTCCACTGCCCCCGTGTCACATCCGTGGTGCGGACTCCCCGTCAGACGCCCGTGCCGGGACGGCCTTTCCGGGCGTCTTCGCCGGGCGCTTCGTCAGGCGGCGGTCCCCGTCGAGTCGGTGCCTCCCACGGCGGCCGGCGGAAGCACCGTGCCGGTGGACTTCCTCCGGGTCCGCAGCCGCCGCTCCAGCCAGCTCGCGAAGCTGGTGAGGGCGAAGTTGACCAGGACGAAGATCAGGGCGACGACCGTGAAGCTGGCGATGGTGTTCGCACCGTAGTACGAACTCATCGGGGAGACCGCCGCCAGCAGGTCCGGGAAGGTGAGGACCGCGCCGCCGAGCGCGGTGTCCTTCACGATCACCACCAGCTGGCTGACGATGGCGGGCAGCATCGCGGTGACCGCCTGCGGCAGCAGGATCGACGTCATGATCTGGGTCTTGCGCAGACCGATGGCCTGCGCGGCCTCCGTCTGGCCCTTGGGCAGGGCGAGGATGCCCGCGCGGAGGACCTCCGCGAGGACCGAGGCGTTGTAGAGCACCAGACCGGTGACGACGGCGTACAGCGGCCGGTCGTCCGAGTTGACGTCGGTGTACTGGGCGAACAGCGCGAGCCCGAAGATCATCAGGATCAGCACCGGGATGGCGCGGAAGAACTCCACGATCACGCCGGCCGGGACGCGGATCCAGACGTGGTCGGAGAGCCGCGCGATGCCGAGGACCGCGCCGAGGGGCAGTGCGATGAGCACCGACAGGAACGCCGCGGTCAGCGTGTTCTGCAGGCCGGGCAGGATGTACGTGGTCCACGCCTCGGAGCCGAAGAAGGGCTTCCACTTCTCCCAGTCCAGCTGCCCCTTGTCGTTCAGGGCCCGGAACACCCACCACCCGAGGGCCACGACGGCCAGCAGGAACACGACCGTGTAGAGGACGTTGCGCCGCTTGGCCCGGGGGCCCTGGGCGTCGTACAGCACGGAGCTCATCGCTTCACCGCCACCTTCTTGCCCACCCAGCCGAGGATCAGGCCGGTCGGCAGCGTCAGGCACACGAAGCCGAACGCGAAGATCGCGGAGATCAGCAGGAGCTGTGCCTCGTTCTCGATCATTTCCTTCATCAGCAGGGCGGCCTCGGCCACACCGATGGCCGCGGCCACCGTGGTGTTCTTGGTCAGCGCGATCAGCACGTTCGTGAGCGGGCCGACGACCGAGCGGAACGCCTGCGGCAGCACCACCAGGGTCAGCACCTGGATGAAGCTCAGCCCGAGGGCGCGGGCCGCCTCCGCCTGGCCGACCGGCACCGTGTTGATGCCGGAGCGGATCGCCTCGCAGACGAATGCCGCGGTGTAGGCGACCAGACCGAGCACGGCGAGCCGGAAGTTGATGACGTCGAACCTCTGTGCACCGAGGGTGACGTTGAGGGTCTGGTTCAGGCCCAGCGAGGTGAACAGGATGATCACCGTCAGCGGAATGTTCCGCACGATGTTGACGTAGGCGGTGCCGAAGCCGCGCATGAGCGGCACCGGGCCGACGCGCATGGCGGCCAGCACCGTGCCCCAGACCAGGGAGCCGATGGCCGAGAGCAGGGTGAGCTGCACGGTCACCCAGAAGGCTCCCAGCAGGTCATAACCTTCAAGAAAGTCGAACACGATCTCCCGCGCTTCCGCGTGTGGTGGGCCCCGGGTGCGCCGCTCACGCAGGGCGGCGCACCCGGCGGGCGCTGACTCAGCTCTTGATCTCGCCGATCTTCGGCGCGGGCTCGTACTTGTAGTTGGCCGGGCCGAAGTTGGCCTTCACGGCCTTCTCCCACGAACCGTCGGCGACCATCTCCTCAAGGGCCTTGTTGATCTTGTCCTTGAGGTCGCTGCCCTTCTTGACGCCGATGCCGTAGTTCTCGTTGGTCATCTTGAAGCCGGCCAGCTTGAACTTGCCCTTGAACTGCTCCTGGGCGGCGTAGCCGGCGAGGATCGAGTCGTCCGTGGTCAGCGCGTCGATGGCCTTGTTCTGCAGACCGCCCAGACAGGCCGAGTACGTCGGGTAGTTCTGCAGGTTGGCCTTGGGCGCCAGCTTGTTCTTGATGTTCTGCGCCGAGGTCGAACCGGTCACCGAGCACAGCTTCTTGCTGTTGAGGTCGGCCGGCGACTTGATCGAGTCGTCGTCGGCGCGGATCAGGACGTCCTGGTGGGCCAGCAGGTACGGGCCGGCGAAGTCGACCTTCTCCTCGCGCTCCGGGGTGATCGAGTACGTGGCGGCGATGAAGTCGACGTCACCGCGCTGCAGCATGGTCTCGCGGTCGTTGCTCTTCGCCTCCTTCCACTCGATCTGGTCCTCGCTGTAACCGAGCTTCTTGGCGACGTACTTGGCCACGTCGACGTCGAAGCCGGAGTAGCCCTGCGGGGTCTTCTGGCCGAGGCCGGGCTGGTCGAACTTGATGCCGACGGTGATCTTCTTGCCGCCGCCCGAGGAGCCCTCGTCCTTCTTGTCGCCCGAGCTGCACGCCGTCGCCGACAGGGCGAGGGCGAGGACGGCGGCGGAGGCGGCGGTGGCCTTGCGAAGCTTCATGTGCCCTTCCTTAGGGGAGTCGAGGAGAGGTGAGGGCCGGCCGTAGGGACGGCGAGGGCCCGGTCGCGGGGCCGGCGGCGCGGGGCGCCGCCGGCGGGCCGCCGCGTCAGTGGTGCAGGATCTTGGAGAGGAAGTCCCTGGCCCGCTCGCTGCGCGGATTGCTGAAGAACTGGTCGGGGGTGGCCTGCTCGACGATCCGGCCGTCGGCCATGAAGACCACCCGGTCCGCGGCCGACCGGGCGAATCCCATCTCATGGGTGACGACGATCATCGTCATGCCGTCCCGGGCGAGCTGCTGCATGACCTCGAGGACCTCGTTGATCATCTCCGGGTCGAGCGCGGAGGTCGGCTCGTCGAACAGAATGACCTTCGGGTCCATGGCCAGCGCCCGCGCGATGGCCACACGCTGCTGCTGGCCACCGGAGAGCTGGGCGGGGTACTTGTCGGCCTGCGCGCCCACTCCGACCCGGTCGAGCAGCTCCCGGGCCCGCGCCTCGGCCTGCTGCTTGTCCTTGCGGCGGACCTTGATCTGGCCGAGGGTCACGTTCTCGAGAACGGTCTTGTGGGCGAAGAGATTGAACGACTGGAACACCATGCCGACGTCGGCGCGCAGCCGGGCCAGCTCCTTGCCCTCCTGGGGCAGCGGCTTGCCGTCGATCGTGATGGTGCCCGAGTCGATGGTCTCCAGGCGGTTGATGGTGCGGCACAGGGTGGACTTGCCGGACCCGGAGGGCCCGATGACCACGACGACCTCACCGCGGGCGACCGTCAGGTCGATGTCCTGGAGCACGTGCAGCGAGCCGAAGTGCTTGTTGACGTTCTTCAGGACGACCAGATCGTCGGTCGAGGCCACGTCTTCCTTGGCCATCGATACTTCGGTCATCGTTTTCAGGCTCCGTCCTCCTCGGTTTCCGGGGGACAGTAGCCAGCGCCGCGACCTGCGTCATCCCATCTGAGGGAGATCTGAGCATCACGATCCGATAGCGGCCGGGTCCGTCCTGCTCCCGGCGGCTCCCGGCGGCCGGACGCGCACCGGCGGACCGGGGCGCATACCGGGTGGGTAACGACAGAGGGTGCGTAACCGGAATCCTCTTGACGGCGTCCGTGTCCATCGGCGTGACTGCCTTCGTGCACGCGCGCGTGCCCTTTCTGTACATGTCATGACTGAACGACGGTTGAACCGGGGGAAGCCGGGATGAGACTGCTCCTCGTCGAGGACGACAACCATGTCGCCGCAGCCCTGTCCGCGGTCCTGAGGCGACACGGTTTCGACGTCACGCACGCCCGCAACGGCGAGGAGGCCCTGCGGGCGCTGGTCCCCGGAGGAGCCGGTTTCGGAGTGGTCCTGCTCGACCTGGGCCTGCCCGACCAGGACGGCTTCGAGCTCTGCGGCAGGATCCGCAAGCGCACCAGCACTCCGGTGATCATGGTCACCGCCCGCTCCGACGTCCGCTCCCGCATACACGGCCTCAACCTCGGCGCCGACGACTACGTGGTGAAGCCCTACGACACCGGCGAGCTGCTCGCCCGTATCCACGCCGTCAGCCGCCGCACCGCCCACGAGGGCACGGGCGGCCCCGGCGAGAGCACGCTGCGGTTCGGCTCCGTGCACATCGACCTGCCCACCCGGCAGGTCAGCGTCGACGGCACCGTCGTCCAGCTGACCCGCAAGGAGTTCGACCTGCTCGCGCTGCTCGCCCAGCGCCCCGGCGTGGTCTTCCGCCGGGAGCAGATCATCAGCGAGGTGTGGCGCACCAGCTGGGAGGGGACCGGGCGCACCCTGGAGGTGCACGTCGCCTCGCTGCGCTCCAAACTGCGCCGGCCGGCCCTGATCGAGACCGTACGCGGCGTCGGCTACCGCCTCGCCGCCCCGGCCGCGTAGCGGGGACGGGTGCGCGCACGCCTTCTGCCGCTGCTCATCGCCCTGATGGCGGCCGTTCTGCTCGCCCTCGGCGTCCCGCTCGCCGTCAGCGTGGCCGGCGCCGAGCAGCAGAGGGTGATCGTGGACCGGATCGACGACACGGCACGCTTCGCCGCCCTGGCCCAGTTCGTCACCGACCGGGTCGGGGGCGTCCCCCAGCCGGGCCCGGACGAGCGTCTGGAGACCCTCAGCCGTGAACTCGCCAGCTACCACGAGGTCTACGGCATCCGGGCCGGGGTGTTCTACCGGTCCGGCACCCCGATGGCCAAAGCGCCGGCGGACTGGTCCCTGCCCGCCGAGGGCGAGGTCCGCGACGCCTTCGAGGAGGCGCTGCTGAGCCGGCGCAGCCACGACCCGGAGCAGGTCTGGCCCTGGCAGCGGCGCCGGCTCGTCGTCGCCTCCCCCGTGATCCGGGACGGTGACGTCGTCGCGGTCGTCGTCACCGACTCGCCGACCGGGCAGATGCGCTCCCGGACCCTGCACGGCTGGCTGCTCATCGGCGCGGGCGAGAGCGCCGCGATGCTGGTCGCCGTCGGCGCCGCGCTGCGGCTGACCGGCTGGGTGCTGAAACCGGTGCGCATCCTCGACGCCACCACCCACGACATCGCCACCGGACGGCTGAAGTCCCGGGTGGCGGTGGCCGGCGGGCCGCCGGAGCTGCGCCGTCTGGCCCGGTCCTTCAACGAGATGGCGGACCACGTGGAGAACGTGCTGGAGCAGCAGCGCGCCTTCGTCGCCGACGCCTCGCACCAGCTGCGCAACCCGTTGTCCGCACTGCTGCTGCGCATCGAACTGCTCGCCCTGGAGCTGCCCGAGGGCAACGAGGAGATCGCCTCGGTCCGGGCCGAGGGCAAACGCCTGGCACAGGTCCTGGACGATCTGCTGGACCTGGCGCTCGCCGAGCACGCGGAGCCGGACCTGCGGCTCGTCGACATCGGTGCGCTGACCGCCGAGCGGCTGGCCGCCTGGAGTCCGGCCGCCGAGGCCAAGGGGGTCCGGCTGGTCGGCGACTGCCCGGCCACCACGGCCTGGGCCGACCCGGTCGCGCTGTCCTCCGCGCTGGACGCGGTGATCGACAACGCGGTCAAGTTCACGCCCGGGGGAGAACGCGTCGAGGTACGGGTCTCCTGCGGCCGCGACACCTCCACGATCGTGGTCGCCGACCACGGCCCCGGCCTCACCGACGAGGAACTCACCCGCATCGGCGACCGCTTCTGGCGCAGCAGCCGCCACCAGAACATCAAGGGCTCCGGTCTCGGCCTGTCCATCACGCGCGCGTTGCTCGCGGCGGGCGGCGGCTCCATCTCCTACGACCACCACCGCAGCGAGGAGCCGCGCGGGCTGAGGGTGACGGTGACGGTGCCGAGGACGGCACCTCAGGGCTTGACCGAGCGGTAGTAGCGGCGGGCGCCCTCGTGCAGGGCGAGCGGGTCGGTGTAGATGGCGGTGCGCAGGTCGACCAGCTGGGCGGAGTGGACATGGGCGCCGATGTTGTCGCGGCTCTTGATGACGATGCGGGTCACCCACTCGGTCAGCCTCGGATCGACGTCGGCGCGGGTCATCAGCAGATTGGACACGGCGATCGTCGGCACGGTGTCGCCCCGCTGGACCGCCGGATAGGCCGACTCGGGCATGTTGGTGGCCCGGTAGTACCGCGTGGCGCCGCCCTCGGCGTGCAGTCTGGCCACCAGGTCGGCCTCGATCGGCACGAACCGGAACGCGAACTTCCGGGCCAGTTGCTGCAGGCCGCCCGTCGGCAGTCCGCCCGACCAGAAGAACGCGTCGAGCCCGCCCTGCCGCAGCCGGCCCGGTCCGGTGTCGATGCCGTCGCTCATCGGCCGGATGTCGGTCTCCGGGTCGATCCCGGCCGCCCTGAGCACCCGCTCGGCGATCAGCCGGACGCCCGACTCCGGCGGCCCTATCGCCACCCGCTTGCCGCGCAGGTCCTCCACGGAGGTCACCCGCGAGCCGGCCGGGACCACGAGCTGCACGTAGTCGTCGTAGAGGCGGGCCACACCGCGCAGCCGCGTGGCGCCCGCGCCGTGGTTCAGCACGTAGGTCTCCACCGCGTCCGCCGCGGCGATGGTGAAGTCGGCCCGGCCGGTCGCCACGCGGGTGACGTTCTCCTGCGAGCCGTCGCTGGTCAGCAGCCGCACCTTCAGATCGGGCATGTTCCTGGCGAACGCGGTGCGCAGCCGTTCGCCGTACTCCTGGTAGACCCCGCGCCGGGTCCCGGTGCTGAAGGTGATCGTCCCGCCCGGCGGCGTGTCGCCCAGCGGCGGCAGCCACCACAGCAGCAGGCCGAGGACGACGACACCGGCGGCCGTGCCCCACAGGCCGCGACGGCCGCCGATGCGACGGAGGAACGCCTTGGACATGCGCGCGATCCTGCCAGCCGGGTGCCGCACTGACCAGGGCCGGGGTCCGGACGGCTCGCGGGGGCCGCCCCGGGGGCGGCTATCTTCGCCGCATGAGTTCCTCGCCCGCCGATCTCGTCCGTGAGTTCCACCGCGCCTTCGGACTGGACGTCCGCGGCAGACCCACCCGGGTGCCGCCCGAGCTCGCCGCGCACCGCAGGGACCTGCTCGCCGAGGAGGCGGCCGAGGCCGCGGAGGTCTCGGTGGACGGCCCGCTCGACCGGCTCGCGCACGAACTGGCGGACGTGGTGTACGTGGCGTACGGCACCGCCCTGGTGCACGGCATCGACCTGGACGAGGTGATCGCCGAGATCCACCGCTCCAACATGACCAAGCTCGGCCCCGACGGCCGGGTCGTCCGGCGGGCCGACGGCAAGGTCCTCAAGGGGGAGCACTACCGGGCGCCCGATGTGGCGGCCGTGCTGCGCCGCCAGGGCTGGGCCCCCGACGGCGAGTGACGCGGGCGGCGCCGTGGAGCCCGGCGGCCTCCGCGCCGGG
>NZ_MUME01000284.1 GCF_002155915.1 Streptomyces thermovulgaris | reverse complement strand
CGGTCGTACACCCGGACATGGGCGGCACCGTCGCCGCGCTCGCGATCGGCCGGCGGAAGGTCGGTCGTACACCCGGACATGGGCGGCACCGTGCGTGGCCTCCATGCCCACCGCGTCGATGCACTTGTCCGGGCCGCGCCCGCCGGTCAGCTCCAGCAGGGCCGAACGCACGTCCACTTCCTCGAAGTCGACGGTGTCGTAGCCCTGTGCGGCGGCCATCTCGAGCCGGTAGGGCTCCTTGTCGATCGCGACGACCTTCTCGGCACCCAGCGCCCGGGCGCAGTCCATCGCGAACTGGCCCACGGCACCGGCCCCCCAGACGGCGACGATCTCACCCTCCTGGATGTCGCACAGATCGGCGGCCATGTACCCGGTGGGCAGGACGTCCGACAGGAACAGCACCTGCTCGTCGGTCAGGTCCGACTCGATCCTCAGGGCGTTGACGTCGGCGAACACCACACGGGCGTACTCCGCCTGCCCGCCGGCGAACCCGCCGGTCAGATGCGAGTATCCGTAGATCCCGGCCGTGGGGTGGCCGAAGAACCTCTCGGCGATCCCGGCGTTGGGGTTGGAGTTCTCGCAGCACGAGTACAGCTCGGCCCGGCACGCGGCACAGGCCCCGCAGGCGATCGGGAACGGCACGACGACCCGGTCGCCGACCCGAGGCCCGTCGTCGCCGATGCCCGGCCCGGTCTCCACGACCTCGCCCATGAACTCGTGGCCCATGACGTCGCCGTTCTGCATGGTGGGGACGTAGCCGTCGAGCAGGTGCAGATCCGATCCGCAGATGGCCGTCGAGGTGACCTTGACGATGGCGTCGCGGCTGTTCAGCAGCGAGGGGTCGGGGACCTCCTGCACCTCCACCGAGTTCCGGCCCGTCCAGCAGACCGCCTTCATGACAGGGCCTTTCGCAGCCCGTCCGCCTCGGCCTCGGTCAGCGGCCGCGCCGGGCGCTGCGGGAACTCCCCGCGGGCCCGCTTGCCGCCGGGGGCGCCCTCGGAGCGGACCACCTCGCCGGTCTCCACGACCTGCTTGAAGCGCCTGAGGTCGTCGTCGAGCTGCTGGTGCGGCTCCTGGCCGAACCAGCGGGCGACCGCCTTGCCGAGCGGGCCGGCGGGAAGGGCGTAGCGCAGGGTCACACGGACCTCGGTGCCGCGCCGGCCGGGAGCGGGGGTGAAGCGGACCTCCCCGGAGTTGTCGACGTCCGCGCCGTCCAGCGAACGCCAGGCGATCAGCCGCCCGGGGACGTCCTGGGTGATCTCGGCGTCCCACTCGACCGTCCTGCCGAAGGGCGCGCCCGCCGTCCAGCGGCTGGTGCGGGGCCCGGTGACGCGTACCTCGTCGAGGTGCGCCATGAAGACCGGGAGCCGGTCGAGGCGGCGCCAGTGCTCGTAGGCCTCGTCGAGGGGGACGCCGACGGTGGTCGCCGCGGTCGCCTCCGTCTCGCCCGTCCCGCGGGTCCGGGTCACGGCCGCATAGACGTCCGCGGCCGTGACGAGGGCGGCGGCAGCGGTGGCGGCGGCCGTGCGGCGCGCACCGCGTCCGTCGTGGTGCACAAGGGCCCGGGCCAGCAGGGTCAGGTCCATGACGTCGCCGCCGACCCGGCCCCACAGCCATGCGGGGTGCGGCCGGGCCAGCAGTCCCGCCGCGGCGGTCAGCTCACGGGCGCCGACCGCCGCGGTGGCCGCGCGGTGCCGGGGCGTGTCCTCCACTCCCAGCCCCCGGGCGACACCGGCGGGATGCACGACCTGGGGCACACCGAGCAGCGCACTGACCCAGCCGAGACCGCGTACCAGCGGATCGTGCCGGAGATCGGAGGCAGGACGGGTGTCTGTCTTCATCGGATACTCCCGGGATACTCCCGTGAAGAACGAGAAAAAAGGGGGTGGGACGGATCCGGAGGTGCGGGACGGATCCGAAGGTGCGGAAGAGGGCCGACAGGGCCGGGGTTTCCTGCCGGCCCGCCTTCAAACGGAAACCCGGCCCGGTGCGGGACGGGATCCGCCGCCGCAGGCGTCATCCCGGCCGGCCGGGGAACCCGGCGACAGGGGTGCGGAAGGCGGCCGGTGCCGCGGCTGGAGGTGGCAGGCACGAAGATGGATCCGCCGGGAGTGCGCCGCCCCGCCGGGCGACCGCCGGGCGATGCCCGTGAGGCGCTTGCGGGCGTGCTGGACGTCCTGCGGTCCGCCGCGTACGTCACGGACGAGCAGGGACGCATCCTCGGGGCCAACGCCCGGGCACAGCGGCTGCTGGCCCGGCCCGCCGCACAGCTGGTGGGCCACGACGCACACGACCTGCTGCACCGCGACCGGCACGGGGAGCGCACGCCGAGGGCCCAGTGCCCGCTGCGCGAGGCCGCTCACACCGGCCGTACGGTGCAGAAGGCGGGGGAGTGGTTCGAACGCGGTGACGGGTCCCTGCTGCGGATCGTGTGGACGGTCGTGCCGTGCGACCTGGGCGACCGGTCCGCCACGCTCGTCCTCTTCCGCCCCCACGACGCCGTCGGTCCGCCCAAGCCGGCCGGTGCGTCGCTCTCGGAGTTCGAACGGCTGACGCTGCTGGCCGAGGTCACCTCCCAGCTGACCTCCGTCCTGGACACCGAGGAGGCGCTGCGCAGACTGATCCGTCTGCTGGTTCCCCGCCTGGCGGACTGGGCCGTCATCGACCTGATCACCGAACGCGACGAGGTGCGGCGCGTCGCCGTGGGGCACATGGACCACGGTGCCCTGAGGTACCGGGAGGACCTGCAGGGGCCGATGCCGCCGGTGCCGGAGGACTCGCCCCTGCCCCTGTCCCGGGCCCTGCGGGGCGCGGCGTCCGCCCTGCTCGGGCCGGAGATCTACCGGGAGCCGCAGATCTCGGGCACCGGTGCCGAGCAGCGCCGTCTGTTCGAGGCGACGGGGATGCACTCGGCCGTCATCGCACCCATTCTCGGCCTGCGGGAAGTCCTCGGGGCCCTGCTGCTGGGACGCTCCGCGCAGCCGGAGCCGTTCACCGCGGCCGACGCCGCGCTGCTGGAGGACATCACGCGCCGCGCCGATCTGGCACTGGACAACGCACGCCTCTACCAGCGGCAGCGCACGGTCGCCGAGACCCTGCAGCGGCATCTGCTGCCGCAGCTGCCCCACGGGCTGGGGCTGGACATGACCGCCCGCTACCTTCCCGCGCCGGACGCCTCCGACGTCGGGGGCGACTGGTACGACGCCTTCACCCTGGCCGACGGGGCCATGGCCCTGGTCATCGGGGACGTCGTCGGCCACGACCTGGACGCCGCGGCCGGCATGGCCCAGCTGCGCAACATGCTCCGCGCCTACACCTGGGCCCAGCAGCGGCCGCCCAGCAAGATCGTGAAATGGCTGGACCAGGCGTCCATGCGCATCGCCGGGATGTCCATGGCCACCCTCGTCCTCGCCCTGGCGACGGCCACCGACGACGGACAGTGGGAGCTGTCCTGGACCAACGCCGGCCATCCGCCGCCCCTGCTGGTCACCCACGACGGCGTGGTCCGTTGTCTCACCGGCGGCGACGGCCTGCTCCTGGGCGTCGACCCCGATCAGGACCGCACCGACGCGACCACCGTCCTGCCGCCCGGCTCGACCTTCCTGCTGTACACCGACGGACTGATCGAATCCCCCGGCCGGTCCCTCGACGAGGGGCTGCACCGGCTGAGCCGGCACGCCGCCTCCCTGATCCGCCGTCCCCTGGAGTCCTTCACCGACCACCTGCTCGCGCGGGTCCGCCCGTCCGACAACCACGACGACGTGGCCCTCCTGGCCGTACGCGTCCCCCCGTCCCCCGCCGGCCCGAAGGCGCTCCGTCCCCCGGAGCCCGGCGGACCGGCGCGGCCGGAGACGCCCGCCGAGGACTTCCGTGGCGGGTGACGGCGGACACGCCGCCGACCACTTTGCGCCTTCGCGGCCACATCGGCGCGGAAGGGGGCCGGAGGGTTCCGACACGGCCTCGAACTGCGGGCTTTGCCCGCAGGGGAGCGGTGAGCCTTTCCGGCCTTTCCGTTCCGCTTCCCGGGGAGCGGGCATCCGCGCCCCGGGCCGGAGCGTGCCGTGGGAACGGGATGCGCACCGGACCGAGGGGCACCGGAGGACGTCCTCACCGGATTGCCGCCCGGAAATATCCTGATAACGCCCGGCCGAACCGGCCGCCGGACCCATGGACCGAACGGCACCGGCGGCGTCGGCGGACGCCGGCGACCCCGCCGGGAGAGGGGCTCGGTCCGGCGTGCGAGGACACGGTGCGACCAGGCCGAAAGGTGACGCGGTGCTCTTCCCGCACGGTGCACGGCTTCCCGTCCGGCGCTCATACTGAGGTGACTGCCAGTGCTCCACGGAAGGTATCGATCGGCTGCCGTTCGGCATGCGCGCCTCACCGTCGTCGGACGGGGCGGTGCCGTGCCCGGTGACCGGTTCCGTCCGGCTCCGCTCGCGATCGAGCGGTGAAGGGAAGCCCTGATGGCGACGACCGTCGGTGTCGAAGAGGAGTACCTGCTGGTCGATGCGGCCACGGGCCTGCCGGCCGCACGAGAGGACAAGGTACGTGTCACAGCCGGTCTGCAGCCTTTCGTCACGGCCGGGGAGGTGCAGTCGGAGCTGCTGCAGGCGCAGGTCGAGGCGGCCACCCCGGTATGTGCCGAACTGGGCGAGGTCGGCGGCCATCTGCTGCGGCTGAGGCACGCCCTGGCGGGCGCGGCCGAGGCGCACGGCTGCCGGCTCGTGGCGAGCGGAACCCCGCCCTCCCACCAGGAGACGCCGCCGGTCACCGACAGCGCCCGCTACCGGGCGATGCAGCAGCAGGCCCCGCAGCTGGTGGCCGAGCAACTGGTCTGCGGCATGCATGTGCATGTGGCCGTGCCCAGCCGCCGGATGGGAGTGGAGGTGCTGAACCGGATCCGTGTGTGGCTGCCGACCCTCACGGCGATGTCGGCGAACTCGCCGCTCTGGAAGGGACATGACACCGGGTTCGCCAGCTGGCGCACAGTGATCTTCGACCGGTGGCCGGTCAGCGGCATACCGCCCCACTTCGCCGACGTGGAGGACTACGACCTGCGGGTCCAGCGGCTGCTGTCCACCCGCGTGATCTCCGACACCGGCCAGCTGTACTGGCAGGCCCGGCTGTCGGAGCGGTACCCCACGGTGGAGATCCGCTGCATGGACGTGCAACTGCGCGCCAGCGACGCCGTCATGCTGGCCGGCCTGGTCCGGGCCCTGGTGGAGACCTCGATGTGGGAGGCGGCCGCCGGTGTCCGTGTGACGCGGTGCGCCCCGGAGATGATCAGGACGGCGATGTGGCAGGCCGCCCGGCACGGGCTCAGCGGCGATCTGATCGATGCTCAGGGGCACCGCCGCCGCGCCGAGGACGTGGTGGGCCGGCTGCTGGACCATGTGAACTCCGCGCTGAAGGCGGCCGGTGATCTGCGGGAGGTGACCGCCGTCGTGCACCGTCTGCTGCGGGAGGGCACGGGCGCGGACCAGCAGCGCCGGGCCCTGCGCACCGGCGGGCTCGACGCCGTCAACGACCTGCTGGCCTTCACCGACATCGGGGGCAGCCCGGAGAAGCGGCCGACGGTCTTCCCGCCCGCCAAGGGGGACGCCCCCCTGCAGACCTTCGGCGGCGCCACTGCCTAGACGCGTCACTGCACAGGGCACCGGCCGGGGCCGGGCGGACGGACTACAGCGGCACGGCGGGCTTTGGATGTCCGCCGTCCGGCGTACGGCCGAGCGGGCGTTGCATCAGCACGGTGTCGATCCAGCGGCCGTGCTTGTGGCCGACGGCGGTCAGACGGCCGGCGACGGTGAAGCCGAAACGGCGGTGAAGCGCGAGGGAGGCCTCGGTGCCGGTGTCGGCGATGACGGCGATCATCTGGCGCACATGGGTCTGGGAGCAGGCGGTCAGCAGGCTGCCCAGCAGCGCGGTGCCGAGCCCCTGGCCCGTCCGGCCGGGGGCGAGGCAGACCGAGTCCTCGACGGTGTGCCGGTAGGCGGGCTTGGGACGCCAAGGGGCTGCGTAGGCGTAGCCCGCGACCTCACCGGACAGGTCGGCGACCAGGAAGGGCAGCCCCTGGGCGGCGAGGTCGCCGAGCCGCCGGTGCCAGACGGCCGGCGGTGGCGGGGTCTCCTCGAAGGTGATCACGGTGTGGCGCACATAGTGCGCGAAGATCTCGGCCACGGCGTCCAGATCGGCCGGGACCGCCGGGCGGATCACCGACTTGACTGCTGTCACACCGGCATGAGCGTAGGCCGGTACCGCTGCGCGGTACGGGTTCAGAAGGCCGGGAAGGACGTGCCGTTCGGCTCCCGTACGGCACCCGTCGTGCCGGCCGCTCCCAGCACGCCGCCCGGCCCCGCGGTGATGTCCGTCCCCGGGCTGATCCGGTCGAGGGTCGCCCGCATCCACGCCCGGTCCTTCTCGGAGGCGGGCTCCAGCCGCATCCGCCGGGCGCGCAGCACCACCATGCGCACCTGCGCCGGCCGCCCCGTGCCCGCCTCGAGGGAAGGGAAATAGGCGACCCGCAGATCGTCGCGGTACTCCTCGTAGCCGGAGATGCCCTCGTAGTCGTCGATGAAGTCGCCGCAGCCGTAGAGGATCAGCCGGTCGCGGTGGACCTCGACGGGACGGGGATGGTGCGAGGAGTGCCCGTGGACGACGTCGACACCGCCGTCGACCAGCGCACGGGCGAAGCGGACCTGCTCCCGGGGGACGCGATACCCCCAGTTGGACCCCCAGTGCACCGAGACGACCACGAGATCCCCGGGGCGCCTGATCCGCCGCACACGCTCGACGATCTCGGCGGCCGCCGCTGCCGTCGGCTCGGGGACGTAGGCGACACCGGGCCGTTTCGCCGTCGCCGCCCAGCTCGGCGGGATGCCGCTGGACGCCATTCCCCGCGCGACCACCAGCACCCGGACGCCGTCCGCGACCGGGCACACCACCGGGGCGTACGCCTCCTCGGCGTTCCGGCCGGCCCCCGCCGCCCGCAGTCCCGCACCGCTGAGCGTCCCGAGCGTCTCCACAAGCCCCGCACGCCCGAAGTCGAGCGTGTGGTTGTTGGCGAGGACACAGACGTCGGGCCGGGCCACCGCGAGGGCGGACACATTGGCCGGGTGCATCCGGTAATGGACCTCCTTGCCCGGGGCGAACGCGTCGGCGCACGTCACGGAGGTCTCCAGATTCACGATCCGTACGTCCGCAGCGGCCTTTGCCAGTACCCGCAGGGCCTCGCCCCACGGCCACTCGGGCGGGACCGGCGCGGGAATCGGCCCGTTCACCGCCTCCGCCAGATCGACATAGGCCCGGGCGTCACGGATCCAGCCCTCCCGCAGGGCGGGATCGCCGGGACAGGCGAGGATCTGGTCGACGCCACGCCCGAGCATCACGTCGCCGCACAGGAACAGCGTCACCCTGCCGCCGCGCATGTCTTCACGGTAGTGGCCGCACGGCATTCCCTCGAACGCGCCCGCCGACGGCCCGGCGGCCGGCCGGCCCGGTGCGGGGCCCGCTTCTTTCGGACAGGGGGACGGTGGCCGTAATGAGCCCTGTTGGAGGAGGGCGACAGCCGCGTACGGTCGCTGCTCGCGGATGTGAAGGGGTGGTGAACATCGACGGAGCACGGTGACCGAGGTTCATGGGGACATGGAGCCCGAAGACGAGGAGAGTTCTGCATGGCTCGACCGAAGGTCCCGCTGATCTCGCGCCGCAAGGCGCTCGAGGCGGCACTCGAGATCGTCGACACCGAGGGGCTCGACGCGCTGAGCATCCGGCGTCTGGGCGAGGCCCTCAACGTCAACGGCGCCTCCCTCTACCACCATTTCCGCAACAAGGACGAGATCCTGGCCGGCGTCACCCGGCTCGCGCTGGCCGATGCGGCGGCCCCGCCCGCCGGGAACGAGAACTGGCGGATCTGGCTGACGCGCGGCGCCCACCGCATCCGGCAGGCGCTGATCTCCCATCCGGAGCTGATCCCGGTCGTGCTGCGCCGCGCGCCGCTGGGCCTCGGCCTGGAGGAGAACGAGGCGAGGGTGAGGCGGCTGCGCGCCGGAGGCGTGCCCCTGCCCATGATCGCCCCACTGTTGGAGGGCCTGGAGCTGCTGGCGATCGCCAGTGCGCTGCAGGAGGTCGGCCAGAACGGCCTCCTGGTGGACGGTGACGGCGAGACCGCCGTTCCGGCGCTGCACGCGGCCGTCGAGGCGCGCGGCATGAGCTCCGAGGACCTCTTCGAGGTGATGGTCTCCTCGCTGATCTCGGTCGTCGAGAGCACCGTCCGGCTGAAGGAGCCCCGGCTCGCGGCCGAGCGGCTCTCCAAGGCCTGAAGGGTGCGGAACGCGCAGGGTGTCCGGCGCATCGCGCTCGCGGTGCGCCGGACACCCTGTGTGCTGATGAGGTTCCGTCCGTGGGCGGGTGTGGTGAAACGCGCTCAGCTTTTGATGTCGC
>NZ_MUME01000283.1 GCF_002155915.1 Streptomyces thermovulgaris | reverse complement strand
CGGTCACTGATCGTCACGGCCTGCTGACGTTTGTCCGGATCCGCTTGCTGACGTGCGCAAATCCTCGCGCGGGGGAGGTGCAGAAGTGCACGATCCTCGCGGGGCCCGGGTCTCGCCCCGGGCCCCGCGAGGATCGTGCACTTCTGCACCTCCCGGAGTGAGGATTTGCGCAGGTCAGCAAGCGGATCCGGACAAACGTGAGCAGGCTGTGACGATCAGTGACCGGATTCTGGACAGAGGCTTCCGCTCAGCGAACCGGCTTCGCTAATGTCCCGCTACGCACACGCCCCGTGGCAGCACCGCCGCGGAGCGCAGCCGTGAAGCGACTTCAGTCCGGGACGGCCCGGACCGCCGGCCGATCGGCGACCCCTGGAGCGCGTCACCGATGGGACTCGGTGGCGCGCGCCCGGCGCGAAGGGGCCGCCGACCTCACCTCTTAAGGAGTGGGCGTCGTGACCGCGGAGACCTCTCAGACGCTCGACCGCGGCCTCAGGGTTCTCAAGCTGCTGGCCGATACGGATCATGGGCTGACCGTCACCGAGCTGTCCCGGAAACTGGGCGTCAACCGCACCGTGGTGTACCGGTTGCTCGCCACCCTGGAGCAGCACTCGCTGGTGCGCCGTGACCTGGGAGGACGTGCCCGGGTCGGGCTCGGGGTGCTGCGGCTGGGCCGCCGGGTGCATCCGCTGGTGCGGGAGGCCGCGATGCCGGCGCTGCGGTCGCTGGCCGACGACATCGGGGCGACCGCGCATCTGACCCTGGTGGACGGCGGGGAGGCGCTGGCCGTCGCCGTGGTCGAGCCGAGCTGGACCGACTACCACGTGGCCTACCGGCCCGGAGTCCGGCACCCCCTGGACCGGGGCGCGGCGGGCAAGGCGATTCTCGCGGCCCGGCGGCACCCGATGGCGGAGCCCGGCTACACCCTGACCCGTGGAGAGCTCGAGACGGGCGCCTGCGGAGCGGCGGCGCCGCTGCTCGGGGTGACGGGGATCGAGGGCAGCGTGGGCGTGGTGATGCTGACGGACTGCGTGCCGGAGCGGGTGGGGCCGAGAGTGGTGGACGCGGCACGGGAGATCGCGGAGGCGCTGCGCTGAGCGGAGGGCCGCCCAGGTGACCGGGCGCACGGCCCGGTCCGGGCGGCACCCCGGCGCGCCGTTGGGCCGTCCTGGGCGAAGTGGGTGCGTGGGCGGCGGGTTAGATTGACGTCGTGCTCTCTCGTCTCTCACGTCCCCGGGCCCTCACCGTCTGCGCGCTTCCCGTCGCGGCTCTGATCGCCGCCGCGGTGTGCGCACCGCTGCCGTTCTCGGTGGCACAGCCGGGCATGACGGCGGATGTGCTCGGCGAGAACAAGGGCACTCCGGTCATCACCGTCTCCGGCGCCCCCACCCGGAGGACGAGCGGGCAGCTGCGGATGACGACCATCGAGGCGACCGGCCCGGACACCCATGTCTCGCTGAAGGACGTGATCGACGGCTGGTTCGCCACCGACCGGGCGGTGATGCCGCGCGACGCGGTCTACCCGAGCGGCGACAGCCTCAAGGAGATCGAGCGGTACAACGCCGAGCAGATGCGCAAGTCCCAGGACGCGGCGACCCGGGCGGCCCTGAAGTACCTCGGCGTCCACGACAAGGACGTCAAGGTGACGCTGAGGCTCGCCGACGTCGGCGGCCCCAGCGCGGGCCTGCTGTTCTCCCTCGGCATCATCAACAAGCTCGACGGCGACGGCAACGGCGGCGACCTCACCGGCGGCCGTACGATCGCCGGCACGGGAACCATCACCGCCGACGGCAAGGTCGGCCCGGTCGGCGGAGTGGCCCTCAAGACCCAGGCCGCCCGCCGGGACGGTGCCACGGTCTTCCTGGTGCCGAAGGCCGAGTGCGCCGCCGCCCGGGCCGAGCAGCCCGAAGGTCTTCGGCTGATCCCGGTGACCACGCTGAAGGGCGCCGTCGACTCCCTGGTGGCCCTGCGCACCGGGAAGGGGACCGTCCCCAGCTGCTGAGGAACCCCTAGGCGGCGGAGGCCGGTTGCGGGCCGGTCGTGGCCAGGCGGAGGCCGATCTCCACCAGGGTCCAGCCCAGGCGGGCCCGCAGAGCGCGGGGGCGGACGGCCGCGCTCGCGCGCCGGTGGGCGGCGGCGCGGGCGTGGAGTTCGGCGGCGCGGATCCGGTGCAGGACGAGATGGGTCTCGGGAAGCATCGGCGGGCCTCTCAGTCCGTGCGGGTGGGGAAGAGGTGCATGTGGACGCGCACCTGCTCGGCCCGGGCGGTGCCCTCCTCGGGAGTCCGCGTCCGGTAGCTCTCGACGAGTTCGTGCATCCTCGCGTTGAGCTCGCGGGCGAGTTCGGGGGTGAGCCGCAGCGTCCAGTCGCTCATGTCCGAGGCGGTGCTCCACTCCTCGGGCCAGTCGTGCGCGGTGCCGACGAAGGTGGAGAGCTCCTGGGCGTGCACGGTCGCGACCTCGTGCATGAACAGGGCGGCGGCGCCGCGGACCGCCGGATCGGGGTCCTTGAGCAGCGCCTCGTCGAACCGTACGCCCTGGTGGGCCGCCCGCCACCAGCGCTCGCGCCCCTTGCCGTGCTCCGGCGCGTCCTCGACGAAGCCGTACGCGGCGAGCTGGCGCAGGTGGTAGCTGGTCGCCCCGCTGGACTCGCCCAGTTTCTGGGCGAGCTGGGAGGCGGTCGCGGGGCCGCCGCGCCGAAGCGCGGTCAGCAGCTGCATGCGCAGGGGGTGCGCGAGGCCGCGGAGGCTGCGGGCGTCGAGCACATGGATGTTCGGGGTGTCGTTGTCGGCCACGCATGCAAAGGTATCGTTGCAAAGAGTCCTTTGCAACGGATTCTTTGCATCGTGCTTCCCGTGCTCCGGCGGCCCGCGCTCACTCCTCCGCCGCCTGCTCCACCAGGGGGATGATCCGCAGCGGCACCGGGTTCTCCATCACGATCGCCGTCGAGGCGCGCACGATCCCCTCGAAGCCCACCACCCGGTCGATCACCCGCTGCAGATCGGCGTTCGAGCGGGCGACCAGCCGGCACAGCATGTCGCCCGAACCGGTGGTGGTGTGCAGCTCCAGCACCTCCGGCACCGACGCCAGATGGGCCCGTACGGCCGCCCCCTGCCCCTGCCGGATCTGGAGCGTCGCGAACGCCGTCACCGGATAGCCGAGCGCCGCCGGGTCCACCTCCGGGCCGAAGCCGCGGATCACCCCGCGCGACCGCAGACGGTCCAGCCGCGCCTGCACGGTGCCGCGCGCCACCCCCAGCCGCCGGGACATCTCCAGCACCCCGATGCGCGGCTCGCGCGCCAGCAGCACGATGATGCGGCTGTCCAGCCGGTCGATCCCCATGTCCCCCGCCCTCCTCAGTGGTCATCCTGTACAGAAAGCCCTTAGGTACGCGGCTTTCACAGGTCATATTGCTCAGTGAATGCGCAAACTATTGCGCACCTTGTGGGATCGGGTGACCCTTCGGGCATGACGCAGACCACACACCACACCCCCGACACCACCGGCCGGCAGGACGACCCCTTCCCGGTCAAGGGCATGGACGCGGTCGTCTTCGCCGTGGGCAACGCCAAGCAGGCGGCGCACTACTACTCCACCGCCTTCGGCATGAAGCTGGTCGCCTACTCCGGACCGGAGAACGGCAGCCGCGAGACCGCGAGCTACGTCCTGGAGAGCGGCTCCGCCCGGTTCGTGTTCACCTCGGTGATCAAGGCCTCCACCTCCTGGGGCCACTTCCTCGCCGAGCACGTGGCCAGGCACGGCGACGGCGTCATCGACCTCGCCCTCGAGGTCCCGGACGCGCGCGCCGCGCACGCCTACGCCGTCGAGCACGGCGCCCGCTCGCTGGCCGAGCCGTACGAGATGAAGGACGAGCACGGCACCGTCGTCCTCGCCGCGATCGCCACCTACGGCGAGACCCGCCACACCCTGGTCGAGCGGACCGGCTACAACGGCCCCTACCTGCCCGGCTACGTGCCCGCGAAGCCCATCGTCGAGCCGCCCGCCCAGCGTCTGTTCCAGGCCATCGACCACTGCGTCGGCAACGTCGAGCTCGGCCGCATGGACGAGTGGGTGAGCTTCTACCACAAGGTCATGGGCTTCACGAACATGAAGGAGTTCGTGGGCGACGACATCGCCACCGAGTACAGCGCGCTGATGTCGAAGGTCGTGGCCGACGGCACGCGCAAGGTCAAGTTCCCGATCAACGAGCCCGCCATCGCCAAGAAGAAGTCCCAGATCGACGAGTACCTGGAGTTCTACAACGGCCCCGGTGTCCAGCACATCGCGCTGAACACCAACGACATCGTGGACACCGTCCGCCGGATGAGGGCGGCCGGCGTCGAGTTCCTCGACACCCCCGACGCCTACTACGACACCCTCGGCGAGTGGGTCGGCGAGACCCGCGTCCCCGTCGAGACCCTGCGCGAGCTGAAGATCCTCGCCGACCGCGACGAGGACGGCTATCTGCTGCAGATCTTCACCAAGCCGGTCCAGGACCGCCCGACCGTCTTCTTCGAACTCATCGAGCGGCACGGCTCGATGGGCTTCGGCAAGGGCAACTTCAAGGCCCTGTTCGAGGCGATCGAGCGCGAGCAGGCCCGCCGCGGCAACCTGTGAGCCCGGCCTCCGCACCCGTGTGCACACCCGCCCGCCGCGCCGTCCGTGCGGCGGGCGGACCGCTTCCGTCCCGGGTCACCGCCCGGTGACGTCCCCGGGCGCCCCCGTCACCGGCGGCTCGCCCAGCTCCGCC
>NZ_MUME01000282.1 GCF_002155915.1 Streptomyces thermovulgaris | reverse complement strand
CGGCGAGCCTGGTCGGGACGGACGGCATGCCGAGAGAAATCGCAGTCATCTGCTGTGCAACCCCAAGTCGTGGATCAAGGTCCGGCCCCGGTCAGCGGCGGGGGCTTTCAGGCCTTGAGGTTACGGCACCGCCGTGCACGGCGGCACATCCCACCCGCCAAACCACCCGCGGGAAGGGGCCGCGGACCGCACAGGGGAAAGGGGGCCGGACGGAAGATCCGCCCGGCCCCCTTCCGGCGGCGGGTGGCTAGGAGATTCTGACGGGGTTGACGACGTCGGCGACGAGGACGAGCAGGGTGAAGCAGATGAACACGCCCGCCACCACATAGGCCACCGGCATCAGCTTCGCCACGTCGAAGGGACCCGGGTCCGGGCGGCGCAGCAGCCGTGCCAGATGCCGGCGCAGCGACTCCCACAGGGCGCCCGCGATATGACCGCCGTCGAGCGGCAGCAGCGGGAGCATGTTGAACAGGAACAGGGAGAGGTTGAAGCCGGCGACCAGCATCAGGGCCATGGCCAGCTGCTGGGTGGGCGGGATGTCCAGGGTGAAGATCTCGCCGCCGACGCGGGCCGCGCCGACCACGCCCATCGGGGAGTCGGGCTCGCGGGGGGCGCCGTCGAAGGCCGCGTTCCACAGGGCGGGCACCTTGGCGGGCAGGCTCGCGATGGAGTGGGCGGCCTCGCCGAGGCGGTCGCCCATCCAGGTCAGGGACTGGCCGAAGTCCTGGCGGACGATGCCGTTGGCGGCGCTGAAGCCGAGGAAGCCGGCTTCGACGTACTCGCCCGGGACGATCTGGCCGCGGGAGTCCTTCTTGGCGACCTGGTTCGTGGCGATCTTCGCGTGCAGGGTGACGTCCCGGCCGTCCCGCTCGACGACGATCGGCACCTCCTTGCCGGGGTTGGCGCGGATGAGGTTGGAGAGCTGGTCCCAGTTGTCGGTCCTCACCCCGTTGAAGGAGACGATCGTGTCGCCGGCCTTCAGGCCCGCGGCCGCGGCCGGGGAGAGGGGGTCGGTCTTCCTGCAGGTGTCGCGGTTCTCGCTCTGTGCGATGACGCACTGGGAGACCGAGCTGACGGTGGTCGTCTGCTGCGAGATGCCGAAGCCCATCAGGACGATCAGGAACAGCACGAACGCGAGGACCAGGTTCATGAAGGGCCCCGCGAACATCACGATGATCCGCTTCCACGGAGCACGTGTGTAGAACAGGCGCTTCTCGTCCCCGGGTTCCAGCTCCTCGAAGGCCGCCGCGCGGGCATCCTCGATCATGCCGCGCCAGGGCGAGGTGGAGCGTGCGGTGATCCGGCCGTCGTCGCCCGGCGGGAACATGCCGATCATGCGGATGTAGCCGCCGAGGGGGATGGCCTTGATGCCGTACTCCGTCTCGCCCTTCTGCCGCGACCACAGGGTCGGGCCGAAACCCACCATGTACTGCGGCACGCGGATGCCGAAGAACTTGGCGGTGGACAGATGCCCCAGCTCGTGCCAGGCGATCGAGACCAGCAGGCCGACCACGAAGACGACTATGCCGAGGATCATCATCAGGGACGTCATGCGCGCGCCTCCGCGGTCGCCGTCTGCGCTGTCAGTTCCCGGGCCCGGGCGCGGGCCCAGGTCTCCGCCTCGAGGACGTCCGCCACGGTGAGGGCGGTTCCCGTACGGGGAGTGCCGTGTTCCTCGACCACTTGTGTCACGGTCTCCATGATTCCGTTGAAGGGCAGTGCGCCGCGCAGGAACGCGTCGACGCACTCCTCGTTGGCGGCGTTGAACACGGCCGGGGCGGTGCCGCCGAGCCGGCCCACGTGCCGGGCGAGCTCGACGGAGGGGAAGGCGTCGTTGTCGAGGGGGAAGAACTCCCAGGTCGACGCGGTGCTCCAGTCGAAGGCGGGGGCGGCGTCGGGGACGCGGTCGGGCCAGCCGAGGCCGATGGCGATGGGCCCGCGCATGTCGGGGGGCGTCGCCTGGGCGAGCGTGGATCCGTCAATGAACTCGATCATCGAGTGGACATACGACTGCGGATGCACGACCACCTCAATGCGGTCGAAGGGAATGTCGTACAGCAGGTGCGCCTCGATGACCTCCAGGCCCTTGTTGACCAGGGTGGCGGAGTTGACGGTGATCACCGGCCCCATGGCCCAGGTGGGGTGGGCGAGGGCGTCCTCGACGGTGACATGGGTGAGTTCCTCCTTGGTGCGGCCCCGGAAGGGTCCGCCGGAGGCGGTGACGACGAGCTTGCGCACATCGGCTCTCGTCCCGGCGGCCAGCGCCTGGAAGAGGGCGGCGTGCTCGGAGTCCACGGGGATGATCTGCCCCGGCTTGGCCAGGGCCTTGACCAGCGGGCCGCCGACGATGAGCGACTCCTTGTTGGCGAGCGCGAGCGTACGGCCCGCCTCCAGAGCGGCAAGGGTCGGGGCGAGGCCGATGGAACCGGTGATGCCGTTGAGAACGGTGTGGCAGTCGGAGGCGGCGAGCTGGGCGGCCGCGTCGGGCCCGGCGAGGATCTCGGGCAGCGGCTCCCCCGCCCCGTACTGTGCGGACAGCGCCTCGCGCAGCGCCGGTACGGCGTCCTCGCGGGCCACCGCGACGGTCCGCACCCGGAGCCGGTACGCCTGCTCGGCGAGGAGTCCGACCCGTCCGCCGTTGGCGGAGAGCCCGGTCACCCTGAAACGGTCCGGGTTGCGCAGCACGAGGTCGATGGCCTGGGTGCCGATGGACCCGGTGGATCCGAGGATCACCACATCCCTGGGTCCGTCCCCGGTCACGGGGTCGAAGACGAGATGCGGATCGGCGAGGGGGGCTGGACTGTCGCTCATCCCCCCATTGTGGCGGCAGCGGATGCCCGGCAGGACAGCACGTCCCCCGAGCCGGGGACACGGCCGGACATCGCGTTCCCCGAAGTCCCGCGCCGCCCGGCGGGCGCGGCCGGTCCGCCCGTCACCGCGCCCGCCGGGCCCCGGGATCCGCCGTGCCGTGTCCGTGGCCGGCCTCAGCGGATCGGCCGGTGCACGTTCTTGCGGCGGGAGGGGCCCGGTTCCGCCTCGGCGATCCACGGTCCGTCGTCCGAGGGGTCGATGACGCCCTCCTCCAGCCAGGTGTAGAGGCCGTTGAGGACGCCCTTGACGACCTTGCGGTCCAGGTCGTCGGTGTTGGTCCACAGGCGGCCGAAGAGTTCGTCGACGCGGATGCGGGCCTGACGGCAGAAGGCGTCGGCGAGCTGGTAGGCCTCGCGGCCGTGGTCGCCCCGGGTGCGCAGGAGTTCGGCACGCACGCAGGCCGCGCTCATCGCGAACAGTTCGGCGCCGATGTCGACGATCCGGCCGAGGAAGCCCTGCTTGGTCTCCATCCGGCCCTGCCAGCGGGACATGGCGTAGAAGGTGCAGCGGGCGAGCTTGCGGGCGTGGCGTTCGACGTAGCGCAGGTGGGTCGAGAGGTCGCGGTGGCCGGGCGGGTGGAACTCGGCGTACGAACGCGGAAGCTGTCCGGGGCCGGCGACCAGCTTCGGCAGCCACTTGGCGTAGAAGGCACCGGCGTTCATGCCCGCCTTCGCCTTGTCCGACAGGGACTTGTCGGGGTCGATGAGGTCGCCGGCGACCGAGAGATGGGCGTCGACGGCCTCACGGGCGATCAGCAGGTGCATGATCTCGGTGGACCCCTCGAAGATGCGGTTGATGCGCAGGTCGCGCAGCATCTGCTCGACGGGGACCGCGCGTTCGCCGCGGGCGGCGAGGGACTCGGCCGTCTCGAAGCCGCGGCCGCCGCGGATCTGGACCAGCTCGTCCGCCATCCTCCAGGCCATCTCCGAGCCGTAGAGCTTGGCGAGGGCGGCCTCGATGCGGATGTCGTTGCGGTCCTCGTCGGCCATCTGGGAGGACAGCTCGAGCACCGCCTCCAGCGCGAAGGTGGTGGCCGCGATGAAGGAGATCTTCGAACCGATCGCCTCGTGCAGCGCGATCGGCTTGCCCCACTGCTCGCGGGCCGCCGACCACTCCCGGGCGATCTTCAGGCACCACTTGCCCGCGCCCGCGCACATCGCGGGCAGGGACAGCCGGCCGGTGTTGAGGGTGGTCAGGGCGATCTTCAGGCCCTGGCCCTCCTCGCCGATGCGGTTGGCGGCCGGGACGCGCACCCGGTGGAAGCGGGTGACGCCGTTCTCGATGCCGCGCAGGCCCATGAAGGAGTTGCGGTTCTCCACCGTGACGCCCTCGGAGGCGGCCTCGACGACGAAGGCGGTGATGCCGCCCCGGTGGCCCTCGCACTTCGGCACGCGCGCCATGACGACGAGGAGGTCGGCGACCACTCCGTTGGTCGTCCACAGCTTGACCCCGTCGAGGATGTAGTCGTCGCCGTCGGGAACGGCCGTGGTCGCCAGACGCGCCGGGTCGGAGCCCACGTCCGGCTCGGTGAGCAGGAAGGCGGAGATGTCGGTACGGGCGCAGCGCGGCAGGAAGGTGTCCTTCTGCTCCTGGGTGCCGAAGAGCTTCAGCGGCTGCGGCACGCCGATCGACTGGTGCGCGGAGAGCAGCGCGCCGACCGCGGGGCTGGCGGAGCCGGCCAGGGCGAGGGCCTTGTTGTAGTAGACCTGGGTCAGGCCGAGCCCGCCGTACTTGGTGTCGATCTTCATACCGAGGGCGCCGAGCTCCTTGAGGCCGGTGATGACCTCGTCCGGGATCCGCGCGTCCCGTTCGATCCGGGCCGAGTCGATCTTCGTCTCGCAGAAGTCGCGGAGCTTGGCGAGGAACTCCTCACCGCGCTGGACGTCCTCCTCGGCCGGGAGCGGGTGCGGATGGATGAGGTCGAGCCGGAACCGGCCGAGGAACAGCTCCTTGGCGAAGCTGGGCTTGCGCCAGTCCTGCTCCCGGGCGGCCTCCGCCACCTCGCGCGCCTCGCGCTCGGTGACGACGGGCTTGCTGGACGTTGGTGCGGACATGAGGCTCACCTCGCCGCGAATAGGAATTGTGAGGGCAGTCCGTTACTGACCGGTGCTACTGGACCGTATGTACCCGATACCGGGTGGACCCACCACCCCTCGCGCACGGACGCTCGCAGTCCACCGTTCTGTGCCGTTCTGCTTCGATGCGGTGTCACCCAGCATCGGGCGAGCGCGGCACGGCGACCAGTCGTGTGCTCCATTCGGATGGCCCGG
>NZ_MUME01000281.1 GCF_002155915.1 Streptomyces thermovulgaris | reverse complement strand
GTCGCGGACCTGGATCTGTTCAAGCAGCCGGGCCCAGGTGCCGTCCGCCTCCCAGCGGGCAAACCGCTCATAGACGGTCTGCCACGGCCCATAGCGTTCGGGCAGGTCACGCCACGGTGCACCGGTCCGCAGCCGCCACAGCACTCCGTTGATCACCTGTCGGTGATCCCGCCACGGACGCCCCCGCCCGTCACTCCTCGGCAGCAGAGGCGCTATCCGCTCCCATGCCGCATCCGTCAGCTCACCACGACCCACCACAAGATCAATTATCAGACAGGCCCTAGACGAGTTTTACGCCGTCGTGGGCGCGTATGGCCGGCGGGGACGCCGCGTCGAGTGCGTCCAGGACACGGATCGCGTACGCCTCGTCGGCAAGCTCGGAAACTTCTTCTCGGGTGGCCCAGCGCAGTGCGCGGGTCTCGTCACCGGTGGTGGGCGTGCCGTCGGCGGCCTCGCAGCGGAAGACCAGGGAGACGATCAAGCCCTTCATGTTCTTGTAGACGCCGGTCAGGGTCGCCGGAAGCGCGATCTTGATGCCGGTCTCTTCGAGGACTTCGCGTTGCAGGGCCTCGGGGATGGTCTCCTCGCGTTCGAGGACACCGCCCGGGGGCTCCCACTTGCCGTTGTCACGGCGCTGGATCAAGAGGGCGCGGCCCTGGTCGTCGACGACGACTCCGGCAACGCTCACGGAGTGCGGGCGATCAGTGCTCACGTTCCTCGGCCCTCTCGGCTGACTAGGCTCTCCACCGTAGCAATAAAACTCGCCCACTCGTCTAGATGCCTAAAGGAGTGCAAAGACGTGAGCCCTCTCCCTTCCGGTCTCCTCGGCGATCTCGACCCCACGAGCGATCGTGCGGTCTTCCGGCAGATCGCCGACCAGCTGCGCGAGGCCATCGACCGTGGGCGATTCCGCGAGGGCGAAAAGCTGCCCTCCGAGGCTGAACTCGTCGAGCATTACGGGGTTTCCCGTATGACCGTTCGAAACTCCTTCGCCGTTCTCCAGGGGGAGGGGCTCGTGCAGGCCGAGCACGGCAAGGGTGTGTTCGTCCGCCCGCGGCCCCCCGTGCGACGGCTCGCCTCCGACCGCTTCGCCCGCAAGCACCGGGAGCAGGGCAAGTCCGCCTTCCTCGTGGAAGCGGACGCGGTCGGCAGTCATCCCCAGGTCGACAGTCTGGAGGTGAAGGAGGAGAAGGCCGGCCCGGACATCTCCGCACGGCTCGGGTCGGTGCGACGCGTGCTCGCCCGGCGGCGCCGGTACCTGCTCGACGGGCGACCGGTGGAGTTCGCCACCTCCTATCTGCCGCTCGACATCGCCCGCGGTACGCCGATCGCCGAGCCCAACCCCGGGCCCGGCGGCATCTACGCCCGGCTCGAGGAGCTGGGGCACTGCCTTGATCACTTCGAGGAGGAGATCCGTGCCCGGATGCCCTCCCCGGACGAGGTGCGGACGCTGCGGCTGGCCTCCGGCGTACCGGTCATTCATCTGATCCGGACCGCTTTCGACACCGAGGGGCGGGCCGTGGAGGTGTGCGACACGGTGATGGCGGCGGACGCCTACGTCCTGTCGTACCAGCTCCCGGCGACGTGATCGCGTGAGCGGCGGTGGTGCGCAGGGCTGGTTCTCCGAACTCGTACACACCGACACGCCTACTCGTATAGACGAGTGGGCAAGTCGTATGGCAAGGTGTTCGCGTGATCCCGGCAAGCGGGTTCACAGGACGTCTCTTGTATAGACGAGTAGATAGGAAGAAGCCTTGCGTACCATCCGCGTCGACACCTCGGCGGCCACGATCCTGCTCACCGAAGCCCCCGAGCCCAAGGTCCGCGACCGGCGGACCGGCGAGATCGCCAAGGACGCCGTGAGCGGTGAAGCGCTGATGACGGTCGGCGTCGTGTACATCGAGGACGGCGAGTCGTCGCTGATCAAGGTCACCGTTCCGGAGAGCGGAGTGTCCGAGGGACTCGCCCTCGGCTCGCCGGTCTCGCTGCCGGGGCTGGCGGCCCGTCCGTGGGAGAGCGTCTTCAACGGGCAGCAGCGGCACGGCATCGCCTTCCGGGCCGCCGCCGTCACTCCGGCCGCTTTCCCGGCCGCCGTGGGGGCCACGGCCTGATGACCGACCTGACGACACTCCTGGAGGTGGGCGGCCCTCTCGTCGCGCTCGGCGGCGGGGCTGCCTACGCCCGGATCAAGTATCCGGCGGTCTACTGGTCCACGGTCGGCCTGCCGATCTCCGCCGTCCGGCTGCTCGGCTCGTACGGCTCGGTGATGGAGGCGTGCGGGCTGACCATGGCGCCGTCCCGGTGGCGGGCCCTGGCGGTCAGGGCCACCACCAGCCGTGAGGTACGGCCCGTGCCTCCCCGCCGGGGCATCATCCGGCCCACTTCGACCGGCTTACGGCTCCGCCTTCGGCTCGCTCCGGGGCAGGAGCCGGCCGACGTCGCCGCCTCGGCGGAACGGCTGCGGCACGCCTGGGGCGTCCACGCCGTCTACGTGACACCGGTCAAGCCGGGCGTGATCGAGCTGCGTCTCGTCGGCTTCGATGTCCTGCGGCGGGTGCGGATGCCGCGCAAGCGCGACGAGGGGCTGTTGTGAGTGCCGGTCGCGCTCCGCGAGGACGCCACCCCGTTCGTGCGCGACTACCGCACCATCCCGCACCAACTCACCCTGGGCGCCACGCGGTCCGGCAAGTCCATGTACCTGCGGCACCTCATCACCGGACTCGCCCGTCAACTGGTCGCCCTGGTCGGCATCGACTGCAAGCGGGGCGTGGAGCTGGCCCCGTTCGCCGACCGGCTCTCCGCACTGGCCACCGACCCGGAACAGGCGGCCGAACTGCTGCCCGTGCTCGTCAAGGAGATGGAGGACCGATACGACCTGATCAAAGCCCGGCAGAACATCGCACCCGGCACCCCGGCAGAAGAGATCACCTCCGACATCTGGGGACTGCCCGAGATCTGGGGACTGCCCGAGAGCGAACGGCCGGTGCCCGTCGTGGTGTTCGTCGACGAGGTGGCCGAACTCTTCCTCGTCACCACGAAGAAGGGCGAGGAACGGCGCGACGAGATGGTCACCCAGCTCATCCGCCTCGCCCAACTCGGTCGAGCCGCCGGTATCTACCTGGAGGTCTGCGGACAGCGCTTCGGTGCTGAACTGGGCAAGGGCGCCACGATGCTGCGGGCCCAGCTCACCGGCCGTGTCTGCCATCGCGTCAACGACGAAGCCTCCGCGAAAATGGCGCTCGGCGACATCGCCCCCGAAGCGGTCGCGGCTGCCTGTGCCATCGCCCCCGAACGTCCGGGCCTGGCCGTGGCCGGCGACACCTCCGGCGGCTGGTCCCGCATCCGCACGCCCTACATCTCCCTCGGCGACGCGGCCCGCATCTGTCAGGAGTCGGCGCACCTCGTGCCCGACGTGCCCGCACTGAAGCCGTTCCGTCCCGACGTCCCAGACGTTCCCGCCGGTTCCGTCGAGATCCCGACGCCGGCCGTCCAGCCGCTTCCGGCGACCGACTGACTCTCGCCCCACCTCGGCACTCGGTCGGCGTGACCGCCTCACGCCACGTCCCTACCCCGTCATGCCCGATTCCGGAAGGAGCCGCGTCATGCGTGCTCATCTGGCCCGTGTCGACGCGGTGCTCGTCCAGGCGCTCATCGCGGGGGGCACTGTCCTTCTCCCACCTGCACGACATCGCCGCAGCGGCCGGACAGGACGGGTGGAAGGCATGGGCCTACCCCGTCTCGGTCGACCTGCTGCTCGTCGCCGCATGGCGCCGACTGCGGTCAGGCGCTGCGAAAGCGGCCGGATGGTGCTGGTTCGTCATCGCCCTCGCCGCGTCCCTCGGCGCCAACGTCGCCACTGCCGGCCTGCTCGACATGCAGCACGTCCCCGCTTGGCTGCGCATCCTCGTCGCCGGATGGCCTGCGGTCGCCTTCCTCGGCGGCACGCTGCTCGCCCATACGGCGTCGACGTCCGCCGTCAGTGCCCCGGACAGCGCTGACGTGGTCGACGACCAGGACGGCCAGGAAGACGCGCCCGATCCGACTCCTGAGCCGGCCGAGCCGGCCGCCCCACCGGAACCGGTGTCCGCGGCCGTACCCGAGCAGCCCACCGTGACCGTCCCGGCCGCGCTCGTCGAGCACGCCCGCAAGATCGCCGCCGAGCACCACAACCGCACCGGAACGCCCATGGACACCTCGACCCTGCGCGCCCGTCTCGGCGTTCCCGCGCCACTCGCCGAAGCGATTGCCGCCCGTCTCTGAGAGGAATTCCCATGAGCACGAATCGCCGTTTCCGTGCCGTCGTCCGCATCGGCCCCGTCCAGGTCGGCACGTCGTACGACGGCCGGGGCCGCGAGAAGCACACCGCCGCCTGCACGGCCCCGCGCTGCGGCTTCTCCGCCGACTACGACAGCCGGGCCGGCGCCGAGCTGGCCGCCCGCACCCACCGCTGTCCCGTCCGCTGAAAGGACCCGCAACCCGTGACCGTCAACATGCCGCTGGTCGTCGTCCTCGGCTTCTTCGCCTGGGGAGCGGTCAAGTTCCTCGGCGTCCGCACCTGGGTCGTCGTCCTGGTCGCCCTCTTCGGCTTCTGGCTCTCGCACACCTTCCTCGCCCCCGCCATCGGGTCCGGCACGCGCTCGGGCGTGGACATCATCAACGGCTCACATGACTAGACGAGTAGATAAGAGAGGTTCCGTCGTGCTGCTGCCCAAGTACCCCGACAGCCCGACCCCGCCGCCCGCGCACACCCACATCCCGGCCGCCCCGTCGCCTGTACGGCGCTCGCTGCCGCCCGTCTCGATCGGTACCGGGGCGATCGTGGCCGTGCTCACCGGCGGTGTGGTCCTGACCGCGCTCCTGGCCGCCGTCGCCGTCTCGGCCGTCTCGGTGGCCGTCGCCGCCGTCGTCCTGCGCTCCCTGCTCCGCGAGCACCACCGCCGCTGAGCCCGATCACTTCGCCCCGGGGCGGCCACGACACCGCCAAGCATCCGGCCGCCCCGGGCCCTCACTCCCGACCCGAACAGCCAGAAGGAGACAAGCCATCTTCATCTGTCCCACCCCGCCACCGCTCCCGGAACTGGCCAGACTCGCCGCGCACGGCGCCCTGCCCGGTATCCTCCGGCAGCTCTCCGGGCTCGGCGGCTGCACCAACCCGATCCGCCTCGACGGTCACCGCACCGAGTACGCCGTCGACACGGTCACCGGCGAGATCGGCCGTGTCCTCCAGCACCTCGACTCGGCCGACCTGCCCGCCGGCCAGCTCCTCGTCCGCTGCAACAACCGCCGCACGACCCGCTGTCCGGCCTGCGCCGAGGTGTACCGCCGCGACACCTTCTACCTGATCACCGCCGGACTGCGCGGCGGCAAGGGCACACCCGAACAGGTCGCCACGCACCCGCGCGTCTTCGCCACCTTCACCGCCCCCAGCTTCAGCCCGGTCCACAACCGCCCCTCCGGCCCGGCCGGAACGGTACGCCCCTGCCGCTACGGCGTCCGCCACGACCAGGACGACCCCGTCCTCGGTACCCCGCTCGACCCGGACACCTACGACTACGAAGCGGCTGTGCTGTGGAACGCCCATGCCGGCGCGCTCTGGCGGCGCTTCTCGACCTACCTGCGCCGCGAGGTCGCCAAGCGCGCGGGCCTGTCCCAGCGACAGTTCCGTGAGCACGCGCGCGTGTCCTTCGCGAAGGTGGCCGAGTACCAGAAGCGGGGTGCCGTCCACTTCCACGCCGTGATCCGCCTCGACGGGCCCGAGGGCGGCGACACCCCGCCTCCCGCCTGGGCCACGGCCGAGCTGCTGACCGACGCCATCCGCGCCGCAGCATCAAGGGTCCGCGTGGACGGTCCGGTTGTCGACGGCCGCGCCCACACCTTCGCCTTCGGCCGCCAGCTCGACGTGCGCATCATCCGCTCCGCCGACTTCACAGGCGGGCAGGAGCTGACCGAGCGGGCCGTGGCGGCGTACATCGCCAAGTACGCCACCAAGGGCGCCGAGACAGCCACGGGTGCCCTGGACCGGCCGCTGAAGTTCGCCGCCGAACTGGCCCAGTTCGACATCAGCGACCACGCCCGCCGGCTCATCCGCACCGCCTGGACCCTCGGCGCCCGCAAAGACCTGGAACATCTCCGCCTGCGGGCCTGGGCCCACATGCTCGGCTTCCGCGGCCACTTCTCCACCAAGTCCCGCTGCTACTCCACCACCCTCGGCGCCCTCCGCGACGCACGCGCCGCATGGCGCCGGGCCCAAGTGGCCCCGCCTGTCCCGCAGGACGGCGAAACCACGCTCGTTCTCGCCCACTGGGTCTTCGCCGGAACCGGCCTGTCCGACGCCGAGGCCTGGCTTGCCGCATCCCTCGAACCCGCACCCGGAACGGAAGGAGAGCCCACCCATGGCTGACCGCTGCCTGACCGTGGCGCAGGTGGCCGAACTCCTCGGCACCACGGAGCGCTTCCCGCGTCGCCTGATCGCGGAGCGGCGCATCCGGTACGTCAAGGTCGGCCGCCACGTCCGTATCCCGGAAAGCGCACTGAACGCCTTCATCGACGCCAACACGGTGCGGCCGATCGGTGACCGCCGTAACTCCTTGCGAGGGGTTGCCTGATGGCCAACAGGAAGGGGAGACGGCGGAGCTTCGGTTCGATCCGACGGCTTCCGTCCGGTCGTTGGCAGGTCCGCTACCGGGACCCGGAGACGGGGCAGCTGCGTCCGGCGGAGAAGACGTTCGCGACCAAGACCGATGCCCAAGTGGCCCTGACGCACATCGAGTCGGACATCGCGCGCGGACAGTGGTCGGACCCGGACGCCGGATCGGTGAACTTCGCCGAGTACGCCACCGCATGGCTGCGGGACCGGAAGCTCGCCGACCGCACCCGCGAGCGGAACGAGTCGGTGATGCGGCTGCACATCCTGCCCACCTTCGGAGCCGGGAGCGTGGCCGACGTGACGACGGCCCGGGTGCGCAGCTGGCGCGGCAAGCTTCTTGCGGCCGGTGTCGGTGAGCCGACGGTGGTCAAGGCGTACCAGCTGCTGCGTGCCCTGATGAACACGGCCGTGGACGACGAGCTGATCCGGCGCAACCCGTGCCGCATCAAGGGCGCGGACCGCTACGACGTGCCCGAGCGGCCGGTCCTCACGGTGGCGGAGGTCTTCGCCGTCGCCGACTCCATCGCGCCGCGCTACCGGCTGCTGGTGCTCCTGGCGGCCTTCACCACCCTGCGGTTCGGGGAGCTGGCGGCCCTGCGGCGCCGGGACGTCGACCTGGAGGGGCTGACCGTCACCGTGCGCCGCGCCCAGGCCGAATTACAGGACGGCCGGCTCTTCGACAAGGCACCGAAATCCGCAGCCGGGATGCGCACCGTGTCCTTCCCGGCCGAACTGCTCGACGAGGTCACGCACCATCTGGAGCACTTCGCCGCTCCGGGCCGCGACGGGCATGTCTTCGTCGGACCGCAGGGCGGGCGACTGCGGCGCAGCAACTTCCGGGACGACTGGGTCAAGGCCCGCAAGGCCGCGGGCGTCACGGATGAGCTGCACTTCCACGATCTGCGGCACACGGGCAACATCCTGGCCTCCATGGCCGGAGCCAGCACGCGGGAGCTGATGACGCGGATGGGGCACAGCAGCTCCCGGGCCGCGTTGATCTATCAGCACATGACCAGCGACCGGGACCGGGCCATCGCCGACCGGCTCGGGGCCATGATCCGAAACGGTGGGGGAGGTGCCTCCGGGTAGGGGATGTGGACTCCGCGTGGACTCTAGTGGCACGCGTGTGGCACGGCCCCGGGCACGACGAAGGGCCAGCCTGGGAGGAAACCCCTCCTGAGCTGGCCCTTTGTTCTGTGCCCCCGGCAGGATTCGAA
>NZ_MUME01000280.1 GCF_002155915.1 Streptomyces thermovulgaris | reverse complement strand
CTCCCCGCCCCTGCGCATCCGCATCCCCTCCATACGGGTGAACGCCCCTTTGATCGGTCTCGGCCTGACGGAGTCCGGCAGCCTGGACGTCCCGCCCGCCGACGACAAGAACCTGGCCGGCTGGTACGAGGCCGGCACCACCCCCGGCGAGACGGGCACCGCGATCGTCGCCGGGCACGTCGACACCGCCGAGGGACCCGCCGTCTTCTACGACCTCGGCGTTCTGAAGAGGGGCAACATCATCGAGGTGGACCGCCGGGACGGCAGCGTCGCGGTGTTCACCGTGGACGCGGTCGAGGTGTACGAGGCGAAGAACTTCCCCGACGACAAGGTCTACGGCGCCGCGAGCCGCCCCGAACTGCGCGTCATCACCTGCGGCGGGGACTACTCCAGGGCCACCGGCTACCAGGGCAACGTGGTCGTCTTCGCGCATCTGACGGGCAGCCGCTGAACCTCACCGGGCCCGTGCGGGGGCGGCGCACGGACCATGTCCCGGCCTCCGGCGGCCGGGGGCGTTCAGCTGTCGCCGGGCAGCGGCCCGAACGCCTTGACCCTGCCGAGCGGCCGCATTGCGCGGAAGTCCTTCCGGTCCGTGGTCAGGACGGCCTCGGTGGAGTGGACGTCGGCCAGGACGACGTCCACCGCGTCGGTGAGGTCGGGGTCGAGGTCGCAATGGCGGTCCCGGACCGCCTCGGCCCGGTCGAGGACTTCCGGCCCGGCCTCACAGCCGTCTCCCGCCCCCGCTGAGCGCAGCGTTCCCCGCGGGAAACAGCGGTGATCCGGCCGGGTAACGTGCACGACGCACGCTCTGGGCATGACCTCGAACGGGCGTGTGGTGGTGATCGGCGCCGGGCCGGCGGGCGTGGCGCTCGCGCGGCGGCTCGGCGAACTCGGGACGTCCGCGGTGGTCGTCGGCGAGGAGGAGCACCGGCCGTACAACCGGGTGCTGCTCGCCGAGGTGCTGGCCGGGCGGTACGCCCCCGAGGCGATCGCGCTGCCGGCACCTCCCGGGCTGGTCCGCGGCCGGGTCGTCGGCATCGACCGTGCCGCGCGTCAGGTGCGGTGCGCGGACGGCTCGGTGCTCGACTACGGCACGCTGGTGCTGGCCACCGGCGCCAACCCCGTGCTGCCGCCGCTGCGCGGTCTGTTCGCCCGGGAGAACGGATTTCCCGAGGGCGTGCACGCCTTCCGCACCATGGACGACTGCCTGGGCCTGTCCGGGGCGGTACGGCCCGGGGTGCGGGTGGTCGTCGTCGGCGGCGGACTGCTCGGGGTGTCCGCCGCCCGTGCGCTGGCCGTGCGGGGCGCGCAGGTGGTGCTCGCCCAGCAGGCCGAGCGGCTCATGGAGCACCGGCTGGACCAGGCCGCGTCCGCCCTGGTGCTGCGGCATCTGACGGACCTCGGTGTCGAGGTGCACACCGAGTGCCGGGTGCGGGGCGTGCGCAGCGCGGGCGGCGCGGTCCGTTCGGTGGAACTGGCCGACGGATATGTGCTCGGCACCGACCTTCTGGTCCTGGCCTGCGGGGTCCGTCCGCGCACCGGCCTCGCCGAGGACGCCGGGCTCGCCGTGCGCAGGGGCGTCCTCGTCGACGACGAGCTGCGCACCTCCGACCCGCACATCCACGCCATCGGCGACTGCGCCGAACACGCGGGCACGGTGTACGGGCTCGCCGCACCGGCCCTCGAACAGGCGGGCGTGCTCGCCGAGGTGCTCGCGGGACGGACGGACTCCCGTTACACCGGCACCCGCTCCCTGACCCGGCTCACCCTCGCCGGCGGGCCCCGTCCGCCCTTCGACCTGGCCGCGTTCGGCGAGACCGAGCCGCGAGCCGGTGACGACGTCGTACGGCTCACCGACGCCACCCGCGGCACCTACCGCAAGGTCGTCATCCGCGACGGTCGCCTGGCCGGCGGGGTCCTCGTCGGCGCACTCGACACCGTCGGCGCGCTCGCCCGCGCCTGGGAGGGAGCGGAGCCGCTCCCCGTCGACGGCGGTCCCCCGCTCCATCTGCTCACCCACGACGGAGGCTCCTGATGTCCACGACCGCATTCGCCGGGGACCGCCCCCGCCCCACGATCGTGCTCGTCGGCCACGGCATGGTCGGCCAGCGCTTTCTCGAAGCGCTGGCCGAGCGCGGCCTGACCGCCACGCACCGCGTGGTCGTGCTGTGCGAGGAGCCGCGTCCGGCGTACGACCGCGTACGGCTCACCTCGTACTTCTCGGGCACCACCCCCGAGGAACTCTCCCTGACGGACAAGGAGTTCATCAGCACGCACGGCATCGAGCTGCACATCGGCGACCCGGCCGAGCGCATCGACCGCGAGACGCGGACGGTCACCGCCCGCTCGGGGCTCACGGTCGGGTACGACGTGCTCGTGCTCGCCACCGGCTCCTTCCCCTTCGTACCGCCGGTCCCCGGCCGGGACGCCGAGGGCTGCTTCGTCTACCGCACGATCGAGGACCTGCTCGCCATCGAGGAGTACGCGACGACACGGGCGAGGACCGGGGCCGTGGTCGGCGGCGGGCTGCTCGGCCTGGAGGCCGCCGGTGCGCTCAAGGGCCTCGGACTGGCCACGCACATCGTGGAGTTCGCGCCGCGCCTGATGCCGGTGCAGGTCGACGACGGCGGCGGCGCGGCGCTGCTGCGCACCATCGAGAAGATGGGGCTGACCGTGCACACCGGCACGGCCACCCAGGAGATCGTGCCCGGCGAGGACGGCGCGGTGCGGGCGATGAGACTGTCCGACGGCTCCGAACTCGCCACCGACATGGTGGTGTTCTCCGCCGGTGTCCGCCCCCGCGACCGGCTCGCCCGGGACTGCGGGCTCGCGGTCGGCGAGCGCGGCGGCATCGTCGTGGACGCCCGGTGCCGCACGGTCACCGATCCGCGTGTGTTCGCCATCGGCGAGTGCGCGCAGGCGGTGGACGGCCGGGTGTACGGCCTGGTCGCGCCCGGCTACGAGCAGGCCGAGACGGCGGCCGCGGCCATCGCCGGCGACGAGGCGGAGTTCACCGGCGGCGATCTGTCCACCAAGCTCAAGCTCCTCGGTGTGGACGTGGCCTCCTTCGGCGACGCGCACGGCACGGCCGAGGGCTGCCTGGACGTCGTCTACGCCGACTCCCGCTCCGGCGTCTACAAGAAGCTGGTCGTCGACCCGGACGGCACGCTGCTCGGCGGCATCCTGGTCGGCGACACGGAGGCGTACGGCACCCTGCGGGCGCTCACCGGGTCGGTGCCTCCCGTCTCCCCCGAGCAGCTGGTCCTCCCCGCGGGTGCCCCGGTGCGGCTCGGGCCCTCCGCCCTTCCCGACGAGGCGGTGATCTGCTCCTGCCACAACGTCACCAAGGGCGCGATCCGCCGCGCGGTCGCCGAGCACTCCTGCACCTCCGTGCCGGAGGTGAAGAAGTGCACCAGGGCCGGGACCGGCTGCGGCAGCTGCGTCAAGGTGCTCGGGCAGCTGGTCGACGCCGAGCTGGAGGCGGGCGGCATCGAGGTCGACAAGGGCCTGTGCGGCTGCTTCTCCCAGACCCGCCAGGAGCTGTACGAGATCGTTCTCGCCCTGCGCATCACCTCCTACCAGGACCTCCTGGACCGCTACGGCCGCGAGGGCGCCCGGGGCGGCGACGGCTGCGAGGTCTGCAAGCCGGCCGTCGCCTCGGTCATCGCCTCCCTCGCCCCGGCGATCGGCGCGAGCGGCTACGTCCTGGACGACGAGCAGGCCGCCCTGCAGGACACCAACGACCACTTCCTGGCCAACCTGCAGAAGAACGGCTCGTACTCGGTCGTGCCGCGCATCCCCGGCGGTGAGATCTCCCCCGAGAAGCTGATCGTGCTCGGTGAGATCGCCCGGGACTTCGGCCTCTACACGAAGATCACCGGCGGTCAGCGCATCGACATGTTCGGTGCGCGGGTCGAGCAACTGCCCCTCATCTGGGCGCGTCTGGTGGACGCGGGCTTCGAGTCCGGGCACGCGTACGGCAAGGCGCTGCGCACGGTGAAGTCCTGCGTGGGCCACACCTGGTGCCGGTACGGCGTCCAGGACTCCGTCCGCATGGCGATCGACCTGGAGCTGCGCTACCGCGGTCTGCGCTCCCCGCACAAGCTGAAGGCGGCGGTCTCGGGCTGCGCCCGCGAGTGCGCGGAGGCGCAGTCGAAGGACTTCGGCGTGATCGCCACCGCGAACGGCTGGAACCTGTACGTCGGCGGCAACGGCGGCGCCACCCCGCGCCACGCGGACCTGCTCGCCCAGGACCTCTCCGACGCCGAACTGGTCCGTCTGATCGACCGGTTCCTGATGTTCTACATCCGCACCGCCGACCACCTGGAGCGCACCAGCGTGTGGCTGGAGCGCATCCCCGGCGGCCTGGACCACGTACGGGACGTGGTCGTCCACGACTCGCTCGGCATCTGCGCGGAGCTGGAGTCCCTGATGGCCGCCCATGTCTCCCACTACCGCGACGAGTGGGCGGAGACCCTCGGCGACCCGGAGAAACTGGCCCGGTTCGTGTCCTTCGTCAACGCCCCCGACACCCCCGACCCGGTGGTCGCCTTCGTCCCCGAACGCGACCAGATGAAGCCCGACCTGCCCCTGCTGTCCATCGGCCGCCGTCCCCTGGAAGGAACGACCCAGCGATGACCCTGGCACCCGAGACGACCGATCTGAAGGTCCAGCTGCGCCTCGGCGACGGCTGGTTCACGGTCTGCGACCTGAACGCCCTGCTCCCCGGCCGCGGTGTGGCGGCCCTGCTCCCGGACGGCCGGCAGGCGGCTCTCTTCCGCACTCGCTCGGGCCGCCTCCACGCCATCGACAACCGCGATCCCTTCACCGGTGCGGCGGTCCTCTCCCGGGGCCTGACCGGCACCCGTGCCGGCCGTCCGTTCGTGGCCTCCCCTCTGCTGAAGCAGCGCTTCGACCTGGTCTCGGGGCAGTGCCTGGACGACGAGGGGGTGCGGGTGGCGACGTACGAGGTCAGGGCGTCGGGGCCCTGTGACGGATCGGCGGACTGACGATCCGGCGGTCCGGTCGCACCGGTGGTCCCGCGCCGGCGGTCCTGCCGCGCCGGCGGGCCGGCTCAGTCCCTCAGCGCGTCGTACGTCACCCTGGTGAGCCGTTCGGAGGCCTCCCACAGCAGCCGGCCGGTCCTGTCGTCGAGGGTCCAGCGCGCCCGCCGGGACGGGGCGGGCGCCCCGCGCCACATGGCGAAGGAGGGGCCGGTGAAGGAGTCGGGCCGCACTCCGGGTGCGGTGGCCGCGTACAGCGTGGGCAGTGCCCCCTTCTCCGGCGACTGGGCGAAGATCCGGTTGCCGGCCGCCATGAGCCGTTCGGCGCCCCGGCGTCCCTCGGCCCGCGGCCCCGCGGTCTGGAGGTCGGTGGCGGCGTACCCGGGGTGGGCCGCGGCGGCGACCAGACCGGCCCCGTGCCGTGCCAGCCTGCGGGCCAGCTCGTGCGTGAACAGGAGGTTGGCGGTCTTGGAGCGGGCGTAGGCGAGCCAGCGCCCGTACCGCCGTTCGCTGTTGAGGTCGTTCAGATCGACGTCGGACAGCAGGTGCATCAGGCTGGACACGGTCACGACGCGGGCGCCCGGGGTGGGGAGCAGTCTCGGAAGCAGCAGCCCGGTGAGCGCGAAGTGCCCCAGGTGGTTGACCGCGAACTGCGTCTCGAACCCGTCCGCGGTCCTCCCGTACGGCAGGGCCATCACTCCCGCGTTGTTGACGAGCAGGTCCAGCCGTTCGTACGCCAGCCCGTCCGCGAACTTCCGCACCGACCCCAGGTCCGCGAGGTCCAGCCGTCCGACCTCGACCTCGGCGCCCGGCACGTCGTCCGCGATCCGGTCGGCCGCCGCCCTCCCCCGCGCCTCGCTCCGGCAGGCGAGCACCACCCGGGCCCCCTTGCGGGCCAGTTCCCGCGCCACGACGAATCCGAGTCCGCTGTTGGCCCCGGTCACCACGGCCGTGCGGCCGCTCTGGTCGGGGATGTCACGCGTGTTCCAGCCGGGCATGGAGAAACTCCCTGGGGCGGTGGACCGGATCGCTGTGGTCCCACCGTAGAAGAGGGGCGGCATTCCCGCACAGAATGCCGCCCCTGTCCGGTGCACCGGAGTCCTCACCGGGATCGGTCTGAGGGTCGGGGACCACGACGAGGACTCCGGAGTCTTTCAGCGGTGGTCGCTGCCCTCCGCCTCGACCGCCGCACGGCCGGCCTCCAGACGGGCGACCGGGATGCGGAACGGGGAGCAGGACACGTAGTCCAGACCGACCTCGTGGAAGAAGTGGACGGACTCGGGGTCGCCGCCGTGCTCGCCGCAGACGCCGAGCTTGAGGTCGGGCCGGGTGGCACGGCCGGCCTGGACGGCGGCCTTGACCAGGGAGCCGACGCCGTCCTTGTCGATCGTCTCGAACGGGCTGACGCCGAAGATGCCCTTCTCCAGGTACGCCGTGAAGAAGCTCGCCTCCACGTCGTCGCGGCTGAAGCCCCAGACCGTCTGGGTCAGGTCGTTGGTGCCGAAGGAGAAGAACTCCGCCGCCTCGGCGATCTGTCCCGCGGTCAGCGCGGCGCGCGGCAGCTCGATCATCGTGCCGATCGCCAGCTTGAGCTGCTCGCCCGTCGCGGCCTCGACCTCGGCGATGACCTGGTCGGCCTCCTCGCGGACGATCTCCAGCTCCTGGACGGTGCCCACGAGCGGGATCATGATCTCGGCACGCGGGTCGCCCTTGGCGGCCCGGCGCTCGGCGGCCGCCTCGGCGATGGCGCGGACCTGCATGGTGAACAGGCCGGGGACCACCAGGCCCAGGCGGACACCGCGCAGACCCAGCATCGGGTTCTGCTCGTGCAGGCGGTGGACCGCCTGGAGCAGGCGCAGCTCGTTCTCGTGCGGCTCCTGACGGGCCTCGGCCAGGGCCACACGGACCGACAGCTCGGTGATGTCGGGCAGGAACTCGTGCAGCGGCGGGTCGAGCAGACGGATGGTGACCGGCAGGCCGTCCATCGCCTCGAAGAGCTCCACGAAGTCCTGCTTCTGCAGCGGCAGCAGCTGCTTGAGGGCCTCCTCGCGCTCCGCCTCGGTGTCCGCCAGGATCAGGCGCTCGACCAGCTCACGGCGGTCGCCGAGGAACATGTGCTCGGTACGGCACAGGCCGATGCCCTGGGCACCGAACCTCCGCGCCCTCAGTGCGTCCTCGGCGTTGTCGGCGTTGGCGCGCACCCGCAGCCGGCGCTTGCGGTCGGCGAAGGCCATCATCCGGTGGACCGCCTCGACCAGCTCGTCCGCGTCGTCGGCGCCCGGGTGCATCCGGCCCTCGAAGTACTCCACGACCGGGGACGGGACGACCGGGACCTCGCCCAGGTAGACCTTGCCCGTGGAGCCGTCGATGGAGATGAGGTCGCCCTCCTCCACGACCCGCCCGTCCGGGATCGTCATCCGGCGGCGCTTGGTGTCGACCTTCAGCTCCTCCGCGCCGCACACGCACGTCTTGCCCATGCCGCGGGCGACGACGGCCGCGTGGGAGGTCTTGCCGCCGCGGGAGGTCAGGATGCCCTCGGCCGCGATCATGCCGTCCAGGTCGTCGGGGTTGGTCTCCCGGCGGATCAGGATGACCTTCTCGCCCGAGCGGGACCACTTCACGGCGGTGTACGAGTCGAAGACCGCCTTGCCGACCGCGGCACCCGGAGAGGCGGCGATGCCGCGGGCGACCTGCTCGACCTTCGCGTGCTCGTCGAAGCGGGGGAACATCAGCTGCGCGAGCTGGTCGCCGGTCACCCGCTTCAGCGCCTCGGCCTCGTCGATCAGGCCCTGGTCGACGAGCTGGGTGGCGATGCGGAAGGCGGCAGCGGCGGTGCGCTTGCCGACACGGGTCTGGAGCATCCACAGCCGGCCGCGCTCGATGGTGAACTCGATGTCGCAGAGATCCTTGTAGTGGTTCTCCAAGGTCTCCATGATCTGCATCAGCTGGTCGTACGACTTCTTGTCGATCCGCTCCAGCTCCGCCAGCGGGACGGTGTTGCGGATGCCCGCGACCACGTCCTCGCCCTGGGCGTTCTGCAGGTAGTCGCCGTAGACGCCCTGCTGGCCGGAGGCGGGGTCACGGGTGAAGGCGACACCGGTGCCGGAGTCGGGACCGAGGTTGCCGAAGACCATCGAGCAGATGTTGACGGCGGTGCCGAGGTCGTGCGGGATGCGCTCCTGGCGGCGGTAGAGCCTGGCGCGCTCGCCGTTCCAGGAGTCGAAGACCGCCCTGATCGCGAGGTCCATCTGCTCGCGCGGGTCCTGCGGGAAGTCCCGGCCGGTCTCGCTCTTGACGATCTTCTTGAACTTGGTGACCAGCTTCTTCAGGTCGGCCGCGTCCAGCTCGGTGTCGTCGGTGACCTTCTTGGCCTGCTTGGCCTTGTCGAGGGCGTCCTCGAAGAGGTCGCCGTCGACGCCGAGGACCGTCTTGCCGAACATCTGGATGAGCCGGCGGTAGGAGTCCCAGGCGAACCGCTCGTCCCCGGCCTGCTTGGCCAGGCCCTGCACGGACTTGTCCGACAGACCGATGTTCAGGACGGTGTCCATCATGCCGGGCATGGAGAACTTCGCACCGGAGCGGACGGAGACGAGGAGAGGGTTGTCCGGCTGGCCGAGCTTCTTGCCCATCTTCTGCTCGAGCGCCTCGAGGTGCGCACTCACCTCGTCACGCAGTGCCGCCGGTTCCTCGCCGCTCTCGAGGTAGACCTTGCAGGCCTCGGTGGTGATCGTGAAGCCCGGAGGGACCGGAAGGCCCAGGTTGGTCATCTCGGCGAGGTTGGCGCCCTTGCCACCGAGAAGGTCCTTGAGGTCTTTGTTGCCCTCGGTGAAGTCGTAGACGTACTTCACCGCCTTTTTGGCCTTCACGCTCTCAACGCTGTTGCCGTCCTCGGCTACCTGGGGATCTTTGTTTTCCGACACGGGTCTCGACTCCTCGAGGACGCGGTGGCTGCCCTGACGGCGAGGAAGATACCCAGATCAAAGGTCTATGGGTACGTCCACTTGCGCGTCATGTGCTTGTAACCAGTCGTCCGCCAGCGGATCGAAAGTCAAGGCTTGGCAAGGCGTCAGGGTCTGGTGTTTTCACTTCTTGAACGAATCCGCAACGACAGATCCGTCCATCCGCTCAGATGAGCAGATCTCAGCGCGTCTGATTTCGGCCGATGAACGATCATCCGCTGGCACTGAGTGCCACTCTTTGGAGAAGTGCAGCCGCCCATGATCCGCTCATCTGAGCGCAACCCTTATCAAGGGTGGCGAGAATCACGCTGCCACAGCCGGAGGGATTCCACCATGCGGACGCCTGCGCGCCGCCGGACCCGGCGGCGCGCACGGACCGGGGAAGGGGACGGAGGAGAGCTGGAGGAGGGCCGGAGGAGAAGGCGCCGCGGCGCGGACAAAAAGGGGTGAACAGCGCCTTCCTGGCACCTCCCGGGGAGAGGAGAACCCTCTTCTCCCCCGTGTTTTCTCCCGGGGTGAACAGGGGCGCCGATCAGGTCGTACGACAGTGAGGCGGGTCCTGCCTCCCCAGCGTGGCCCGCCTCCTCAAGCCACATCCGCGCAAGGAAGGACCCCGGGTGCCTCAGCACACGAGCACACACCAGTCATCGGGCACGACAGGGGCAACCGAGCACGGCATCCCGTCCCAGCAGGGAGGCGAACCGGCACCGCACCAGGACGAGCCCAGGACCGCCCCCGCCCCGGCCGACCGCGCGGGAAACGCCCCCGCCACGGACGAAGCACGGGCGGCCGCGCCCCGGGACGAGGACGCCCCCGCCGGGACGGCGGACCACACCGTCGCAGCCCGAACCGCCGAGCCCCGGGCCGCCACGGCCCCGGCCGCCCCCGCCGACCGGACCACGGACGCGCCCCCCGGGGCCGATGCGCCGGCCGGCACCGGAGCCTCCCGTTCCGAGGCCCCGCCCGACGAGCAGGGGAACACCGGCACACCCGCCGCCGAGCGCACCGGGACCGCCGCGTCCTCCGAGGGCACCGGGCCCGAGGCAGCCGAGACCGCCGAGCCCTCCGAGACCGTCGAGTCGTCCGGGTCCTCCGGGACGGCCGGGACCGCCGCGTCCTCCGAGGGCACCGGGCCCGAGGCAGCCGAGACCACCGAGGCGGCCGCGCCCAAGGCCGACGACGGCTCCAAGGCCGCCGAGTCCGAGGCCGCCGCAGCCGCCGGCCGGGACGCGGACGCATCCGCGGACACCGGTTCGCCGGCGGGCCCCGCCGCCGCCCAGCCGGAGGCGGCGGCCCGGCGCCCCTTCCGTCTCCTCCGTGCCCTCGGCCCCCGCACCGCCCGGCAGGACGACCGGCGCCGGCGAAAGGCGCGGTCGGGGCCCGCCCGGGTGCTGTCCCCCACCGTCACCGTCCTCGCCTTCCTCCTGGTCGTCGCCGCCCTGCTGCTGCCGAACAAGCCGGACCGGTTCGAGGTCGCGACCTTCACCCGGCTGCCGGTGGAGCTGCTGCTCTGGGGAGCCCTGCTGATCGTGCTGCCGCGCCGGCTCCGCACGGTCGTGGCGGCGCTCGGCGGGCTGGTCCTCGGTGTGCTGACCGTGCTGGCCCTGACGGACATCCAGTTCCACGAGTACCTGGGCCGCGACTTCAACATGATCCTGGACTGGCAGCTGCTGGACGACGCCCAGTCGTATCTCGCGGACACCCTGGGCGGCACCGTCGCCCTGCTCGCCGCCGTCGGTGTCGTGCTCCTCGTGCTGGCCCTGCTCGGCCTGATGACGCTCGCGGTCGTCCGCATCGGCTCCTTCGTCGGCCGCCACAGGACCCGCTCGATGCGCGGACTGATGCTCCTCAGCGTGCTGTGGATGCTGTGCGCGGCCCTGGACCTGCGGATCTCCGGCATCCCGGTGGCCTCCCGGCACACGGTCGCGATGTTCGAGGCCCGCCAGGAGGGGATCCGCACCACGATCGAGGACGAGCGGGAGTTCGCGCGGACGGCGAAGGCCGACCCGTTCGGCAACACCCCGGCCGGTCAGCTCGTGCCAGACCTGCGCGGCAAGGACATGATCTTCACCTTCATCGAGAGCTACGGCCGCAGCGCGATCGAGGACCCGGTCATGGCCCCCGGTGTCAACCGCACCCTCGAGGCCAGCACCCGGGCCCTGGCCGCGAAGGGCTTCCACGCCAAGAGCGGCTGGCTGACCTCCTCGACGTACGGCGGCGGCAGCTGGCTCGGCCACTCCACGTTCATGTCGGGCCTGTGGATCGACAACCAGAACCGCTACCGCACGGTGACCTCCGGTGACCACCTCACCCTGACCAAGGTGTTCCGCAAGACCGGTGCCTGGGACACGGTCGGCATCATGCCGGGCGTGCAGAAGGCCTGGCCGGAGGCCAGATGGTACGGCCTGGACAGGGTCTACAACGCCTTCCGGATGGGCTACAGGGGACCCAAGTTCAGCTGGTCGACCATGCCCGACCAGTACGCCCTGGAGGCGTTCGAACGCCTGGAGCACGGCAGGAAGCACGACAAGCCGCTGACCTCGTTCGTCATCCTGACCTCCAGCCACCAGCCCTGGGCCCCGATCCCGAGGATGGTCGGCTGGGACGAGCTCGGCGACGGCTCGGTCTTCAAGGACATCGAGGCGGCCGGCGTCAGGGCGGCGGACATCATCACCGACCCGCTCCGCTCCCGCGAGGAGTACGGCAAGTCGGTCCAGTACTCGCTGACCGCCCTCACCGAGTGGATGGAGCGCTACGCCAAGGACAACACCGTGCTCGTCGTCCTCGGCGACCACCAGCCCAAGGCCCGGGTCAGCGGCAACAACGCCAGCCGGGACGTGCCGGTCTCCATCGTCGCCAAGGACCCGAAGGTCCTGGAGAAGATCGCCGACTGGGGATGGACCGACGGACTGCGGCCCGCCCATGACGCCCCGGTGTGGCGGATGGACGCCTTCCGCAACCGCTTCCTGACCGCGTACGGCTCCGTGCCCCACCCGTCGGGAGGCCAGGAGTTGTTGCAAAAGTAACGACGACCGTACGGAGAGCTACCGGACCACGAACACGTCCCGCATCGCCTCCGCCCGGCGACCACAGTGCCGCCCCCGGCCGCGCAGAAGGTGCACGGCCGGGGGCGGCACTGCGTGCCGGGCGGAGATAACAAGTGCATGCATCCCACACAGAACCCTGTTCATCAGGCACTTCTGTTGCTAGCGTGCCGCCCTACGCAAAGAAGATGACCAAGGAAACGTGTTCATGTCCAGTCCTTCCCGCGAGCAGTGGGGAAGCCGCTCGGGCTTCCTGTTCGCCGCGATCGGGTCGGCCGTCGGCCTCGGCAACATATGGCGCTTTCCCGCCGTTGCCTATGAAAACGGTGGCGGGGCCTTCCTTCTGCCGTATCTCGTCGCACTGCTGACCGCCGGTATTCCGTTGCTCGTTCTCGAATACTCGATCGGGCACAAATTCCGGAAGTCGCCCCCCGCGGCCTTCCGCAGACTTTCCCGACCCACGGAAGCACTCGGCTGGTGGCAGGCCGCGATCTGCTTCGTGATCGCCGCCTACTACGCCGTCATCATCGCCTGGGCGGTGCGCTACATCGGCTATTCCTTCGGCGAGCAGTGGGGCAAGGACGCCAACGGCTTCTTCTTCGGGAACTTCCTCCAGGCCGCCGAGAAGCCCGGACTCATGTCCTCCTACGTCGACGGGGTGCTCTGGCCGCTCATCGCGGTCTGGGTGGTCGTGCTCGTCATCCTGGCGCTCGGCATCCGCAACGGCATCGAGAAGGCCAACAAGTTCTTCATCCCGCTGCTGGTGGTCTTCTTCGCGATCCTCGTCGTCCGTGCGCTCACGCTCGACGGCGCCGCCCGGGGTCTGGACGGCCTGTTCCGGCCGGACTGGTCGGCGCTCGGCAACGGCAGCGTGTGGGTCGCCGCCTACGGACAGATCTTCTTCTCGCTGTCCATCGGCTTCGGCATCATGATCACGTACGCCTCGTACCTGCGGAAGCGCTCGGACCTCACCGGCTCCGCGATGGTGGCCGGCTTCGCCAACAGCGGCTTCGAGATCCTCGCGGGCATCGGCGTGTTCGCCACCCTCGGCTTCATGGCCGCGGCCCAGGGCGTCGGAGTGGACGAGGTCGTGAGCTCCGGCATCGGTCTGGCGTTCGTGGCGTTCCCGACGGTGATCTCCCAGATGCCGATGGGCACCCTGTTCGGCGTGCTGTTCTTCACCTCGCTGGTGCTCGCCGGCCTCACCTCGCTGATCAGCATCGTGGAGGTCGTCATCGCCGCCGTGCAGGACCGCACCGGCCTGGGCCGGCTCCCGGCGACCCTGGGGGTCGGCGGGGCCATCGCCCTGGTGTCGATCGCCGTCTTCCCGACCGACAGCGGCATCTATGTGCTGGACGCGGCCGACCACTTCATCAACCAGTACGGCATCGCCCTCGCCGCGCTGATCGTGCTCATCGCCGTGGGCTGGCTGCTGCGGCGCCTGCCCGTCTTCCAGAAGCACGCCAACGAGACCTCCGCGATCCCGCTCGGCCGCTGGTGGCTGATCTGCCTCGGCATCGTCACTCCGCTGGTGCTCGGCTGGATGATGATCGACAGCCTGCGCGCTGAGTTCGCCGAGAACTACGAGGGCTACCCGACGCAGTTCCTGCTCTGGGCGGGCTGGGGCGTCGCCGCGGCGGCGCTGCTCGTCGCCGTGCTCCTCAGCCTGCTGCCCTGGCGTTCCGCCGACTCCGAGACCGCCCTCGAGGCGGGCACGGACACCGGCCCGGCGGCACGGGACGCACAGGACGCTCGCGAGAAGGAGAAGAACTGATGTCGGTGAGTGCGATCGTCATGCTGATCGTGGCCGTCGTGATCGTCTGGGGCGGTCTGGTGGGTGCTGTCGTCCAGCTGCGCCGCCACCCCGAGCTGCCCGAGGACGACGCGGCCCCGACGCGGCCGGCGGCCTGAGCCCTCGTACACGGCCGTCCACGGACAAGACCGGCACGGCGCGGCACCCCGGGCGGGGTGCCGCGCCGTGCGTTCGTCCGCTCCACCGGACCGGCCCGTCCGCTCGGGTCCGTTCGAGCCGTCCGGTCCGGCCGGTGCGAAACGCCGGTCAGCCGCCGGAGGTGTCCAGCTCGGCGTCCTCGCCGACACGTGCGCAGTCGTACGGGTCGTCGAGCCAGCCGTCCGGCAGCACCACCCGGTTGTTGCCGGACGTACGGCCGCGGGGCCCGTCGGCGCCGGCCGGCCAGGGCTGGTCGAGGTCCAGCTCGTCCAGACCGGCCCGCAGCTCCTCGAGCGAGGAGGTGAGCGCGAGCCGCTTGCGCATCTCCGAGCCGACCGAGAAGCCCTTCAGGTACCAGGCGACATGCTTGCGGAAGTCGACGACGCCCCGCGACTCGTCGCCGAGCCACTCGCCCAGCAGCGTGGCGTGCCGGACCATGACATCGGCGACCTCGCGCAGCGTCGGCCTGGTGAAGTCCTTCCGTCCCTCGAAGGCCGCCACCAGATCGGCGAACAGCCACGGCCGGCCCAGACAGCCGCGTCCCACGACCACGCCGTCGCAGCCGGTGCTGCGCACCATCCGCAGCGCGTCCTCGGCCGACCAGATGTCGCCGTTGCCGAGCACGGGGATCTCGGGGACGTGCTCCTTCAGCCGGGCGATCGCGTCCCAGTCCGCCGTGCCGCCGTAGTGCTGGGCGGCCGTGCGGCCGTGCAGCGCGATCGCCGCCACGCCCTCCTCGACCGCGATCCGGCCGGCGTCGAGATAGGTGAGGTGGTCGTCGTCGATGCCCTTGCGCATCTTCATCGTGACGGGCAGGTCACCGGCGCCGCGGACCGCCTCGCGCAGGATGGCCCGCAGCAGATTGCGCTTGTAGGGGAGGGCCGAGCCGCCGCCCTTGCGGGTCACCTTGGGCACCGGGCAGCCGAAGTTCAGGTCGATGTGGTCGGCCAGGTCCTCCTCCGCGATCATGCGGACGGCCTTGCCGACGGTGGCCGGGTCCACGCCGTACAGCTGGATCGAGCGCGGCCGTTCGCTCGCGCCGAACGTGATCAGCCGCATGGTCTTGTCGTGCCGCTCGACCAGTGCCCGCGTGGTGATCATCTCGCTGACGAACAGCCCCTTGCCTCCGCTGAACTCCCGGCACAGGGTGCGGAAGGGCGCGTTGGTGATGCCGGCCATGGGGGCCAGGACGACGGGCGGGTGCACGCGGTGCGGCCCGACCTGGAGGGTCGTGGGCGAGGTGGGCGCGATCGTGGGCATTACCCCATTCTGACGCACGCCGGGGAGTGCCCGGCCGGCTCGCCCGGGCCGGCGGTTCCGGGCGGGCCGGCGGCTCCGGGCGCGGGGCGACGGTTCCGGCCCGGACCTGCTGATCGTCTTCCGGACGGTGCGGGCGGTGGGCGGCTCGATGCTCAACCCGGTCGCGATGTCGACCATCACCGACACCTTCGCCGACCCGCGCGAGCGCGCGCAGGCGGTCGGCGTGTGGGGAGCCGCCGTCGGCGTCTCCCTCGCCACGAGCACGTGGTCCGGGTGCGGCGCAGGGGCCCGGCCCGCGCCATCCGCCGCGACACCTGCGGCTGGCGCGGACCGGCCCGGTTCCTGCCGTGGCTCGAGGCCGAGGAACACCTGGCGGAGGCCACCAGACCATGGTGAACCCGGCGGCCGACCGCGCGGGCGGCGACCGAACCCGGCCCGCGGGCACGGGAGTCGGGGCGCGCGGACGTCGCGGCCCCGGCGAGGGCGAGGCGCCCGGCGCACCCGCGGGGCGGCGGTCGGCGGCCGGCAGTCACTGGTAGGCAAACCGGTGGGCAATCGGCATGTCGCCGGGCCGGGTCGACGGTCGGCGGCGGTGAAGCCGCCGGTGCGCCACGGCACTTGGCGCACGTCTTCCGCCCGGCCGGCCGACGCGGCTCACGCCGCCGACGGTCCCGCCGCCGGTGTCCCCGGGCGCGGATCGACCGGGGCGAGGACGCCGAGACGGTCCTCGATGGCCCGGGCCGCCGTCAGGCACAGGTCCTCGCGGAACGCGCGGCCCACGAGCTGCACGCCCGTGGGGAGCCCGCCGTCGGTCCCGGTCGGAACGGCCACCGCGGGCACCCCCACGAAGCTGGTCACCCTGCACAGGCGCAGGCCCAGCTCGACACGCGTGTGCCCGTCCGCGTCGCGCGACTCCAGCCCCGGCTCCACCGGCGGCTCGGTGAACACCGGCCCCAGCAGCAGCGGGTACGCGTCCAGGAACTCCGCCCAGGAGCGGCGCACGTTCAGCCATACGCCCATCAGCCGGGTCAGCTCCGCGGCGTCGGCGGGCGGGTGCTTCTCCATCGCCATGCGGAGGTAGCGGTCCCCGCCCTCGCCCAGCAGCTGCCGCACCGCCGGCCAGGTCGGCGCGAACTCGGTCGCGGTGATCCGTCCGTACGCCACCATGGCCTCGTCCAGCCGCGGGACGTCCGGCAGTTCCCGCACCTCGTACCCGGCGTCGGCGAGCGCGTCCGCCGCGCGCGTGAGCGCGGCGCGGACCGAGGGGTGGACGCCGTGACCGCCCGGGTCGGCGACGAGCGCGACCCGCACCGGCGCGGGCAGCGGGTCGCCGTGCAGCGGCACGGGCACGGCCCGCGGGTCGCGCGGGTCGGTCCCCGCGAGCACCTCGAAGGCCCGCCGCAGGTCGTCCACCGTACGGGCCAGGGGGCCGTCGGTGACGAGCGCCTGCGCGGCCGGTCCCGGGTCCTCCGGGCCGAGGACGCGGTGGTCGGCCGGGAAGCGTCCCGTGGTCGGCTTCAGCCCCGCCACCCCGCAGAAGGCCGCCGGGACGCGCACCGAGCCGCCGGAGTCGTTGCCGAGGCCCAGCGGAGCCATGCCGGTGGCGACGGCCGCCCCGTCGCCGCCGCTGCTGCCGCCCGGGGTCCGGGCCGGGTCCCACGGGTTGACGGTGTCGCCGAACAGCTCGCTGCGGGTGTGCATCCCCGCCAGCACCAGCGTGGGCATGTTGCTGTGCCCGATCGGCACGGCCCCCGCCGCGCGGAGCCGGGCCACCGGCGGGGCGTCGGCCGGGGCCACGAGCCCGCGGAAGCGCGGGACGCCGAGCGTCGTCGGCACGCCCTCGACCGGGGTGGTCTCCTTCACCGTGAACGGCACCCCGGCCAGCGGCCCCGGGTCCTCGCCCGCCGCGCGCCGCCGGTCCAGGTCCGCGGCGGCCTCCCCGGCCCGGTCGGCCATCAGCTGGGTGACCGCGTTGACGTGCGGATTCACCGCGGCGATGCGCTCCAGGTGACTGTCGATCAGCTCGACCGCCGTCACCTCCCCGTCCCGGACCGCCCGCGCCTGCTCCCCCGCCGTCATGGTCCACAGGGCGTCGTCCCGCCCGCTCATCGTGACTCTCTCCTCCCCCGTCGCGTGTCCGGTCGCTCCGGTCGCAGGGCCGCACCCTACCCCGTTTCCGATACCTTTGTATCGGAATAACGGCGGGGCCGCCCAGGACGCCGTCCACGGGCCGCCTAAGGTGCTGCCCGGGGACGTCGCGGGCTCCCGGCCACGGGCTGCCGGGGTTCCTGACGGGGAGGTCCGGCGTCCCGTCAGCGACCGCGTCCGCCCGCCACACCCCGGACCCACGCACGAGGAGGACCGCCGACCGTGCCCAAGCAGGTCGACTACGCCGAGCGGCGCCGCCGGATCGCCGAGGCCGTGTGCCGTCTGGTCGCCGCGCACGGACCGCAGGCCGTGACCCTGCGCGACGTCGCCGCGCGGGCGGAGGTCTCCCTCGGGGCCGTCCAGCGCTGCTTCCGGGACAAGGACGAGATGCTGCGCTTCGCCGTGGACCACGTCGGCGAGCGGGTCACCGCGCGCGTGCGGGACCGTCTGGCCGCGAGCCCGGCGCGGTCCGCCGTCACCGCCCTGGGGCACGCGGCGGAGGAGGTCGCGCTGCTGCGCGAGGAGCGCCGCGCCGAGGCGCGCACCTGGCTCGCGTTCGTCGCCCAGGCGGCGGTGAGCGAGCCCCTGGCCCGCTCGCTGCGCGGCAGTTACGCCGCCCTGGAGGATCTCGTCGTCCGTCTCGTCACGGAGGCGGCGGGGACGACCGGCCCGCGCACTCCTGCGGACATCCCCGCAGGCGCCCGCACAGGCGCTCCGGCCGACTCCCCCGGCGGTTCCCCCGCAGACACCC
>NZ_MUME01000028.1:10564-10715 GCF_002155915.1 Streptomyces thermovulgaris | reverse complement strand
GAAGCGGTCGTCCAGGGAGTCGGGCGCGGCCGTGGGGCCGGTGTCCCCGGTGGAGCCGTCGTACAACTGCCCCCACCAGTCGTCCTCGTGGCCGGTGGCCCTTCCCCCCTGCTGACTCATGCCCCCAATTGTCCACTGTGGGAAGCGGATG
>NZ_MUME01000028.1:0-10514 GCF_002155915.1 Streptomyces thermovulgaris | reverse complement strand
GACCCGGATCCGGGTCATGATCCGAACGGCTGGAACAGTGCCGTCGGACGCGCCCCGCGCGACGGCGGGGCCGGTCCGCCCGGTCCTGGGCCATTGGCGCGGAATTCCGCGTTCGCGCAGGCCACACCGCTCGGCCGGGCATCGGTGCTTCCCTGCGCCACCTTGTCAGAGTGACGGGGGATACGGCGATGATGTGCCGGGGCGGGTTTGCGCCGTGGCTGTTTTCCGCCACGATGGACCCACCGCGGAACGGCCATCCGGGGATCCTCAAGGGGAGGACAGCGGCTGATGCTGGCAGCGATAGGCCTGGACGAGACGCACGAGTCGGCGTACCGGGCCCTGGTGTCCGTGGGGGCTGCCGAAGTTCCCGATCTCGCACGGCGGTTGATGCTCAGTGAGGAGGACACCGAGCGCGCCCTGCGGCGACTGGAGCGGCAGGGACTCGCGGCCCAGTCCTCGGCCCGGCCCGGCCGCTGGGTGGCCGCGCCTCCCGGGGTGGCGCTGGGTGCCCTGCTCACCCAGCAGCGGCATGAGCTGGAGAAGGCGGAACTGGCGGTCGCGCTGCTCGCCGAGGAGTACCGGGCGGCCGCCGCCGAGCCCGCCGTGCACGACCTGGTCGAGGTCGTCACCGGCACCTCCGCGATCGCCCAGCGCTTCCTGCAACTCCAGCTGGGCGCCTGCGAGGAGGTGTGCGCGCTGGTCACCGGCAGCCCGGTCGCCGTGTCCAGCCTGGAGAACCACGCCGAGGAGCAGGCGGTCGCCCGCGGGGTCCGCTACCGGGTGGTGCTCGAACGCGCGGTGCTCGATCTGCCGGGCGGTCTCGCGGAGCTGACCGCCGCGCTCGACCGCGACGAGGAGGTGCGGGTCCTCGACACCGTGCCGACCAAGCTCGTGCTGGTCGACCGGACGCTCGCCATGGTGCCGCTCACCCTGAACACCGCCGAGCCCACCGCGCTCGTCGTGCACGCCAGCGGTCTGCTGGAGCTGCTGTACGGGCTGTTCGAGTCGGTGTGGCGGGAGGCGCTGCCGCTGTACCTCGGGCCGTCCGGTGTCGCCGAGGAGGCTCCGGACGGTCCCGACGCCACCGATCTGGAAGTGCTGTCCCTGCTGCTGGCCGGTCTGACCGACGCGAGCGTCGCCAAACAGCTCGACCTGGGTCTGCGCACCGTGCAGCGCCGGGTGAAGCGGCTGATGGAACTGGCCGGTGTGACCACCCGGTTGCAGCTGGGCTGGCACGCCCATGAGCGGGGCTGGGTGGTCCGGGAGCGCGGCTGACCCGTGCCGTGCGGGCAGGCCGCGGCTACAGTGCGCCCTCCAGCGCGAGCAGACGCACCTTCCGCTCCAGACCGGCCGCGTAGCCGGTCAGGGAGCCGTTCGCACCGATGACACGGTGACAGGGGCGCAGGATCAGCAGCGGGTTGGCGCCGATGGCGCCGCCGACGGCCCGTACGGCGGCCCGGGGCATGCCGATGCGGGCGGCGATCTCGCCGTACGTGGTGGTCGTCCCGTACGGCACGTCGTCGAGGGCGGACCACACGCGCTGCCGGAACGCGGTGCCGTCCGCGTGCAACGGCAGCCGGAACTCCTTGAGTTCACCGGCGAAGTAGGCCTCGAGCTGTTCCTCGGCCGCGCGGAAGGGCCCGGCGTCGTGCCGCCAGTCCGCCCGGACCTCCCGGCCGCCCTTCTGGCCGGGCAGGGAGAGGGAGGTCAGTGTGCCGGAGGGGTCGGCGGTCAGCAGCAGGGGGCCGAGGGGGCTGTCGAGGCGGGTCCAGTACGTCGTCCGGACGGCCGCCCCGGTCGCGGGCGCGGTCGTGGGGTCGGTCATCACGGCTTCAACTCTCCTGAGACATGGGGCCTGAGACATGGAGGTGGTGCAGGGCGTACGAGCGCCAGGGACGCCAGCTGTCGGGGGCGTCCACGCCGGGCGGGACCGCATCGGGGTCGCCGAGGGCGCGGCTGCGGATGACGGCGGCCGTGGCGGGGTCCATTCCGGGCAGGGCGAGCAGCGCCCGGTGCGTTTCGTCCCGGTCGGCGCCCGGGTCCAGCCGTACGGTGCCGTCGGCGAGGGCGGCGGCCAGGGCACCCAGGGGGCCGTCCGGCTCGGCCTCGGCGAGGACGGCCGGTTCGGGGAAGAGGTGGGTCAGCGAGCCCTGGGGGGCGTCCAGCGCCTTGCCGTAGCGCCGTACCAGCTCCCCGGCCGCCGCCGGTCCCACCAGGGCCCGGATCGCCGTCTCCTGCGGGTCCGCCGAGCCCGGCGACCGCAGTCCGGGCCGGGCCGCGACCAGCGGGGCCAGCCGTGGGTCCGCGCCGAGCCGTTCGTCGACGGCGTACGGGTCGGCGTCCAGGTCGAACAGCCGCCGCAGACGCTGCACGGCCGTCGTCAGGTCGCGCGGGTCGGTGAGGTGGAGCCGGGCCTGGAGCCAGCCGCCCGGGCGGGCTCCGCGGCGGGTGCCGGTACGGACGCCCGGACGCTCCTCGACGGCGGCGATCCCGGTGCCGTAGGGCAGGCGCAGGGTGCGCCGGTAGGTGCGCCGGCCGGGCGGCCCGCTCACCTCCTCCACGCCGGGCACGGCCTCGCGCTGGAGCAGGTCGAAGACGGGACCGGCCTGGTAGGGCCCCCGGTGGGCGAGCCGCAGCGGGATGCCGGCGGCGGGCGCGGCGTCCCGGCCGCCCCCGGGGCGCGGCGCGGCGGCCCGCAGCTCGCTCGGGGTCGCCGCGTAGACGGCCCGGATCGTGTCGTTGAACTGCCGCACGCTGGCGAACCCGGCCGCGAACGCGACCTGGGTCACCGGCAGCGCGGTGGTCTGCAGCAGGACGCGCGCGGTGTGCGCCCGCTGGGCGCGGGCGAGCGCCAGGGGCCCGGCGCCCAGTTCGGCGGTGAGCTGCCGCTGCACCTGCCGCGCGCTGTAGCCGAGCCGTGCGGCGAGTCCCGCGACGCCCTCCCGGTCGATCACGCCGTCGCCGATCAGCCGCATCGCCCGCCCGACGACGTCCGCCCGGACGTTCCACTCGGCGGAGCCGGGCACCGCGTCCGGCCGGCACCGCCGGCAGGCCCGGAAGCCCGCGCCCTGCGCGGCGGCGGCCGTGGGGAAAAACCGCACGTGCTGCCGTTTCGGCGTCACGGCGGGGCAGCTGGGGCGGCAGTAGATCCCGGTGGTCTCGACGGCGAAGAAGAACTCCCCGTCGAACCTGCCGTCCCGGCTGCGCACGGCCTCGTACCTGGCGTCCTCGTCCATCACGCTGTCCAGTCTCCGCCCCGGGGCGGGGTGCCCGCTGGCGGGAATCGGACATGGCGTCCGGCACACGGCCCAGGGCCGTGAGGGGCCCGCCCGGCAGGATCCGCCGGACGGGCCCCGGGAGGTCCGCGAGGTTCCCGGGGATCCTCCGTGAGGGTCCTCTAACGCCACCGTCCCCGCTTGATCTCCGCCGCCGCCCGGCCCTCGGCGCTCCTGCGCTTCCACTCCCGCCGGATCTCCGCCCGCAGCCGTGCGTCGGTCCGGGCGGTGATCCACTGGTTCTCGCGCATGAGCTTGCGGTAGCTCTCCAGCCGCCGTTCGGGCAGCTCGCCGGCCTCGACGGCGGCCAGCACCGCGCATCCCGGTTCGCGGTGGTGCGCGCAGTCGTGGAACCGGCACCGCCCGGCCAGCTCCTCGATCTCCGAGAACACCTGTCCGACGCCGCTCTCGGCGTCCCACAGCCCGACCCCGCGCAGCCCGGGTGTGTCGATGAGCACGCCGCCGCCGGGCAGGACGAACAGATTGCGGGTGGTGGTGGTGTGCCGGCCCTTGCCGTCGGTGTCCCGGGTGGCCCGGACGGCCATCACGTCCTCGCCGAGCAGGGCGTTGGCGAGCGTGGACTTGCCGGCCCCGGACTGCCCGAGCAGCACGGACGTCCCGTCGCAGACGACGGCGGCGAGGACGTCGAGGCCGTCCCCGGTCACCGCGCTGACCGGCAGCACCTGCACTCCGGGGGCCGTGGTCTCCACGTCCTGGACGAGATACGCGAGTCCTGTCGCGTCCGGTACGAGGTCGGCCTTGGTCAGCACGACCAGCGGTTGCGCACCGGACTCCCAGGCCAGTGCCAGGAACCGTTCGATGCGGCCGAGGTCCGGGTCGACGGCCAGGGAGACGGCGATGATCGCGTGGTCGACGTTGGCGGCGAGGATCTGTCCCTCGGACCGCTTGGAGGAGGTGGAGCGCACGAAGGCGGTGCGGCGCGGCAGCACCGTCCGCACATAGCGGGGACTGGCGCCTTCCGGATCGACGGCGACCCAGTCCCCCGTGCAGACGACCTTCACCGGGTCCCGGGGCACGACGAACTCCGTGTCGGCGCGCACGACTCCGGCCGGTGTGACGACGTCGCACAGTCCGCGGTCGACGCGCAGGACACGTCCGGGCACGAGGCCCTGCCCGGCGTGGGGAGCGAACGCCGCCTCCCAGTCCTCGTCCCAGCCGTACGGGGCGAGCGGGTGCGGCGCGGGGGGAAGCGGAGTGGAATGCAAGGGAGAAGTCAACGGGAAACCCTTCACGAGGGCGGCCCCGGCAGCGCGTACGGACGTGTGCGCGAGCGAGGGTCAGCCGAGGGCCGCGGAGGTGGAGTGGATGAACGTCCGGATGCGGGCAGCGCTCGTCGCAAGGACAGCCATCGGTCACACCTCCCTCTCTCCGCTCGGCTGACGGCGGCGCTCGGGCAGCGGCCGCCGTGAAGGACAGGGCACACCCTAGGGGGACCGCGCATGCGGATGCCACCGTTTTTCCCGTCGCCGGCCCCCGGGCCGGCGCCCCGGCGAGCGGTCCTCAGTCCTCGCCGCTTCCGAAGAGCTGCTGCAGGGAGCTGCACGCTCCGTCGAGGTGGGCCCGCATACGGCGGATCGCCTCCTCGGCGTCCGAGGCGCGCAGCGCCTCCAGGATCCCCCCGTGCTCGGCGACGATGCGTTCACGCCCCAGCGTGTGCCGGGTCTGCACCATGCACAGGTGCATCTCGCCCTTGATGCCCCGGTAGAGCCGGCTGAGGCGCGGACTGCCGACCGCGTCCACCAGCGACTGGTGGAAGCGCAGGTCCGACTCGACGAAGGTGCTGTGCGGGGTGTCGGGTCCCATCCGGTCCAGATCCGTGATCGCCCGCTCGGCGGCGCTCACCGGTACCGTGCCGCGCTCGACGAGCACCCGTACGACCTGGGTCTCGAGCGGTGTGCGGACCAGGAACAGGTCGTCGACGTCGGCGCGGGTGAGCTGGGGCACATAGGCCGGCTTGTTGGCGTCACGGCGCAGAAGTCCCTCGTGGACCAGGGCGGTCACCGCACTGCGGGCGGTGGGCCGCGAGACGCCGTACTCGGCCGCGATCTCGGTCTCCGCGAGGGTCGTGCCGGGGGTCAGCTGGCCGTCGAGCACACGGTCGCGCAGGGATGCGGCAAGGGCTTCGACGACCGAGACGGTGGACAGCCGGATGGCGGCGTCCTGAGCCATGAACACCTCCGAGGGAAACGCCGTCCATTCTCGCACGCACCTTGCCTTGCACGATCCATTGACAGACATGTGTGCCTGTCTGACAATCAACCAACCCCGCGCGCCGGAGTGACGGGGATCACGGCAGAGCCAACGATGAGGCAAGGACGCGTCATGGCTGCTTACCAACAAGTTTTCGACCCTGTCGGGGGATCTCTCGGATGGAGCGCGCTCTTCGCCGCGCTCCCCCTGATCACGCTTTTCGTCCTGCTGGGCGGACTGCGCTGGAAGGCGTGGAAGGCGTCGCTGGTGTCCCTGGCGGTCGCTCTGGCCGTGGCGGTTCTCGCCTACTCGATGCCCGTCGGGCAGGCGGCGCTGGCCGCGAGCGAGGGAGCCGCATTCGGCTTGTTCCCGATCCTGTTCATCGTGCTGAACGCACTGTGGATCTACAAAATGACGGAGATCACCGGCTGGGACGCCGTGCTGCGCAGGGCGTTCGGGTCCCTCTCCGGCGACCAGCGGGTCCAGGCGGTGATCATCGCCTTCTGCTTCGGCGCGCTGCTCGAGGCGCTCGCCGGCTTCGGCACCCCGGTCGCCGTCTCCTCCGTGATGCTGATGGCCGTCGGGATGAAGCCCATGAAGGCGGCCGCCGTCTCCCTGGTCGCCAACACCGCTCCGGTCGCCTTCGGCGCCATCGCGGTCCCGATCACCACCCTCGGCAAGATCACCGGCATGGACGCCGCCGACCTCGGCGCCATGGTCGGACGCCAGACCCCGCTGCTCGCCCTGTTCGTGCCGCTGGTGCTGGTCTTCATGGTGGACGGCAAGCGCGGTGTGCGGCAGACCTGGCCGGTCGCCCTCGTCGGCGGGCTCGCCTTCGCCGGCGCCCAGTTCGTCAGCGCCAACTACATCTCGTACGAGATCGCCGACATCGTGGCCGCCTTCGCGGGCGCCCTGGCCGTCGTGGGCATCCTGCGCGTCTGGCAGCCCAAGGAGGTGCTGACCGCCCAGGGTCCGGCCCCGGTCGTCGCCGGCGGCTCCACCGCCACCGCCGAGTCGGACGCGGTCCTGCGGCGCCGGCAGACCGGCGAGGGCTCCGCGCTGAAGGCGTTCGCCCCGTACCTGATCATCGTGGCGCTCTTCTCCGTGGCCACCGCCGGACCGGTCAAGACCTGGCTGGAGGCGCACTCGGGCTGGAAGTTCGCCTGGCCCGGTCTGGACGTCGTCAACGCCAAGGGCGAGCCGCTGTCCTCCGTGACGTACAACTTCAACGTCTTCAACGCCGGCGGCACCGTCCTGCTGGTGGCAGGTCTGCTCACCGCCGTGCTGTACGGCATCGGCGTCCGGCGGACCACGGGCGCCTACGCCGACACGGTCCGGCAGTTCCGGTGGACGATCGTCACCGTGATGGCGGTGCTCGCCCTGGCCTATGTGATGAACCTGTCCGGCCAGACCGTCACCCTCGGTCTGTTCCTGGCCCAGACCGGCGGCGCGTTCGCGCTGCTCTCCCCCGTGGTCGGCTGGCTCGGTGTGGCCGTGACCGGCTCCGACACCTCCTCCAACTCCCTCTTCGGCATGCTCCAGGTCGCCGCGGCCGAGAAGACCGGCATCTCCTCCTACCTGCTCGGCGCGGCCAACACCACCGGTGGTGTGCTCGGCAAGATGATCTCCCCCCAGAACCTGGCCATCGCGGCGGCGGTCGTCGGACTCGAGGGCCGCGAGGGCGAACTGTTCCGCAAGGTCGTCGGCTGGGGACTCGGCATGCTCGTCGTGGTCTGCGCCCTGGTCTACCTGCAGTCGACCCCGGTCCTGGACTGGATGGTGGTGCGCTGATGGCCGTCGGCACCGATCTGGCCAGGGACCTGGCCGGCATCGTGGGGGACGACCACGTCCGGATCGACGAGGGCGCCCTGACCGCCTACTCCCGCGACGCCACACCGCTGTTCCACGCGCGGCCGCAGGCCGTGGTGCTGCCCGGCAGCACCGAGGAGGTCGCGGCGGTGCTCCGCTACGCCACCGCCCACGGCATCCCCGTGGTGCCGCGGGGCGCCGGCTCCAACCTGTGCGCCGGCACCGTTCCGCTCAGCGGCGGCATCGTCCTGGTCCTGACCCGGCTGGACAAGCTGCTCGAGATCAGCTCCGAGGAGCTGCTGGCCCGGGCGCAGACCGGGGTGACCACCGCCACGCTGGCGAGCGCGGCGGCCGCCAAGGGCCTGCTCTACGCCCCCGACCCGGGCAGCCACACCGTCTCCACGATCGGCGGCAACGTGGCGACCTGCGCCGGGGGGCTGCGCGGGCTGAAGTACGGCGTCACCCGCAACTACGTCCTCGGGCTCGAGGCCGTCCTGCCCACCGGCGAGATCATCCGCACCGGGGGCAGGCTGTGGAAGGACGTCGCCGGCTACGACCTGACCCGGCTGCTCACCGGCTCCGAGGGCACCCTGGCGGTGATCACCGAGGCCACCGTGGCCCTGCTCCCGGCCCCGGCCGAGACCGGCACCGGGGTGGCGTACTTCGACACCCTCGCCGACGCCTCGCGCGCGGTGACGGCCGTCATCGCCGCCGGTGTCGTCCCGGCGACCCTGGAGTTCCTCGACCGCAAGTGCATCCAGGCGGTCGAGGAGTTCGCCGGCCTCGGCCTGCGCAAGGACGCCGGTGCGCTGCTGCTGTTCGGCGACGACGGCTCGGCGGACAACGTCGAGGACAACCTGGCCAGGATCGGGAACATCTGCCAGGCGAACGGGGCGCTCGAGGTCACGCTCGCCGAGAACGTGGCCCGCGCCGAGGCCCTGCTCGCCGCCCGCCGCTGCTCCCTCCCGGCGCTGTCCCGGCTGGGGTCGCTGACGATCCTCGAGGACGCCACCGTGCCCCGGCACCGCATGGCCGCGATGGTGGACCGCATCGACAGGATCGCCGACCAGTACGACCTGCGGATCGCCACCTTCGGCCACGCCGGGGACGGCAACCTCCATCCCACCTGTGTGCTCGATCCCGACGACGACGAGGGCGCCGACCGCGCCCACCTCGCCTTCGCGGAGATCTTCGCCGCCGCGATCGAGTTGGACGGCACCATCACCGGCGAGCACGGCGTGGGCGCCGCCAAGCTGCCGTACCTGACCGACCGGCTCGGGGACGACCAGGTCGCGCTGTTGCGCCGCATCAAGAAGGCCTTCGACCCCGCAGGCATCCTCAACCCCGGAAAGCTCGGATCATGACCGACCACGACACCGTGGACCACACCGGCCCGTGCGGCTGCTCCTCCGGCTCCGAGTGCGCCGGAGGGGTCTGCGGGCCCGCCCCCGCCGCTCCTTCCCTGCCCGGCCGCCCGGCCGGGCAGGGCCGCGGGATCTTCGACAAGGAGCTGCTGGACCGCTGCATCTCCTGCGGGTTCTGTCTGCCCGCCTGCCCCACCTACGCCCTCACCGGCCAGGAGCCCTCCTCCCCGCGCGGGCGCATCACGCTGATGCGGGCGCTGGAGGCCGGCGACCTCGCCCCCGACGACCCCACGCTGGCCGAGGAGTCCTCGTTCTGCCTGGGCTGCCGCGCCTGCGAGACCGTGTGCCCGGCGGGCGTGGAGTACGGCCAGTTGCTGGAGCAGTGGCGCGACCACCAGTGGAGCGGCCGGAACCGGCCGTGGATCGCCCGGACCCTGATGATGCTGGTCTCCCGGCCCGGGCTGCTGCGCCTCCAGGGACTCGTCCGGCGCCATGCCCGCGGACCGGGCGAGAAGGCCGGGCCGCGCCCCGCCGCACCCGCCCCGTCGTCCGGGGAGCCGCCGCAGCAGCCCGTGTCGCTGATGCTGGGCTGTGTGGAACGGGGCCTGTACCCGCGGGTCTCCCGTGCCGTCCAGCGCCTGTGCCCGGAGGCCGACGTGCCGGCCGCGCAGGGCTGCTGCGGCGCGCTGCACGCGCACAACGGCGACTCGGCGACCGGCGGGAAGCTCGCCCGCAGGCTCGGCGAACAGCTGCCGGGCACCATCCTCACCACGGCGGGCGGCTGCGCCGCGCATCTCGCGCACCACCTCGGCCGCGACCGGGTGCGGGAGCTGAGCCAGTACCTCGACGAGAAGGGCCACCGGCCGGCCGGCCAGGTCATGGTCGACGGCCGCCGGGCGCGGGCCGCGCTGCAGGACTCCTGCCATCTGCGCAACGGGCTGGGCGTGACCCGCCCGCCCCGCGAGCTGATCGCCGCGGTCGCCGACTACGTCGAACTGCCCAGCGCGGGCAAGTGCTGCGGCGCGGCCGGCACCTACTCGATGCTCCGGCCTGCCGACAGCAAAAAGGTGCTGGACCCGAAGCTGAGCGAGGTGGAGGCGGCGGACGTGGACTACGTCGTGGCGGTCAATCCGGGCTGTCTGCGCCAGCTGGAGCAGGGGCTGCGCCGTGCCCGCTCCCGTGCCAAGGCCATCCATCTGGCCGAGTTCCTCGCCCTGGCCGCGCAGCCGGAGCCCGGCCGGCCCGGTCCGGCTCCGCGTGCGGACGGTCCGAAGGAGCCGTGAGATCCCATGCCCACGGATCACGCCTGTCAGGCCGCCGCCGACCTCGTGGCGCACAGCCTGCCCCCGCTCCGGGAGCATCTGGGCGCCGCCGGAGGTCACGGCGGCCCGGCCGACGGCGCGGCGGGACTGCTGACGTTCCTCGACGGTCTGTACGCCGAGCTGCACGGCACCCTGACCGGCTGGCACTCCACCGCCGGCGACCGGATCCGTGACGCCCTCGGTCTGCCCCCGCCGGGCCCCGAGGGCACGGCACCTCCCGCCCGGCCGCGGCCGTCCGGCTGGGAGGCCCTCGGTCTGGTGCGGCACCGGGCGGAGGAGATCCTCACCGCGCTGTCCGTCCGGTCGCGCGGCGAGGCGGTCGGCGCGGAGGATCTGCTGCGGAGACTGGAGCTGGTGGAGGACGCGTTCGCCGGCGCCCTGCGCCGGCTGGGCGTGCCGGTCCGGGAGTCGGTCCACCACGCCGCCGAGCTGGCCGCCGCCACCGGCTCGCTCTTCGGCGTGCGCCCGACCGCCCGGCCCCCGGCTCCCGACCCTCCGCCCGCCCCGGCCCGGCCGCAGCCCCCCGCGGCGCC
>NZ_MUME01000279.1 GCF_002155915.1 Streptomyces thermovulgaris | reverse complement strand
GGGCGGGGGGCCCGGATGACGTTCGAGCAGGATGTGGTGACCTTTCTCGGTGGGGTGCGGCACGGGCGGACGCTGGGGTCGCCGGTGGCGATCATGGTGGGGAACACCGAGTGGCCCAAGTGGGAGAAGGTGATGGCCGCCGATCCGGTGGACGAGGCGGAGCTGGCCGGTCTGGCGCGTAATGCGCCGTTGACCCGTCCGCGGCCGGGGCATGCGGATCTGGCGGGGATGCAGAAGTACGGCTTCGATGAGGCGCGGCCGGTGCTGGAGCGGGCCTCGGCGCGGGAGACCGCGGCCCGGGTGGCGCTGGGGGCGGTGGCCCGCTCGTATCTGAGGGAGACGGTCGGGGTTGAGATCGTCTCGCATGTGGTGGAGCTGGGGGCGGCGAAGGCCCCGCGGGGGGTGTGTCCGGTGCCGGGGGATGTGGAGCGGCTGGATGCGGATCCGGTGCGTTGTTTGGATGCGGATGCGTCGAAGGCGATGGTGGCCGAGATCGACCGGGCCCGCAGGGACGGCGACACCTTGGGGGGTGTGGTGGAGGTGTTGGCGTATGGGGTGCCGGTGGGGCTGGGGTCGCATGTGCACTGGGACCGTCGGCTGGATGCGCGTCTGGCCGGGGCGTTGATGGGGATTCAGGCGATCAAGGGGGTGGAGATGGGGGACGGGTTCGAGCTGGCGCGGGTGCCCGGTTCGCAGGCCCATGACGAGATCGTTGCCGTGGAGGGGGGCATTGGGCGGGCTTCTGGTCGGTCGGGGGGTACTG
>NZ_MUME01000278.1 GCF_002155915.1 Streptomyces thermovulgaris | reverse complement strand
TGACGGGACCCGGCACCGGGGGAACCGGCAGCTCTGGCAGCACTGGCGGTCCTGGTACGAGAACGAGCTGGGATGGGCGACGGTGCCCGGAGAACCGGTACGACTTGTCGTGGGGCTCCGCTTCGACGTCCTGGACGTGCCCGTGGAGGCCGGACGCGCCGCGCTGCGCCATCTGGGGCCCGGCTCCCCGGTCGCGGTGAGCGGGGACCGGATGCGGCTGCTGGTGGCGGCGGGCAGTGCGGAGGAGCTGCCCGGAGTACTGCGGTGGCTGGAGTGGGGCCCGTCGGTGCTGGAACTGGATCTGACGGCCCTGGGCGAGGGCGCGCTGATGGAGGCGCCGCCGCCGGGCGCCGGGGCACTCGGAGCGCGGCCGCTTCCTCCGGGCTGCTCCGGTTCACAGGGGGCCGCCGTATGGCTGCGGCCCCCTGGGGCTGGGTGCGAGGTCGAGGCCTCGCTGCCGACGCTGTCGTCGGCCGTGAAAGGGGGCCGGGGCGCCCCCGATCTCGTACGGCTGGTGGACACGCTGGCGACGCACTGCCACCGGTTGCGGCTGCGGCGCGCGTGCGCACCGTCGCCCGCGTGTCCCCGGGGCCTGTCGCGGCCCCAGGGTCAGCTGTTCGCCTTCTCGTAGGCCTCGCGGATGCTCGCGGGAACGCGACCGCGGTCGTTGACCTCGTAGCCGTTCGCCTTCGCCCAGGCGCGGATCTGCGCGGTGTCCTGGCTGCCGGTGGAAGCGGCACGCGCCTTTCCGCGTCCGCTGGTACGGCTCGTGACACGCCGGCCGTTCTTGACGTACGGCTCGAGAAGACTACGGAGCTTGTCCGCATTGGAAGTGGTGAGATCGATCTCGTACGTCTTGCCGTCCAGCGCGAACGTCACGGTCTCGTCCGCCTCGCTGCCGTCGAGGTCATCGACAAGAAGGACCTGAACCTTCTGTGCCACCGGATTTCCTTTCATCGATAACGTGAGGGCCGGGTGGTCGGTGTCCGCCGTTTCGCCGTCCCCTGTTATATGCACTACAACAGTACGCCGGAAAGCAAACCGCTTTTGCGGGGAAAACACAAACCCCCCGGAGAGGCCGACCGCTCGCCCCGCCCGGAAACATGCGCGTTTCGGACATAGGGAACGCGGTCCCGGTCACCGGGCAGAATGTGGATCACAGATGCAGAAGCATCCGGCTGTTGCCCAGGGTGTTCGGTTTCACTCGTTCGAGACCGAGGAACTCCGCCACCCCCTCGTCATAGGAACGCAGCAGCTCCGCGTAGACATCGGCGTCGACCGGGGTCTCACCGATCTCCACGAAGCCGTGCTTGGCGAAGAAGTCCACTTCGAAGGTCAGGCAGAATACGCGGCGAACACCGAGCTCACGTGCGGTCTCAAGCAACTTCTCCAGCAACCGGTGTCCGACACCGGCGCCTCTCAGGCCCGGCTTCACCGCGAGAGTGCGCACTTCCGCCAGGTCTTCCCACATCACGTGCAGTGCGCCGCAGCCGACGACCTCCGCGTTGTCGTCGCGTTCGGCGACCCAGAACTCCTGGATGTCCTCGTAAAGGGTCACCGTCGCTTTGTCGAGCAGGATACCGTCGCGAACGTAGGTGTCGAGCAACCGGCGCACGGCCCGGACATCGCGGGTTCGGGCACGCCGGACGGTGATGGCTTTCGTGGTCTCTTCGGGACGCTCTGCGGACATGAGCGGACGCTATCGCCCGCGACCGCCCGGCGCCGAGTCGGGGTTCTCGTCACCGGTATCCGCGGCTTCGGCGCTATCCGGGACTTCCCCCGCCTCTTCGGAGGACTCTTCGCCGGGCTTCTCGGCGGGCTCTTCGGCGGGTTGTTCTTCGGGGGCGGGGACTTCGGTGCCGCCTTCCACCATGCGTACGGCATCCCGCAGAGCCTGCCGTTGTTCGTCGCTCATCATGCCGAAGAAGGCGACAAGAGCGGCGGCCGGGTTGTCGCTGCGGGACCAGGCCTCGTTCATCAGGGCGGCGGCATAGGCGGCGCGGGTGGAGACGGCCTCGTACCGATAGGCCCGGCCCTCCGCCTCGCGGCGCACCCACCCCTTCTGGTGAAGGTTGTCCAGAACGGTCATCACGGTGGTGTACGCGATGGAACGCTCCCGCTGGAGGTCTTCCAGGACTTCCCGGACGGTCACCGGGCGGTTCCACTTCCACACCCGCGTCATGACCGCGTCTTCGAGTTCTCCCAGAGGCCGAGGCACATCTCGACACCCTAATGGGAGATCCCGGCCATGGCGTGCCGAACGACCGCTTTCATCACCCGATGAGGACAAAAAGGGCGCGCATCACGGGCACGCATCCCCGCGGGAGCGGAGCCGTACGTCGTGCGGAGCGCCTCTCAGGCGTCGGTGGAGGCGGCGGTCCCCGAGCCCTGGGAGCCGCCCTGCGCCCGCGCGAGAGCGGCGTCCACGGCCGCGTCCTCCTTGGCCTTCGCGGCCCCGCCCTGGGTCTTCACGATCACCCTGACCACAGCGATGAAGAACGCGGCCGTCACGGCCGGCGGGAGGAGTGCGGCGACGTAGTCCATGGGTCCAGGGTAGCCAGGACGACGGGACGGACAGGGACGGGGTGACGGCGGGCGAGGCGCTGCCGCGGCGTGCGGGCCGACGCCCTCGGCTTCCGCCGCGGGAACACCTCTCCCGGCGTGGGAACGGGCCGCCGCCCGGGCTCCGGTGCCCCCGGCCGCGCGGGGGCGGGCCGCCGCCCGGGCTCCTCCGCCGGCTTCTCGCCCGGCCGCTCCTGCGGCTCCCCGGCCGGCCGCTCCTGCGGGTCCCCGCTCGGCCGCTCCTGCGGCTCCCCGGCCGGTTCCCCGTCCCGCTGCCCGCCCGTCCCCTTTCCGCCGTCCGGCCCCGCAGCCCCCCGAGCGGCGGCGGGCGCCGGGAGAACGGCCCTCGCCGCCGGGCCGGCCGCCGCCGTCCGCACGGCCCGCCCGGCCGGGGCGGTGCGGGCCGTCGGGACCGTCGCGCGGGCCCTGGGCAGGAGGGAGGCGGCGACCGGGTTGCCGCTCAGGGCCTGGAGGGCGGTCATGTCGTCGGGGGTGGGGCGGTGGCCGGCCTCCAGGCACTCCTCGAGCAGGGTCAGATAGGCCGCCGCCGTGCCGGGGAGGGCGGCCCGGTAGCGGGCGAGGTCGGCCAGCAGGAACGCGCGCAGCCGGGCGCCCTCGCGGACGGCCTCGTCGAGCGATTCGGCGAGCCGGAGACAGTCCCGTACGTCCTCGGCGCCGGCGCAGGGGGAGTGAACGGCGAGGGCGAGGGCGCGGCGGAGCACACGCAGCTCCTCCGCGCCGAACGCCATGCCGCCGCGGGTTCCGTGTGGCGTGGGCATGCCCCGACCATACGCGCCAATCGGGACAAATCAGACGCACGGCACGCGCTCGGGCCGGTTCCGGGCCGGGCGCCCTCCCCTGCCCCGGGGCCCGGGGTCCACGGGTCCGCGGGTCCGCGGACGCGCGAACGCGCGGGCGGTGCGGCGGGGGCGGGCGATCGGCCCCGTACCCGGGCCCGCAGGCGCGCGGCCGCACGGGCGGCACACGGACACGCGGGCGGCTCAGAGGCGCGACACGTTCCGCTCGTACACCAGCCGCAGTCCGATCAGCGTCAGCCACGGCTCGTGCTCGTCGATCACCGAGGACTCGCCCAGCACCATCGGTGCCAGCCCGCCCGTCGCGATCACCGTCACGTCGTCCGGGTCGTCGGCCAGCTCCCGGGCCATCCGGCGCACCACCCCGTCGACCTGTCCGGCGAACCCGTAGATGATCCCGGCCTGCATCGCCTCGACCGTGTTCTTGCCGATCACGCTGCGCGGCCGGGCCACCTCGATCTTCCGCAGCTGCGCCGCCTTGACGCCCAGCGCCTCCACGGAGATCTCGATGCCGGGCGCGATGACCCCGCCGACGTACTCCCCGCGCGCGCTGATCGCGTCGAACGTCGTCGCCGTGCCGAAGTCGACGACGATCGCCGGCCCGCCGTACAGCTCGTTCGCCGCCACCGCGTTGATGATCCGGTCGGCGCCGACCTCCTTGGGGTTGTCGAACAGGATCGGCACCCCCGTCTTCACGCCCGGCTCGACGAGCACCGCGGGCACGTCGCCGTAGTGGCGCCGGGTCACCTCCCGCAGTTCCTGCAGCACCGACGGCACGGTCGCGCAGACCGCGATGCCGTCGATGCCGTCGCCGAGGTCCTCGCCGAGCAGCGGGTGCATGCCCATGAGGCCGTTCAGCAGCACCGCCATCTCGTCGGCCGTGCGGCGCGGGTCCGTGGAGATGCGCCAGTGCTCGACGATGTCCTCCCCGTCGAACAGTCCCAGGACCGTGTGCGTGTTGCCGACATCGATCGTCAGGAGCATGGTCACTACTCCGCCTCGCGCAGATCCAGGCCGATGTCCATGATCGGCGAGGAGTGGGTCAGGGACCCCACGGCCAGGAAGTCGACACCGGTCTCGGCGTAGGCACGGGCGTTGTCCAGGGTGAGCCGGCCCGAGGCCTCCAGCAGCGCCCGGCCGCCGGCGATCGCCACGGCCTCCTCGCACTCGCCGGGGGTGAAGTTGTCCAGCAGGATCAGGTCGGCCCCGGCGTCCACGACCTCGCGCAGCTGGTGCAGGGTGTCCACCTCGACCTCGATCGGCACCTCGGGGAACGCCTTCCGCACGGCCTGGAAGGCCTGCGCGACACCGCCGGCGGCCACCACGTGGTTGTCCTTCACCAGGGCCGCGTCCGACAGCGCCATCCGGTGGTTCACGCCGCCGCCGCACCGGACGGCGTACTTCTCCAGCGAGCGCAGCCCGGGTGTGGTCTTGCGGGTGTCGCGCACCTTCGCCCTGGTGCCCTCCAGGGCGTCCGCCCACGCGCGCGTGGCGGTCGCGATGCCGGACAGGTGGCACAGCAGGTTCAGGGCGCTGCGCTCGGCGGTCAGCAGGTCGCGCGTGCGCGTGGTGACCGACAGCAGCTTCTGCCCGGCCTCGACGCGGTCGCCGTCCTCCACGTGCCGTTCGACCTCGAAGTCGTCCGTGCAGACGACCGACAGCACGGCCTCTGCCACGCGCAGGCCGGCCACGACGCCCGCCTCGCGGGCGACGAAGTCACCGGTGGCCACGGCCGTCTCGGGGATGGTCGCGACCGTCGTGACGTCCACGCCGCCGGCGAGGTCCTCCTGGATGGCGACGTTGGCGATGTCCTCGACCTCGACGGGGTCGAGTCCGGCGTCCGCCAGGAGCCGGGCGAGCGCGGGGTCGAGCCCGCACTCCAGGTACTCCTCGCCGGCGTCCGCGCCGCAGGCGCAGCCGCCGCCGCAGCAGCC
>NZ_MUME01000277.1 GCF_002155915.1 Streptomyces thermovulgaris | reverse complement strand
GTCCCCGGGTCTCCCCGCCCCGTTCCCGGCCTCAGCTCTTCTTGCGCCTGCGGGCCAGCGCCACCGCTCCGCCGCCGAGGGCGAGCAGCACCGCCGAGCCTCCCGCCAGGTAGGGGGTCAGGGAGCTGCTGCCCGTCTCCGCCAGGTTGGCCTCGGCCGCGGGGGCGCCCTGGGCCTTCACGTCACCGGCCGGGGACGCCGCGGACTCCTCGGGTGCCCCGGGCTCCTTGGGGGCCGCGGACTTCTCGGAGGGCGCCTCGGACTCCTCGGCGGGGGCCTGGGGCTCCTCGGCGGCCGGTCCGGAGTCCCCGGGTGCCGCCGGGGACTCACAGGTCGCCCTGGCGAGGGTGAGGGTTCCCTCCACCTTGGCGACGTTCAGCTTCAACGGGTCGACGGAGACCTTGAGTTCGAGGGCCGTCGCCGCGGCCGTGGCGGAGGTCGTCTCCCGCTTCGACAGGTCCAGGCGGACCTCGCCGACGTTCGGGACCTGGACGGCGGTCGTGCCGCCCGAGGTGAGCGTGACCCGCTTGCCGAGGACCCTGACCGAGCCCAGGACGTTGGAGGCGGCGGTCGGGGCCTTGCCCGCCTCGCAGGTCGCCCGGGAGGTGACCTGGTCGACCTCGATGACGGACAGCAGGGGCAGACCGGGAACGTGGACCTTGGCGCGGACCAGCTCGACCGTGCCCTCGGCCTTGTCCGCCGAGACCGTCGCGGCGGACTTCGCCACGTCGGCGCGGAGCACGCTGAAGGGCTTTCCGCCGTCGACGCCGTCGAGCCGGGCGGTCAGCGCGGTCTGCTCCGCGCTCTGCGGCGCCTGCACCTCGTTGAGGGAGACGGTGAGCGGTACGTGCACCGCCTTGTTGAGCAGGGACACGTCGAGGTCGGTGCGCAGGACGGAGGCGCCGGCGCGACCGTCCTGCGCGCCGGTCGCGTGCGCGGTGCCCGCGCCGGTCAGTACCACCGGGCCGGCGGCCAGGGCGGTGGCGGCGGCGACGGCGGCGCAACGGCGTGCGGACATGTGGAAGGTGTGGCCGTTCACAGTGCGGGACCCCCCAGAGAAGAGTGCTTGGGACCCGGTAAGGATTACGCACTGAGAGTGAATGGACAGCGATCCTGCGTTACTTCACCCCTTCGAGGGAGTTTCGGTCAGTTCTTCGATTTGACCGGTGCGGCCGTTCCCTCCGGGGGTGCTTCGCCGTCCGTGACGCCGGCGCCGTGCCGCGCGGGCACTCGCCGCGCCTACCCGACCACCTTTCCGTTCAGCACCACCCGTCGCGGCGCCGCCAGCACCCGTACGTCCGCCCTCGGGTCCTCGTCGTAGACCACGAAGTCGGCCGGGGCGCCCTCCGTCAGACCGGGGCGGCCGAGCCAGGCCCGGGCGGCCCAGGTCGTCGCGGAGAGGGCCTGAAGGGGCGGGATGCCGGCCGTGACCAGTTCGGCGACCTCGGCCGCGACCAGGCCGTGGGGCAGGGAGCCCCCGGCGTCGGTGCCGACGTAGACCGGGACACCGGCGTCGTAGGCGGCGCGGACGGTGTCGTAGCGGCGTTCGTGCAGACGGCGCATGTGGGCCGCCCAGCGCGGGTACTTGGCCTCGCCCCCCGCGGCCAGCTTCGGGAAGGTGGCGATGTTGACCAGGGTGGGGACGATCGCCACACCGCGTTCGGCGAAGAGCGGGATCAGGTCCTCGGTCAGGCCCGTGGCGTGCTCGATGCAGTCGATGCCCGCCTCGACCAGGTCGCGCAGGGAGTCCTCCGCGAAGCAGTGCGCGGTGACCCGGGCGCCCAGGCGGTGCGCCTCCGCGATCGCCGCCTCGGCGGCCTCGCGCGGCCAGCAGGCCGCCAGGTCGCCCAGACCGCGGTCGATCCAGTCGCCGACCAGCTTGACCCAGCCGTCGCCGCGCCGGGCCTCCCGGGCGACGTGGGCGACGAGGTCCTCCGGTTCGATCTCCCACGCGTAGTTGCGGATGTAGCGGCGGGTGCGGGCGATGTGGCGGCCCGCACGGATGATCTTCGGCAGGTCCTCGCGGTCGTCGATCCAGCGGGTGTCCGAGGGCGAGCCCGCGTCCCGGACGAGGAGGGTGCCGGCCTCGCGGTCGGCCAGGGCCTGCTTCTCGGAGACGTCCTCGGGAACCGGGCCGTGCGCATCGAGACCGACGTGGCAGTGGGCGTCGACCAGGCCGGGCAGCACCCAGCCCTCGACGGTCGTCACCTCCCGCGCGCCGGACGGACGGTCGTAGGAGATCCGGCCGCCGACCACCCACAGTTCGTCGCGGACCTCGTCCGGGCCGACGAGGATCCGCCCCCTTGCGTGCAGCACCGCGCGTTCGCTCATGCACCGCACCCTAGTTGGGTGTCAGCCGGACGTCCCCACCCGGTCGGAGGTCTTCTCCCCCACCTCGGCCGCGGCGGGGTCGAGCAGGCGGGAGAGGAAGTGGCGGGTGCGCTCGTGCCGGGGTGCGCCGATGACCTGCTCGGGGCTGCCGTCCTCGACGATCACGCCGCCGTCCATGAACACCACCCGGTCGGCGACCTCGCGGGCGAAGCCCATCTCGTGGGTGACGACCATCATGGTCATGCCCTCGTCGGCGAGCATCCGCATCACCGCGAGCACGTCGCCGACCAGCTCGGGGTCGAGCGCCGAGGTCGGCTCGTCGAAGAGCATCACCTCGGGGTCCATGGCGAGCGCCCGGGCGATGGCGACGCGCTGCTGCTGGCCGCCGGAGAGGGACGACGGGTAGGCGTCCGCCTTCTCCGCGAGGCCCACCCGCTCCAGGTTCTCGGCGGCCACCTTCGCGGCCTCGGCCTTGCCGCGCTTCAGGACCCGGCGCTGCGGCAGCGTCAGGTTCTCGGCCACGGTCAGGTGCGGGAACAGGTTGAACTGCTGGAACACCATGCCGATGCGGCGCCGCACCGCGTCGATGTCGACGTCCGGGTCGGTGAGTTCGACGCCGCCGACGAAGACCCGGCCCCTGGTGGGCTCCTCCAGGAGGTTCACGCAGCGCAGCAGGGTGGACTTGCCGGACCCGGACGGGCCGATGACGCAGACCACCTCGCCCCGGCCGATCTCCAGGTCGACGCCGCGCAGCACGTGGTTGTCGCCGAAGGACTTGTGCAGACCGCTGACGCGGATCTCCGGCCGGCTCATTTCACGGCCTCCTGGGCCTTGGCCTCCATGCGGCGCACGACGAGGCCGAGCGGAATGGTGATCAGCAGGTAGCACAGACCGGCCACCAGGATGGGCGTGGAGTTGGCGGTCTGGCTGGCCAGGTCGCGGCCGAACTTGGACAGTTCGCGCTCCTCCAGGGTGACGCCGAGGAACAGCACCAGCGAGGAGTCCTTGAACAGCAGGACCAGTTCGTTGGTGAGCGGCGGGAGGATGATCCGGAAGGCCTGCGGAATGATGACGGAGACCATGGCCCGGGCGGGCGAGAAGCCCAGCGAACGGGCCGCCTCCATCTGCCCCCTGGGCACGGCCTGGATGCCGGCCCGGATCGTCTCCGCCATGTAGGCGGCGGCCACCAGGCCGAGTGCGAGGGCGACCTGGCCGTAGGTCCCGCCGACGATCTCCGTGCCGGGGAAGGCGAGCGGGACGGCGACGCCGATGAAGATGAAGATCAGCAGGGCGGGCAGGCCGCGGAAGATCTCGATGTAGATCCCGGCCAGCCAGCGGTAGGGCCCGACGGACGACAGCCGCATCAGCGCGATCACCATGCCGAGAACCAGCCCGACGGTGAAGCCGGTCACCGTGTAGAGGACGGTGTTCTTCAGCGCCAGCGTGATGACGTCCGGGAACATCCGCTCGGCGATGTCGGCCTGCGCGAACTGGTTCCGCAGCCGCCCCCAGTCGGCCGCGACCGCGAAGGCGGCCACGGCCGCGACGAACACGGCGTACTGGACGCCGCGCGACAGGCGCTGCTTCTGGCGCCTGGTCAGGCCCTTCTTCCTCGGCTGGAGCCCCTCCGGCCGGAGCGGCGGCTTCTCCGTGTCGGCCATGGGATCAGGACGCGGCCGGCGAGGCGGCGGACTCGTCGTACGGGCCGATCCACTGCTCGTACAGCTTCTTGTACGTGCCGTCGGCCCTGGCGTCCGCGAGCGCCTTGTTCACGGCCTCGCGCAGGGCCGTGTTGCCCTTCTTGACCGTGAAGCCGTACTCCTCGCCGGTGTCGATCTGCTCGGCGAGCCTGAAGGCCTCGGCGTTGGCCTTGTCCTTCAGCCAGCCCTGGACGACGGGGTAGTCGATGACGACGGCCTTGACCTGGCCGGTGCGCAGGCCGTTGAGGACGGCGTCGGAGGACTCGAAGGAGACCGGGTCGAAGCCCTGGCCCTTGACGTAGTCCTCGCCGGTGGTCTGCGCCTGGGCGCCCAGCCTGGCCTTCCTGGCCTTCACATCGGCGAGGGAGGTGATGCCGCTGTCCTTGGCGACGAGGACGGCCTGGGTGGCCCTGAAGTACGGGTCGGAGAAGTCGACGTTCTTCTTCCGCTCCTCGGTGATGGTCATGCCGGCCGCGGCCAGGTCGCACTTGCCCGAGTTGAGGAAGGCGCCGGTCTTGAAGTTCTCGAACGGCGTGTCGAGGATCTCCTGCTTCACCCCGAGGTCCTCGGCGACCAGGTCGATCAGGGCCACGTCGAAGCCCTGCACCTTGCCGTCGATCTCCGACTGGAAGGGCGGATAGGGCAGGTGGGTGCAGGTGGTGAGCCGGCCCGCCTTGACGAGCTCGACCCCGCCGGGCGCGGTGGCGGATCCGTCGCCTCCGCCGTCGGTGGAGGTGCAGGCGGCGAGAAGGATCATCCCGGCCGTCGCGGTGGTGGCGGCCAGAACGCGGGTCCGGCGGCCGAGGAACGTCTTCAAGGGGGGCCCCTGTCAGCGAGCAATGCGCCCCGATTATAAGGAAATGTTTGAGCACCCCAAACCAATCCCAGGAGGAGGGTGCCGTCCGGCCTCCGAATCCTGCGTCCCGGGACGCCGACGGCCCGGACCGCGCAGGGCGGGTCCGGGCCGTGGACGGCGGGTGCCCGCGGGCGCCGTGCGCCTTGCCCGTCCTTGCCTGCCCTTGCCCGCCCTTGTCGGCGAAGGCGTCCGTCGTGCGGCCGCAGGTGGCGCGCAGCTTGTCACCGGCGTGCTTGACCTGGTCGACGGCGTCGGCGTCGTCCGGGCCGTCGCCGGGGCAGCCGCTGGTGCACCAGGTCCAGGGGGAGCCGCCCCTCGGCCCGGCGGCGGTGAAGGGCGTGCCGATGGACTCGTCGCGCTTCTCCGGGACCATCCGGAGGGCGACTTCGCGGTCCTGCGCCTCGGGCATCCCGGTCTTCGGTCCGGCCGGGCCGTACCAGTGCATCCCCATGCGGACGGTGGAGCCCGGCGCCGCCCGGTCGACGAACCCGGCGAGGCCGTCCGGGATCGAGTGGTCGGGCGTGGTGCCGCCCGGCTCGGTGCAGTTGAACACCGCCTTTGAACACCGCCTTGCAGGTGCCAAAGGCCGCCTCGGCGGCCCGGGCGGTGGGAGGAGCGGGGAGGGAGAGCCCCGGCAGGGCGGGAACGGCGAGGGGACCGGCGAGCCGTGTTCGTCTGCGCGCGCGAGGGTTCCCCGGCAGTGGTGTCCGGCACGGGCGCGCCATGCCGGCGATGCGACGCACATGATCAAAGCATTCCTCCGGCCAGCCCGGAAGGCGCCGCGGAGGCGGTCCGGGACGAGGAGTTAGGCTCGCAGACGCACATCTCGTCCCTGAACCCGAAGAGAGCACCACCGTGACCGATTCCCTCCTCGACCTGCCTCCGCTGAGCGCCGCGCGCTTCGCCTCGATCGAGGACCGGGTGGCGCGGCTGCTGGCCACCGAGCAGGACGTCGTGATCATGCAGGGCGAGGCGCTGCTGCCGCTGGAGGGCGCGATCCGGGGGGTGGCCGGCCCCGGCACGACGGCGCTGAACGTGATCACGGGACCGTACGGGCAGACGTTCGGCCAGTGGCTGCGGGACTGCGGGGCGACCGTGCACGACCTGCCGGTCCCGTACCACACGGCGGTCACGGCGGACCGGATCGAGAAGGCCTTCACCGAGCACCCGGAGATCGACTTCGTGTCGCTGGTGCACGCGGAGGCGGCGACCGGCAACACCAACCCGGTGGCGGAGATCGGCGAGGTCGTCCGGGCGCGGGGCGCCCTGTTCTACCTGGACGCCGTGGCGTCGGTCGGTGCCGAGCCGGTGCTGCCGGACGCATGGGGCGTGGACCTGTGCGTGATCGGGGCGCAGAAGGCGATGGGCGGGCCGGCCGGGGTGTCGGCGGTGTCGGTCAGCGAGCGCGCCTGGGCCCGGATGGCGGCGAACCCGCGGGCGCCGCGCCGCTCCTACCTGTCCCTGCTGGACTGGAAGGAGCGCTGGATCGACGCCGGCCGCACGGCGCTGCCGCATGCGCCGGCGCAGCTGGAGATGCTGGCGCTGGAGGCCTGCCTGGAGCGCATCGAGGCGGTGGGGCTGGACGAGGTGATGGCCCGCCACCGCCGTGCCGCCGCGGCGACCCGCGCGGGCGCGGCGGCCCTGGGCGGGGGCCTGGAGCCCTATGTCCACAAGGCCTCCGAGGCGGCCCCGGTCGCCACCACCCTGCGCGCCCCGGCCGGCATCGCGGCCTTCGACCTGGTGGCCCGGGCCCTGGAGACGGATCCGTCCCTTCCGCTGGCCGCGGGCGGCGGCCCGCTCGCCCAGGAGATGATCCGCGTCAACCACTACGGGCCGCACGCCACCCGGGAGGCGGTGGAGGCGAGCCTGACGGCCCTGGCCGCCGCCCTGGCCGACCGGGGTGCGGCCGTGGACGGCGAGGCCGCCCGGGAGGCGGTCGCAAAGGCCTGGCGGTAACCGCCCGCCGGGACGGGAAGGATCCCGGCCTCCACCGGGCCGGACCGGCCCGGAGCCGGAGTGCACAGGAGCGGACGGCGCCGGCGGACCGTGGGCGGCCCGCCGGCGGACGAAAGGCCGGTGCGCGAGGGGTGCCCGCCCGCGCGGCCGGAAGGCGTGCGGGCCGCGACGGGCGCACCGGCGTTCTCCGGGAGCGCATCGAAAACACATCGACGGAATGACCGGGGCTTGACCGCGTCTTTTTACATCGGGACAATTCAGCAATTCAATTCGAGTAGCCGCCCGTATTCTTCTGCCCCGTTTCCCGCATCCTAAACGCAAAGATTTCGCGAACGATTCGCAACGCAATTCCGAAGGGGCCCCCAAGAGTTATCCAGCTGTGACACACCCCACGAAGGGGGCACCTTTTGCCCGGTAATGAGGCGTCAAACCCGTACATTTCGACGCCGCTTCGCGCGGACGCACGCCCGCGCGATAACACACGGAGCGCGATTCGCGTAAGCCCTCGAGGCCATGCATTTTTGAATCCTGCTCGGTAAGTTCATTTCGCATGACCGCCGCACAAGCAGACCCGCAAATCCCTCTCGCCGAATTGCCGGAGACCCCCCTCATCGAACGCCCCGCCGTCGCCGACGGCGCTGCGCTCTGGCGGCTCGCAAAGGACTCCGGGACGCTGGACGTGAACTCCTCGTACAGCTATCTGCTGTGGTGCCGCGACTTCGCCGCCACGTCCGCGGTGGCACGCGGCGCGGACGTGGCGGCGAAGTC
>NZ_MUME01000276.1 GCF_002155915.1 Streptomyces thermovulgaris | reverse complement strand
TAGCCGCCCGGGCACCGGGCGAGGAGGAGGAGCTCCACACCTTCGCCGGTCCCCGCTCGCTGTGGGGCGCCCGTCTGGCCCGCGCCGTGCACCGGGCGGTGCGCGACGCGACACCGGTCCCCGGCGGGGGATGACCGGCCCGGGCCGGTCCCGGCCCGGTGCGACGGTACGGGCACGAAAACGCCGGTGGGACCGCCCGCCGGCCGTCGGCGGACGGTCCCACCGGTCGCGGCGGCGCCGTGCCCGGACACCCGGTGCGGCGAGCGCCGTTCGGTGTCCGGGCCCCGGTGCGCCGTCCGGGCCGCGGCGGCGGGCCGGGCACCTCCCGGTCACCGCCGTGGACGGCCGTCGCCCGCGTCAGCGCCGCACCTTCGCGCCGGCGCACGCGCGCACGGTCACCCGCGCATGTGCCGTCATGAACCGCTCGGCGAGGCGGCGGAGGGCTGCGGCCGGGGCCGGCCGAGCTGCGCGGCGAGCAGATGGGCGTCGAGCAGCGCCACATCGGCGGTGCGGTCCGCCCGCGCATAGCCGGCGAGCATGCGCTTGGTGAGCGTGAGCGCCTCGGGGGAGCGCCGCAGCAGCGGCTTGACCCAGGCGTCGACGACCGTGTCCAGTTCGTCGAGGGGCGCCACCTTGTGCAGCAGGCCGATCCGGTGGGCGGTGGCCGCGTCGAAGGGCTCGCAGGTCAGCATGAGTTCGCGGATCCTGGCGGCTCCGTTCTCGGCGACCAGGCGGCCCATGGCGCCTCCCCACGCGGGGGGAATGCCCAGTCCCACCTCCGGCATGCGGAACCGGCAGGTGTCCGCCCCCGCGCGGAGGTCGCAGAAGGAGGCGAGTGCGATCCCGGCGCCGACGACCCTGCCGTGCAGCCGGGCGATGGTGACCGCATGGGTGTTCTCCAGGGCGTCGCACACGCGGTACGCCTTGTCGACGATGCGGCGTGTGGCGGTCCCGGTCGGGTCCCCCTCCAGCGCCGCCTGGTACTCCTCGCGGTCGGCGCCGAGGCAGAAGTCGTCCCCCAGGGACGACAGGACCAGCACCTGGACGTCGGGCCGCTCGTGGAGGCTGTTGAGCAGGGCGATGAGGTCGTCGAGGGCCGCGATGTTCAGCGTGCTGTCCTGCCCCGAGGGGTTGAGCCGGACCCGTACGACCGGCCCTTTCTGCTCGACGCTCAGCGCCTTGTACGGGAAGTCGGCGAAATCGTTGGTCATTTCGGTCATGTCAGAGCGACATCCAGGTTCAGCAGACGTCTGAAGGCCACACGCGGTGCCCACGCCGGACGGCGTACGAGAGCGAGACGGGGGAACCGCTGGGTCAGCTGGCGGAGGAGGGTCTGGGCCTCCAGCCGGGCGAGCGGTGCGCCGAGGCAGTAGTGGATGCCCCCGCTGAAGGCGATGTGCGCCTGCTTGCGGTGCGGGTCGAACACGTCGGGATCCTTATGCTTGGCGGGGTCGCGATGGGCCGCCCCCACCATGAGGTGGACCATCTCGTCCTTGCGTATCTCGATGCCGTCCAGGACGCAGTCCCGGGAGGAGACGCGGCTGATCACATGGGTCGGCGGGTCGTAGCGTAACGATTCTTCAACGGCTGCGGGGACCAGATCGGGCTGGACGACGAGCTGGTCCCAGTGCCGGCGGTGCTCCAGGAGCAGCAGCGTCGCGGTCGACAGCAGCGTGGTCGTGGTCTCCAGCGCCGCCAGCAGCACGAACAGGGCGAGGTAGTAGACGGCCTCGTCCGCCTTGTCCCGGTCGCTCTCCAGGGTGTCCCAGGTGGCGATCCAGCGGGACACCGGATCCTCGCCCGGGTGGGCACGCCGGTGACGGACCAGCTCCATGAAGTAGGTGCGCAGCTCCGCCGTGGCCGCGTCGGAGACGGCCAGCTGACTGGCGGAGGGCAGCAGCTCCTGGGTGAAGACCTGGTCGTGGGTCAGTTTCCGCAGCCGGGGGAAGTCCGCGGTCGGCAGGCCGAGCCAGTGTCCGATGGTGGCGATCGGCAGCTCCTCGCTGACCACGGCGTTGAAGTCGGCCTCGCCGTCGCGCAGGCGCTCGCCGAGGTCGTCGAGGAGTCCGGTCGTGATGCGTTCGACCGTCCCGCCGATCTCCCGCAGAGTGCTGCGGTCGAACATGCCTGCCGACCGGCGTACCCGGGTGTGCTCGGGCGGGTTGAGCGCGGGCAGGGTCCGGCTCATCTCACGCGAGGACGGTGCCGTCCAGCGCGTTCCGCTTCCTTGTTGTTCCCGCCACCGTGCATCGGGCTCCAGCCAGTCACGGCTGCGCAGGATCCGGTCGCACAGGTCGAATCCGGTGACCAGGTACCCGCCCCAGGGCGCTGCGACGACGTCGCCCCTCGATCTCAGCTCCTCGTAGATCGGGAAGGGGTTGGCCTGGCCTTTCGCCGTCCGCAGACGTGAGAACAGCGAAACGGCGAATCGTCTGTCGGGCGGCGGCATGACCGCAGTCTCCACGACGGCTCCTTCCTGAGTATCAGCCGCCATGCCTACCCTGACGATGGCCGGAACATACAAGGTGACTATTCCGCTTGGGAGTTGCCTATGTCACTCCCCTCGGGTCCATGCCAGGAATCGGCTGAACAGTCCCGCCTTGGGCTTGGGTGCGGGCGGCGTCGCCGGCCTCGGCGCGGGCGCCGGGGCGGGAGGAGCGGGGGACGCGGCCGTCTCCGGCACCCGGGGCTGCGGCTGCGGCTGCGAGGGCATCGGCGTCACCGGACGGGGGGTGAACCGGACCGGGAGGGACACCAGGGAGCGGCTCCACGGGGCCGGGACCCAGCTCAGATCCTTGAACGGCACGCGCACTTCGATGTCCGGCAGCCGGTTGAGCAGCGACTCGACGGCGGTGACGGCGATCATGAACGCGGCGTCCCGGGCGGGACAGGCGTGCGGACCGGCCCCGAAGGCCAGATGGGCCTTGGCGCTGAGCTGCTCGCGGTGCTCGGCCAGCCGGGGGTCGGTGTTGGCCGCCGCGAAGGAGATCAGCACCGGGTCGTTCGCCTTGATCGTCCTGTCCCCCAGCTCCACGTCGTGCGTGGGGTAGTGGGCCGCGTAGTTGGCGATCGGCGCGTAGTTCCACAGGACCCGGGTGACCGCGTCCTCCACCGGCAGCCCGGGCTGCCAGTCGTCGTCCAGGATCAGGGCGCTGCTGGTGCCGATGGTCGCCGTCAGGGGCGCGGTGCCCCCGGAGAGCATCGTCACGAGCTGGTGCAGCACCTCCTCGTCGGTCAGCTGCGCCGAGTGCTCCATCAGACGGGTCGTCAGGTCCTGCCCGGGGCGGCGCCGCTTGAGGGCGATCAGCTCGGAGAGCGCACTGCCCAGCACCTGGTCGGCCTCGGGGGTGCCGTCGAAGATGCCGCTGATGCCCATGATGACGCGGTCGCCGATGTCGGGCGGGCACCCGAACAGGTCGCTGAAGACCAGCAGCGGCAGGGGACGGGCGTAGTCGGCCATCAGCTCGGCCTGACCGAGGCGGTCGGTGCTGAACTGGCTGATCAGATAGTCGGCGGACTGCTGGGTCTGCCGCACCAGCTGGAGCTCGTTGACACCGGCCAGGCTGTCGGTGACCGCCTGGCGCAGCCGGGCGTGCGCGGCGCCGTCGCTGAACAGGGCGTTGGGCCGGTAGCCCATCATCGGCAGGGCCGGGCTGTCCTCGGGGATGCGCCCTTCGTTCAGCGCGTTCCAGCGCCGCGAGTCCCTGACGAACGACGCGGGGTTCTGCAGGATGTACAAGGCGGCGTCGTAGCTGGTGACCAGCTCGACCTGCACCCCGGGGGCGATGTCGACCGGCGCGCTCGGACCCAGGGCGCGCAGCTGCTCGTAGTGGCTGTCGGGGTCGGAACCGAACCGGGGGCCGTAGAGCTGGATGTTCCCGTGCGCGGGGCAGCCGGGCGGTGGCTCTTTTATGTCGGGGGGCTGCTGCATGGTGGGTGGCTCCTAGTCGGTGAGGGACAGAAGGTGGTTCACGAGGGTGATGAGAGCCTGCGCCGAGGAACGCTGGTCCCGTACGTCGCAGGAGACGACGGGCGTGTTCGCCGGCAGGTTCAGCGCCTCGCGCACCTCCGAGAGGGGGTAGACGGGGGTGCCGTCGAAGTGGTTGACGCCGATGGCGTACGTCAGGCCGAACCGTTCGACCAAATCCAGGACGGGGAAGGACTCGGACAGCCGCTCGGGGTCGACGAGGACCAGCGCCCCCAGCGCGCCCCGGGACAGCTCCTCCCACATCTCCTTGAAGCGCTCCTGGCCGGGCGTGCCGAAGAGGTAGAGCACGATCTCGTCGCTGAGGGTCAGCCGGCCGAAGTCCATCGCCACCGTCGTGGTGGTCTTGTCCGGAGTTCCTGAAAGATCGTCAAATCCTATGCTGGCCTCGGTGATTTCCTCTTCGGTCCGCAGAGGCTCGATCTCGGAGATGCTTCCGATGAACGTGGTCTTCCCGACCCCGAAGTGCCCCACCACAAGGATCTTCACTGCGGTGGAGACGCCTGAATCCAGGTACACGAATCACGCTCCGAATCGGGCTTTGAGGCCGTCGAGTACCGCGTTGAGGAGTTCTCGATCGACACGTTCGGCACGGGGGACGGGCTTCCTCGTGAGGACGAGACCGTTCTCCTCCAGCTCCGCCAGAAGAATCCGGACGACCCCCAGAGGCAGGTGCGTATGGGCGGCCACCTCGGCGACGGACAGAAAACCGTCCGAGACCAGGTCCAGCACCTGGCGGGCCTCCGGGGAAAGCGTGCGAGCCCTGGCGGAGGCACCCTCGTGCGCGGACACGAGGGTGGTGCGCTCATACGCGTGGTCCGGGGGCAGGGAGCGCCCATTCGTGATCACGAAGAGAGGGACTAAGGGAGAGGTCAGCTCCAGATCGTGGTCCGACTCGTCCTTCACTTGCTGCTCACCGTCCCGCGGGGTGCCAGGTATGCGTCCAGCCGGGGTACCGCCTGATGCAGGCGGGTCGTGAAATCCTCGATGTCGGCGTCCTGTTCGGCCGCCGCGGCGAGGAAGGCGCCGCGGCCCGCCGAGATGAGGAAGATCCAGCCGTGCTGGAACTCGATCACGGTCTGCTTCCAGCGCGCGCCCTCCTGCACGCCGGCGAACTGCGCGGTGGCACGGCTGTAGGCGTGGATCCCCGTCATCGCCGCGGAGATCGTGTCCGCCAGGTCCTGGCTCATCCCCGTGGTCGTGCCCCGGGGAAGCCCGTCGGCGCCCAGCAGCACGGCGTGGCGGGCACCCCGTACGTCCTTGACCGCCTCGTCGAGTTCGGCGATGGGGATCCCGGTCCCGCCGGCGGCCTTGTGCCGGTCCTCCTCATGGGCGGACTGCTCGGCCGGGGCCGGGGCGTCCACCCTGGGCGGCGAGGTGAGGTTGTTGCCGAGCCGGGCGACGAGCCGGTGCATGCGGAAGGAGATCTGCTGCATGTCGACGTCGGGCTCGGCCGCCGCGGCCAGGTACGCCCCCTGCCCCGCACCGATCAGGAAGATCCAGCCGTGCGAGAACTCGATGATCGTCTGGTTCCACTGCCGGTCCTCTCCCGGCCCGGCGAAGTGGGCGGTCGCCCGGCTGAGCGACTGCATCCCCGCCATGGCGGCGGCGATGGTGCTCACGTCCTTCCGGGACATGCCCTCGGTCGCCCCGCGGGGAAGGCCGTCCGCGGACAGCAGAACGGCGTGCCGGGCCTTCGGCACGTTGTTCACGATGTCATCGAGCATCCACGACAGGTCTGTGGTCATGAGTCATCGGACCCTTCGAACGGTGCCGAGGCGAGGTTCCGGCCCGAGAGCGTGCCGCGCCGGAAGGCCCCCAGACTGCGGCCGGCACGGCCGGCCTCCTCCGACGTCGTGGCGGGCGGCTCCGAGGTCTCCTCGGGATCGGGAACGCTTGCGATGGGCACCTGACGTGCCCCTCGCCTGGGCAGACCGTGCGCGGTGCGCGCCACGGACTCCGACCGGGCCGAGGCGCTGCGGACGGTGCCGAGCGGAGTCGTTTCGGACGGCGTGATCTCCTCCTCGGTCCACAGCTCCTCGGGCAGCAGCACGACGGCCCGGACACCGCCGTAGCGGGAGACGCCGGTGACGTCCACACGGAAGCCGTACTGCCGTGCCAGCAGACCGATCACGGGGAAGCCGAACTTCGGCTGGGTGCCCAGCTGCGACAGACGGGGGAGGCGCTCACCGGAGAGCAGCGCGGTCGCCTTCTGCCGGTCCTCGTCGCTCATGCCGACACCGGCGTCGTCGATCACGATGCACAGGTTGTTCTGCACCCGCTGGAAAGTCACCTCGATCGGCGACCCCTGCTGGGAGAAACTGGCGGCGTTGTCGAGAAGTTCCGCCACGGCGAGCGCGACAGGGGAAACAGCGGATGCCTTCAACGCAAAACCGGTCTGCTGCATGATCTCAACACGCCGGAAATTGCGAATCTGCGACTGTGCGCTGCGCACGACGTCATACACACTTGCGGCTTTGGTGCGGCGACCCAGCGGAGCACCACACATCACCGCAATGCCCTGGGCCTTGCGCGCCATTTGCGCATTGGCGTGGTTGACTTCCAGCAGATCGGCCAGGACCGCGTGTCCGCCGTATTTGCGCTGGATTTCCTCGAGGAGTGTCAGCTGTTCCGCGGCAAGGCTCTGCAAAAAGCGCGCGGAACCCTTGAGAACGGCCTTGGTGCTCTCCTCCGCGGCCTCCTCGGCCTCCCGGATGGCCTCGGCCTGCCGGGCCTTGTGCTGCTGCAACTCAGCCCTTAAATTGGCGAGTTGTCCCTCGGCCTCGCCGAGCTTCTGTGTCAGTTCGGCCTCTATCCGATTCTTTTTCGCCGTTATGGCTCTGTTGCGGTGATTGAGCACCAGGGCCGCCGCAACGGCGAGCACCACCGCTGCAGCCAGGCACCAAACAAGTGCGTCTTGATTCATGGAAACCTTTCCTGGCGTGTTGCCTGCCGCCGTCGGCGGATGTACCTCGCGGGATTCCGTGGCACAACCACTCGGAACGACTCGACCGCCGTTGCGCCGAGCGCGAGCCGACCTCAATGCAGCGCCCGGCCGAGTGGGCCGAGGTCACAGACGTGGGGGATGCTATCACTCACATAGGGCATCCATTCGCAACTGTTGTGAGATCGCTCTCGATCGGCCTCGTAAGCCTCCCCTGACCGTGCGGCATACGCTACTTATACGGTCGTTTTGTCTAGGGCAGCGGCGGTGATCATTGCTTGAAGAGTGCACGAACTTCACAACCGCTGGCCGCTTTTTCACAATCCCGTGGACAACAGCGGCCCGTGTCCGCTAGGAGCCGCCGCCGCACGGAAGGTTTCCGGCGGGCCCGCCGCCCGGACGGCGTGCGTCCGCGCGGGGCCATGACCCCACGGCCGGGACGGGGGGCCGGCGGTCGCCGGGCAGGCGCTGGCGTCGCGCCGTCACACACCCCGTGCCGCCGCGCCCTTGACGGCCGGCAGGGGCGCGGCGGCACGAGAGGAAACGACCGTGTGCGGCGCGGTACGAGGGAGCGTGCCCGTGCGGGAGATGCGGGAGAGGGGTGCCCTCCCCGGGGACCCGGGGAGGGCACCCCTCTCCCCGGCGGCCCGCCGGGGAGGGCGGGCGCCCCGAGGAGCGGGAGATGCCGCGACGTGTCACCGGGACGGGCACCGTGACATGAGCGTCCCGGGGCCCTCCGGCCGGGAACGACCGGGGCCGCCGGACCGGGCGCCGAGGGCTACGGCCGCTTCTCGCACGGACGCCCGGGCGTGCGCCGGCCCGTGATCCACCGGTGGACGACGGCCTGCGGCAGCCGCCCGTCGGCGGCGATGACCTCGGCGGGTATGCCGGCGCGCCAGGCGATCAGAGCCGCTCTGTGCAGCTCGGCGGCACGGGCGGCGAGACCGGCCTGGTACGCGGCCGCGGAGGCGCGGGCGAGCTTGGGGGCGTCCTCGGTCAACTGCCGGGCCGCCAGGCGGACGGCGCGGCGGGCGCGCAGTTGGGCGAGGGTGTTCACGTCGCTGCGGCTGGTCACGTTCGCCATGGGAACCTCCTCGCCCCGCGCGGGGCGGGGCGGACCGGGGGCACGGCAGCCGTCGGCGCGGCGGAAGACCGGGAAGAGGGCTACCGGATGCCCGGGGAGCAGGGGGACATGGGAGCGCAGGGCCCGGCAAGGCCCGGACTACTACTGCTGGAATCCATGTCACTCACCTCCTCCGTGCCGGCAGCGAATCCCTCATCGTAGCCGGATTTTTCCGCGGCTGAAAGACCTCCATGGATCCGCGGCGGAAGGACCGGCACGGCCGCCGGTGCCGTCATTCGACGGGCCAGGTGTGGACCGGGGCGTTGAGATGCATGTAGTCGCTGTACACCTGCGTCATGCGCCGCAGTGCCTCGTGACGGCCGCAGTGGAGGGTGTCGTCGAGGTGGTGGAACATCTCCTTCTGCCAGACCGCTCCGTTGCGGCCGGTGACGCACCGCTGCTCGATGATGCCCAGCAGGGGCTCCCGCCAGGCGGCGTCCATCCCGGAGAGCTCCAGCCCCCGGTGCGCCAGCGGCAGCAGCCGCCGCAGGACGAGCTCCGACACCGGCACCTCGCCCATCCCGGGCCAGTACAGCCGTGCCTCGATGCCGTGCCGGGCCGCCGTGTGCAGATTCTCCTCGGCGGCCGAGAAGGACATCCGGGACCACACCGGCCGGTCCTCCTCCACCAGGGCGCGGGTGAGGCCGTAGTAGAAGGCGCCGCTGGCGAGGGTGTCGGCGACGGTCGGACCGGCGGGCAGCACACGGTTCTCCACCCGCAGGTGCGGTTTGTCGTTGGCGATGGCGTAGACCGGGCGGTTCCAGCGGTAGATGGTGCCGTTGTGCAGGGTCAGCTCGGCCAGCTCGGGGACGTCGCCGCGGTCCAGCGTCTCCGTCGGGCTCTGCTCGTCGCACAGGGGCAGCAGCGCCGGGAAGTAGCGCAGATTCTCCTCGAAGAGGTCGAAGACGCTGTTGATCCACCGCTCCCCGAACCACACCCGGGGCCGCACCCCCTGCACCTTGATCTCCTCCGGGCGGGTGTCGGTGGTCTGCTCGAACAGCGGGATACGGGTCTCGTGCCACAGCTCCTTGCCGAACAGGAACGGCGCGTTCGCCGCCAGCGCGACCTGGACGCCGGCGATCGCCTGCGCCGCGTTCCAGTAGTCGGCGAACTCCTCCGGGGACACCTGGAGATGGAACTGGGTGCTGGTGCAGGCGGCCTCCGGAGTGATCGTGTCCGTGTAGGTGCGCAGCCGGTCCTCGCCGTCCACCTCGATGCGCAGATCCTCGCCCCGGGCCGCGAAGACCTGGTCGTTGAGCAGCCGGTAGCGTGGATTCTCCGACAGTGCCGCCTCGCCGACGTCCTCCTGCCGCAGGGTGGGAAGGATGCCGATCATGATCAGATGCGCGCCGACCGACCGTGCGCGCTCCTCCGCGTGGTTCAGCGCGGCGCGGATCTCCGACTCCCAGGCGTCGGGGCCGCCCGCCGTCAGCAGACGGGGCGGAATGTTGATCTCGAGATTGAACCGGCCCAGCTCCGTGGACCAGGCGGGGTCCGCGATCGCCTCGAGCACATCGCTGTTGCGCATCGCCGGCTCCGCCTCGTCGCCGACCAGGTTCAGCTCGATCTCCAGTCCCACCTGGGGCCGCTCGGACTCGAACCGCGACTCGCGCAGCATCTGCGCGAGTACCTCGAGGCACTCCTGCATCTTGATCCGGTACCGGCGGCGGTCCTCGCGGGTGAAGACCATCGCCGGGACGTCACGTCCCATCGGCCCTCCCGGATTCCTCCCGGGGACACCTCATCTCCCCAGCGTCGCACCACCGGGCGGACCTGACCAGGCGGGCGAGGCGGGGCCGGCGGCGGCACGGCACGCGACGGCCCCGTGGAGGAGCCCGGGAAAGGCCAGGACGGCCCGCGACGCCGCCCGCCGGCCCGGAAGAACACGGAAGGACCGGCGACCGGCCGCCGCGGGCCGGGCGCGGTGCCCGGTTGCGGCAGGTGGTGGCCGGCAGCAGACTGAGGCTGGTGGGTCAGGCCCGCCGCACCGCGACCGAAGCCCGTCGAACCGGCCCCGGCCGGCCGGTTCCCGGCTCAGCGCGGACGGATCCGGCACGGCGTCCGCAGCGGTCTTCTGCGCGTCGCTCATGACACCTCCCGCCCGTCCGCGGACCACCGAACGTCCCCCATCCCACAGAGGTGTCCGGCCATGGGCGGCATCAACGGAACGGCCCTGGAGGGCCTGCGCGAGGCGCTGCGCGGACCAGTGGTCGCGCCCCAGGACCCCGGCTACGACGAGGTCCGCAGCATCTACAACGCGATGATCGACCGGCGTCCCGCCGTCCTCGCACGCTGTGTCGACGCCGCGGACGTCAGGACCGCGATCTCCTTCGCCCAGGACAGGGGCGTGGACCTCGCGGTGCGGGGCGGCGGCCACAGCGGACCTGGACTGTGCCTCGTGGACGACGGCCTCGTCCTCGACCTGTCCCCGATGCGCTGGGTGCGGGCCGACCCGGCGACCGCCACCGCACAGGTGGGCGGCGGCTGCCGGCTCGGCGACCTCGATCACGCGACCCACACCTTCTCCCTCGGGATCCCGACGGGCATCAACTCCACCACCGGCGTGGGCGGTCTCACGCTCGGCGGCGGCCACGGATACCTGACCCGCACGTACGGACTCACGATCGACAGCCTGCTGTCCGCCGACGTCGTCCTCGCCGACGGCACCTTCGTCACCGCCTCCGAGACGGACCACCCGGACCTGTTCTGGGCCCTGCGGGGCGGCGGCGGCAACTTCGGCGTGGTCACCTCGTTCACCTTCCGGCTGCATCCGGTGCACACGGTCGGCTTCGCCGTCACGGTGTGGCCCGTCGACCGCACGCCCGAGGTGCTCCGCTGGTACCGGGAGTTCCTGCCCGCCGCGCCGGAGGACCTCTACGGGTTCTTCGCCCTGCTGGTCGTGCCGCCCGGACCGCCGTTCCCCGAGCCCCTCCACGGGCAGCGGATGTGCGGCGTGCTGTGGTGCCACACCGGCGGCCCGGACGAGGACCGGCTGGCCGAGACGCTGACCGTCGTGAACGACCCGGCCCCGCCCGCCTTCCACTTCTCCGCCCCCATGCCCTACATCGCCCTGCAGAGCATGTTCGACCCCCTGTATCCGAAGGGGCTGCAGTGGTACTGGCGCGGCGCCTTCTTCGACACGATCTCCGACGCCGCGATCGACGTCCATCTCAGGTACGGGCAGAGCCTCCCCACCGGCCTGTCGACGATGCACCTGTACCCGGTGGACGGCGCCGCCCACCGGCTCGGAGCGGACGACACCGCCTGGGCGTACCGGGACGCCGTCTGGTCGGGGGTGATCGTCGGCGTCGACCCCGAACCGGACCGTGCCGGCCTCATCCGGCAGTGGTGCGTCGACTACTGGAGCGATCTGCACCCCCACTCGATGGGCGGCTCCTACATCAACTTCCTGGGCCGGCAGGAGGGCGCGGAACGCGTCCGCACCACCTACCGCGGCAACTACGACCGTCTGGCCTCGGTCAAACGCACCTACGACCCCGGCAACTTCTTCCGCGCCAACCAGAACATCCCGCCCGCGGCCGGATGACGGCGGCGGGCGGGGCCGCCCCGCTCCCGCGACGGCGGCCGGTCACAGACTCAGGGTGACGGCGGCGCCCAGACCGCCGAGGCCGAGGGCGAGACCGGCCTCCGGCCATCCCCCCTTGCCCCAGGGGAAGATCCGGTCGACGGCGAGCCGGCCGGGGCCGATGGCGGCGATCGCCAGGGCGACGACGGCGATGGAGACGTTGTACTCCAGGCCGCCGTCGGCCGCCCACAGACCGCGGCTCCCGGTCACGGTCGCCATGGCGTTGATCATCACGCCGATCAGGGCGGCGGACGCCAGCGGGGTGAGCAGTCCCAGGGCCAGGCCGAGGCCGCCGAGCAGCTCGGACAGGCCGCCGAACACGGCGAAGACCTCCCCCGGGCGATAGCCCAGGGACTCGAACCCCCTGCCGGTGGCCGACAGACCGCCACCGCCGAAGAGGCCGAACAGTTTCTGGGCGCCGTGGCCGGCCATCAGCAGGCCGAAGGTCAGCCTCAGGAGCAGCAGCCCCCAGTCCGAGGCCGACGACCGGGAAGCGGCAGCGGGCCGTGCCGCCGGCTCCGGGGCGGCCGACGTTGGGTGCAGAATGTTTTTTCCAACCATGTGAATACTCCGAAGAACGCCGGAAGGCGCAGCAGCCGCGCCTGCCCCCTCTGCCAGGCTTCCGCACCGGTTTCGCCCCTGCATCCCGGCGCGCGACGGCCGGGGCGAGCCGGCCCGGTCCGCACGGCACCCCCCGGCCCGCGTCGGCCGAACGGGTGAAGCGAGCAGGACGTTCATCCGGGTGAATCAATTCCGCGCATGATCGCCCCGGGGCCATGCGCGGGTGAACCAGAATTGCCGAAACCCCGTGCACCGCCGGTTCGTTCCGGCCGCCCGGGGCACCACCAATGCCCTGTCCCCGCCGACCGCGCTGGCCGCCCTGTCCGCACTGGCCGTGCTGTCCGCGGGGTCCGTGACACCCGCCGCCGCGCAGCCGGCCGCCGGGCAGGGCGCCCCCGCACCGAGGGAAGTGACGGCCGCCGAGGCCAGGACGGACGCGTACCTGAACCCGGTGTGCGACCGCCCCGGGCCGCCGCGGGACTTCTTCGTGCGGCTGCCCAAGGGCGGTGATCTGCACAACCACCTCTCCGGCGCGGTGTCCGCGGAGTACCTCATCGAGCTGGCCGCCGAGGGCGGGCTGTGCATCGACACCGCGACGACGACCGCCGTCACCCCGCCGTGCGGCCCCGGTACGCGCCCCGCCGCCGACGCCCGCACCGACCGCGCCTTCCACGACGCGCTGGTGCGCGCCTGGTCCATGGAGGGCTTCCCGCCCGGCCAGAGCGGCCACGACCACTTCTTCGCCACCTTCGGGAAGTTCGGCGAGGTCACCTGGCGGCACCGGGGCAGGATGCTCGCCGAGGTCGCCGACGACGTCGTACGCCAGAACCAGTTCCATCCGGAGACCATGGTCGCACCGGCCTCCGACGGCGCCCGGCGGCTGGCCGACGAGGTCGGCCGGGACGACGACCTCGCCGCCCTGCACCGGAAACCGGTGGCCGGCGGGAAACTGGACGAGCCGGTGGCCGAGGCCCGCAAGGAGGCCGTCGGCGCCGCCCGCACCGAGCGCGCCGGGCACGGTGTCGACCTCGTCCACGAGGACGACTGGCAGCAGACGGCACGGACGACGGCCGCCCGCCGGATCGCCGTCGAGGTGCCGTTCACCAGCAACGCCCAGATCCTCGGGGGCAAGGGGGCCGACCACCCCTTCACCGTCTACCGCCGCTACGGCGTCCCGGTGGTCCTGGCCACCGACGACCCCGGTGTGTCCCGGACCGGCATCAGCCACGAGTACGCGTACGCGGCCGCCGCCTACGGCCTGGGCTGCCCGGGCTGAAGGACCTGGCCCGCGCCTCGCTGGAGTACGCGTTCCTGCCGGGCCGCAGCCTGTGGGAGGGCGATCCCACGGCCCAGGGCTACCGCTTCACCGCGGCCTGCCGCGGCGAACGCCCCGGCGAGCCCGTCCGGGCACCGGCCTGCCGGCGCCTGCTGGAGGACAGCCCGAGGGCACAGGTGCAGTGGGAGCAGGAGGCCGCCTTCGACGCCTTCGGGCGCAGGCACACACGCGCGGTGCGCTGAGCCCGCCCCTGCCGTGCCCGGCACCCCGCGGGGGCGCCGGGCACGGCCTTTGCCCCGGTCTGCTCCGGACCGCCGCCCCGGCCCGGACCCCGTCCCCGCCGGGCCCTCAGCTGTCGAAGTCGACGGTCAGCGTCTCGGAGACGGGGAACGTCTGACAGGTCAGCACATATCCCGCGGCGACCTCGGAGGGCTCCAGCGCGTAGTTGCGGCGCATGTCGGCCTCGCCCTCGGTGACCAGGGCACGGCAGGTGCCGCACACACCGCCCTTGCAGGCGAACGGCAGGTCGGGGCGCACCCGGCTCGCTCCGTCCAGGATCGTCGTCCCGCGGGGCAGCGGCGAGGTGGTGGAGCGGCCGTCGAGAGTGACGGTGACCTGGCTGACCGGACCCTCCGCGACGGCGTCCTCGTGGCGGACGGTGCGGACCGGCTCGTCGTCGGCGAAGAACAGCTCCCGGTGGACGCGCTCCTCGGGCACACCGAGGTCCCCCAGGAGCTTCTGCGCGCCCTGGACCATCTCGTGCGGACCGCACAGCCACCAGTGGTCCACGCCGCGCACGTCCACGAACCCGTCGACGAGCGCGGCGAGGCGCTCGGCGTCCAGGCGCCCCGACAGCAGCTCGGCCTCGCGCGGCTCCCGGGACAGCACGTGCCCGAGCTGGAAGCGGGTGGGGTAGAGGTCCTTCAGGTCCGCGAGCTCGTCGGCGAACATCACCGTGTCGGCACGGCGGTTGCCGTAGAAGAGCGTGACCCGGGAGCGGGTGTCGGCGGCCAGCACGGACTCGGCTATGGACATCATCGGGGTGATGCCGGAGCCGGCGGCGATCAGGACGTGGTGGCCCGGCTCGGTGAGATCGGGGGTGAAGGCACCGGTGGGCGCCATCACCTCGATGACGTCCCCGGGGCGCACCTCGTGGACCAGCCAGGAGGAGAACAGGCCGCCGGGCACGACCCGCACACCGATGCGGGGGCGGGCGCCGACGGGGGAGCAGATGGAGTACGAGCGGCGTTCGTCACGGCCGTCGATCTCGCGGCGCAGGGTGAGCGTCTGGCCGGGCCGGTGGGCGAACTCCTCCGCCAGCTCGTCGGGTATGTCGAAGGTGATGGCGGCCGCGTCGGCGCACAGCGGCTGCACCGCGGCGACCCGCAGCGGATGGAAGGCCGGACGGCGCCGCGGACGCGCGGGGGCGGCGGACACGGAGGTGTCCGTCGTCGTGGGAGTCGGGCCCATCAGATCTCCTTGACGTACTCGAACGGCTCCAGACAGCCGCGGCAGCGCCACAGCGCCTTGCAGGAGGTGGCGGAGAAGCGGGAGGTCTCCTCGGTGTCCGAGGACCCGCAGCGGGGGCAGGCCACGGCACGGCGCGTGGCCGACAGCCTGAGCGGCACCGGCCCGCCGGTGCGCCGGGGTGCGGCGAGGGGCGGCGCGATGCCCGCCTCGGCGAGCTTGCGGCGGCCCTCGGGCGTGATCCAGTCCGACGTCCACGGCGGATCGAGCACCGTGCGGATCTCCACCCGGGCGAAGCCGGCCGCCCGCAGCCGCGCGGCGACGTCGGCGCGCATCTCCGCCATCGCGGGACAGCCCGAGTAGGTGGGGGTCAGGCTCGCGACGACCGTGCCGTCCGGCAGCAGCTCGACCCCGCGCAGGACGCCGAGGTCGGCCAGGGTGAGCATCGGCAGCTCCGGGTCCGGGACCTGTCCGGCCACATGCCGGGCACGCCGCTCGTCCAGAGTGGTCACCATGTCGCCTCCGGATGGGCGCGGGCCACGCTCTGCAGCTCGGCCAGCAGAGGGGCCAGGTGTTCGGTGTGGTCGCCCTCTCTGCCCTGTCCGGGCAGGGCCTCGGCCCCGGGCAGCTCCAGCCCGGCGGCGTCGAGGACCTGCCGGAGCACGGCCGTGGTCTCCTTGCGCACCTCCGCCGGGTCGATGCCGAACCCCGGCCGGGCCGCGAAGAGTTCGTCCAGGTACGGGGCGACGCCGGCCAGGGCCTTCCGCATCCGCCGGTGCGACTCCTCGGTGCCGTCGCCCAGACGCACCGCCCAGTCGGCCGCGAACTGGCGGTGGTAGGCGAGCTCGTTGACCCCCTTGGCCGCGACGGCCTTCAGGACCGGGTCCGGTGCGGTGGCCGCGAGCCGCTGGAAGACGGCCAGGCGCCAGCAGGACAGGACCAGCAGCCGGGTGATGGAGAACGCGAAGTCGCCGTTGGGGAGTTCGGCGAGCCGGACGTTGCGGAAGTCCTCGGCGTCGCGGAAGTAGGCGTAGGCGTCCTCGTCCCGGCCGCTGCCGTCCACCTGCCCGGTGCGGGAGTACAGCAGCCGTGCCTGGCCGAGCAGGTCCAGGCCTATGTTGGCCAGGGCCATCTCCTCCTCCAGCTCCGGCGCCCGGGTGCACCACTGGGCCAGGCGCTGCGCACCGACCAGGGCGTCGTCACCGAGGGCCAGGCAGCACGCGGCCAGCTCGGCGGCGTCGACCGTGGCCGGCACGGTGGTGTCGACGCCGTGCAGCGGGTCCTCGAACCCGGTGCCGAAGGCCCAGCGGGCGTCCGCGTCCCCGTGGTCCGCGGTCAGGGACAGAAAGACGTGGTCGTCGGTGACGTCGCTCATGCCGTCCTGCTCCTACCTGCTTCTAGATGTGGGGGACGTCGTCGGGGATGTCGTAGAAGGTGGGGTGGCGGTAGACCTTGTCGGCGCTGGGAGCGAAGAAGGGGTCCTTCTCGTCGCGGGTGGAGGCGGCTATGTGCTCCGAGCGCACCACCCAGATGCTCACGCCCTCGTTGCGCCGGGTGTACAGGTCGCGGGCGTGACTGAGCGCCATCGCGTCGTCGGCGGCGTGCAGCGAACCCACATGGACGTGGTTCAGGCCGCGCTTGCCGCGGACGAACACCTCGTACAGCGGCCAGTCGTTTCTCGTGCTCCCGGTGCTGCTCATGCCGCCGCTCCTTCCTGGGCGCTTTGGTCCTCGCGCTTCCGCCCGGCCCGGGCGGCCTGCTTGGCCGCGTGGGCGAGCGCCGCCTCACGCACCCAGGCGCCCTCCTCGTGGGCCGCCCGCCGCCGTGCGATGCGCTGTGCGTTGCAGGGTCCGTCGCCGCTGATCACACGCTTGAACTCGGCCCAGTCGGGGGTGCCGAAGTCGTAGTGGCCGCGCTCCTCGTTCCAGCGCAGCTCGGGGTCGGGCAGGGTGACGCCCAGCTTCTCCGCCTGAGGGACGGTCATGTCGACGAAGCGCTGGCGCAGTTCGTCGTTGCTGTGCCGCTTGATCTTCCAGGCCATCGAGGCCGCGGAGTTGGGGGAGTCGTGGTCGGGCGGGCCGAACATCATCAGGGACGGCCACCACCAGCGGTTCACCGCGTCCTGCACCATCTCGCGCTGGGCGTCGGTGCCGCGCATCATCGTCATCAGCAGCTCGTAGCCCTGGCGCTGATGGAACGACTCCTCCTTGCAGATCCGCACCATGGCGCGGGCGTACGGGCCGTACGAGGTACGGCACAGCGGCACCTGGTTGCAGATCGCCGCACCGTCGACGAGCCAGCCGATCACACCGACGTCGGCGAAGGTCAGCGTCGGGTAGTTGAAGATCGACGAATACTTCTGCCGGCCCTCGATGAGACGCTCGGTGAGGTCCGCGCGGTCGGCTCCCAGGGTCTCGGCCGCCGAGTACAGGTACAGGCCGTGTCCGGCCTCGTCCTGGACCTTCGCGAAGAGGATGGCCTTGCGGCGCAGCGAGGGCGCCTTGGTGATCCACTCGCCCTCCGGCTGCATGCCGATGATCTCCGAATGGGCGTGCTGCGCGATCTGCCGGATCAGCGTCCTGCGGTAGCCCTCGGGCATCCAGTCCCGGGGCTCGATCCGCTGGTCCTTCGCGATCGTGGCGTCGAACTGCTCCTGGAGCCCCGGCTCCGCGCCCCCGCCGTCCGACCGGGCGCCCTGTGACGTGGTCATCGATAACCAGCTCCCCAACCGACCGTTCGTTCGGTACTTAGTGTGTCTGATTCCCGCCGCTCCGGCAACCCCTGGTCCGGGCCCGTCCGAACCGCCGGCCGCCTCCCCGGTCCGGCCCTCCGGCGCGGGCCCGTGGCCGCTTTGCCGCCCGCCCCGCGAAGGCCGCCGCGCGGGTCCCGGGCCATGTGCGGGACACGGGCCGGCGGGCCGCCGACGGCGGCCCTCGCGTGCCCCGGGCGGTGCGAAGCGGGCGCGGCCCCGGTCCGTGCGCTTCTCAAGGAGCGGTGTCCCGTGCCCCTCGAGGAGCGGTGTCCCGTGCGCCGGGCCGCCCCGCGTGCCGCCCGGGGCCGTGGCTCACACCCGTTCCACCAGCATCGCCACGCCCTGCCCCACGCCCACGCACAGCGTGGCCAGGCCCCGGCGGGCGTTCTCGCGCTCCAGACGGCCCAGCAGCGTGAGCAGGATGCGGGCACCCGAACAGCCCAGCGGATGGCCGAGCGCGATGGCACCGCCGTCGGCGTTGACCTTGTCCTCGTCGAGCTTGAGCCGGCGGATGACGGCCAGGGCCTGCGCGGCGAAGGCCTCGTTGAGCTCGACGGCGTCCAGGTCGGCGGTCTGCCATCCGGCGCGGGCCAGCGCCTTCTCCGTGGCGGGCACCGGCCCCAGGCCCATGAGGTTGGGCTGCACCCCGGCCGAGGCGGACGTCACGACCCGGGCACGGGGGGTGAGCCCGTACCGCTTCACGGCCGCCGCGCTCGCCACCACCAGGGCCGCGGCCCCGTCGGACAGCGGCGAGGAGGAGCCCGCGGTGACGATGCCGTCCTCGCGGAAGACGGTGCGCAGCCTGCCCAGCTTCTCCAGGGTCGTCGACGGGCGCGGCCCCTCGTCGCGCTCCACGAGGCCGTCCCTCACCGGGACCGGCACGATCTCGCGGTCGAAGTGCCCGGCCTCCTGCGCGGCGACGGCACGCCGGTGGCTGCGCAGCGCGAAGGCGTCGGAGTCGGCACGGGTGATGCCGTCGAGCGCGGCGACCTCCTCGGCCGTCTCGCCCATCGACAGGGTCACCTTCACCTCCCGGGGGTCCGCCCCGGCGGGCACCGCGCGGTCGGCGGCGGCGAACCGCGGGTTGGTGAAGCGCCAGCCCAGGGACGTGTCGTGCACCTGACCCGGCCGGGCCCAGGGGGTGCCCGGCTTCTCCATGACCCACGGGGCCCGGGTCATGGACTCCACGCCGCCCGCGACCACCAGGTCGGCCTCCCCGGACCGGATCGCCTGGGCCGCCGAGGCGACCGCGGTCAGGCCCGAGGCGCACAGCCGGTTGACCGTGTAGCCGGGCACCGTGTGCGGAAGTCCCGCGAGCAGCACGGCCATGCGTGCCACATTGCGGTTGTCCTCGCCGGCCTGGTTCGCCGCGCCCAGGACGACCTCGTCCACGGCCTCGGCCGGGACCGCGGCGCGGCGCACGGCCTCGCCGACCACCAGGGCGGCCAGGTCGTCGGGGCGCACGGAGGCCAGGGAGCCGCCGTAGCGGCCCTGCGGGGTACGGGCCCCGTCGATGAGAAAGACCTCGTCAGACATGGGTGTCCTTCCGTCGGAGGGGACTGCGGACGACAGGGTGACGCGCACGGCTTGCCCAGGTGATCCCGGAAGGCCGCCTCGCCGGCTTCGCGGCCCGCCTCTTGACAGGCGGTGGTGATACTTGATTCCTTGACGGCACCGAAGCTAACCGAATGTTCGGTTGGCATACAAGGCGGTGGGAACGTGGAGCAGGGCACTGGCGTGGATCCGGGTCCGGTGGAGACGATGTTCGCCGCGGACCGGGCCTCCCGGTCCCTGGGCATCGAACTGGTGCGGCACGGCGAGGGAACCGCGGTGCTGCGGATGACCGTGACGCCGGCGATGGTCAACGGACACGGGATCGCCCACGGCGGCTATCTCTTCCTGCTCGCCGACACCGCCTTCGCCTGCGCCTGCAACAGCCATGGGCCGGTGACCGTCGCGGCCGCGGCCGACATCGACTTCGTCGCCCCGGCCTACGAGGGCGACGTCCTGGAGGCGACGGCCCGCGAGCGCACCCGGTACGGCCGCAACGGGATCTACGACGTGAGCGTCCGGCGCATCGGCGCCGGCCCGCGCGCGGCGCGTTCCGCCGAGGGGCAGGGCGGAAGACGGGAGGACGAGGTGATCGCGGAGTTCCGCGGGCGCAGCCGCAGCATACGAGGCACGAAGACGAGGGAGTCGCGATGAGCAGCGGACCGACGGCCCCGGAGGACCGGAGCCCCCGGCTGGGACGGCCGATCCCGGACGAACTGCTGGACGACGGCGAGCGCCTGACCCGAGAGCAGCTCCGCGAGCTGCAGCTCGACCGCCTCCGCGCGACCCTGCGGCACGCCTACGACAACGTCGAGCAGTACCGCAAGAAGTTCGACGAGGCCGGAGTGCGGCCCGAGGACTGCCGCAGCCTCGAGGACCTGGCCCGGTTCCCCTTCACCACCAAGGCCGACCTGCGCGACACCTACCCCTACGGCATGTTCGCCGTCCCCCTGTCCGAGGTCCGGCGCATCCACGCCTCCAGCGGCACCACCGGCCTGCCCACCGTCGTCGGCTACACCGAGAACGACCTGTCGGTGTGGGCCGACGCCGTCGCCCGCTGCATCCGCGCCGCCGGCGGCCGGCCGGGCCACAAGGTCCACATCTCCTACGGCTACGGCCTGTTCACCGGAGGCCTCGGCGCGCACTACGGCGCCGAACGGGCCGGGTGCACCGTGATCCCCGCCTCGGGCGGCATGACCGCGCGTCAGGTGCAGCTCATCCGGGACCTCCAGCCCGAGATCATCATGGTCACGCCCTCCTACATGCTGACCCTGCTCGACGAGTTCGAGCGGCAGGGCGTCGACCCGCGCTCCACCTCCCTGAGGATCGGCATCTTCGGCGCCGAGCCCTGGACGGAGGCCATGCGCCGCGAGATCGAGGAGCGCATGGACATCCACGCCGTGGACATCTACGGCCTGTCCGAGGTCATGGGCCCGGGCGTGGCGCAGGAGTGCGTGGAGACCAAGGACGGCCTGCACGTCTGGGAGGACTACTTCTACCCCGAGATCGTCGACCCGGTCACCGGCGAGGTCCTGCCCGAGGGCGAGAGCGGCGAGCTGGTCCTCACCTCGCTGGCCAAGGAGGCCCTGCCGGTCGTCCGCTACCGCACGCGTGACCTCACCCGTCTGCTGCCCGGCACCGCACGGCCCGCCTTCCGCCGCATCGAGAAGATCACCGGCCGCAGCGACGACATGATCATCCTGCGCGGGGTGAACGTCTTCCCCAGCCAGATCGAGGAAGTGGTCCTGCGGGTGCCGGACGTCGCCCCGCACTTCCAGATCCAGCTGACCCGGCGCGGCCGCATGGACCACATGACGGTCCAGGTCGAGGCCCGCCACGGCGCCACCCCGCAGCAGCGCGAGGCGGCCGCCGCGGCGATCGCCAAGGGCGTGAAGGACTCGGTGGGCGTCAGCGTCGAGGTCCACGTGGTCGACCCGGAGACCCTGGAACGCTCCGTGGGCAAGATCCGCCGGGTCAAGGACCTGCGCGAGAAGTGACGAACGCCCCCGCCGGCCGGCGCACCGCCCGCCCCGGGCACCGGACCGCGTCCGGCGGCGGGCGCGGGCACCGCCCGGCCGGCCCTTCGGCACCGGACCGCGCCGGAGGGCCGGCCGGACGGTGCGGTCAGGGCTCCTCCCGGCCGGCGGCGGCCGCGTCCAGGCGTTCGCGCTGCGGGACGACGACGTAGGCGGGGTCCTCGGTGGAGGAGACACCCGCCGCGAAGACGGCGAAGCGCTGCAGGGCACTTCCGGCGAGCAGGGCCAGGCCCGCCGCGACCGCGGCCGGGCGGCTGCGCCGGGCGACGGACCCGGCCGCGAGCGCTCCCGCCAGCGTCAGACCCTCCGCGGCCAGGCGCAGCCGCCCGGCCCGGCCGGTGGTGTACGCCGTGGGCACCAGGCCGGGGCGGCGCTCGATCAGCCGGGCCGCGACGATCTCCGCCGCCGTGCCGAGCACGGCGAGCCGCCGGGCGGGGGACGCCTCGGCCGGCGGCGCCGCCAGCATGCCGAGCCCGGAGGCGCTCGCGGCCGCCGACCCGGTGAACAGGAAGGGCAGCTGCCGGTGGGCGTCGTGCCAGGCCGGCACGGCCGTCTGGGAGAGCAGCACGGCCGTGTACGCCGCCAGCGGCGGGGCGAGGGCGGCCGCGGACAGACCGGCCGGCCGGGCGGCCCGCCACAGCAGCCGGCCGGGCGGCCTCGCCCGCAGCGGGGCGGGCAGCAGCTCGGCCGCGGCGGCCAGAGCGCTGCCGGGCCCGTAGGCCACGAGGATCCAGGTGCCGACGGACATCGGCGAACTCGGTTTGGCGACCCGCAGCATGTGGTGGAACCGCTCGGGCCGGCCGAGGTCCGCGATCAGCAGTCCGGTGCTGGCCGCGAGTGCGGCGAAACCGCCCAGGCGTCCCGCCCGGCGCAGGACGGGACGCCCCGTGAGATCGGCACCGGCGGCGAGCAGGGCGGAGCCGGCCGACAGCCCGCCGGTGAACAGATAGGCCGGGATCTCCCACCGCCACACCGGGGGCTTCAGCACCGGCCGGCCGTAGTAGGAGCGGAACGCGGGGCGCGGCGCGGCGGACCGCTCGCCGTGCGCCCCCGGGGCATCCGGTCCGGACGCGCGCGCATGGACCTCGCCGGCCCCGGCGTCGCCGTGCGGCCCGCGCGTTGCGTCACCGCCCCCGCTCATCGCCGGCCCCCCTTCCCGAGGCCCTTCCAGAAGACGGCGGCGGACGCGGTCAGCAGGGCCGAGGCGGCCACCGCCGCGTGCTTCCACATGGACGCGAGATCACGCGTGGGCACCACGGGATCCGGGGGCAGCCCGTACACCTCCGGGTCGTCCAGCAGCAGGAAGAAGGCACCGTCGCCGCCCACGCCGTCGTTAGGGTCGCGGCCGTACAGCCGTGCCTCGCCCACGCCCGCCTCGTGCAGGTCCGCCAGCCGCCGGTCGGCCCGCTCCCGCAGCTCGTCGAGCGGGCCGAACTGGATGGAGTCCGTGGGGCAGGCCTTGGCGCAGGCGGGCTCCAGCCCTCCGCGCAGCCGGTCGTAGCACAGGGTGCACTTCCAGGCGCGGCCGTCGTCGGGCCGCCGGTCGATGACTCCGTAGGGGCAGCCGGAGACGCAGTAGCCGCAGCCGTTGCAGATGTCGGGCTGCACCACGACCGAGCCGAACTCGGTGCGGAACAGCGCCCCGGTGGGGCAGACGTCGAGACATCCCGCATGGGTGCAGTGCTTGCACACGTCGGAGGACATCAGCCAGCGGAACTCGGTGC
>NZ_MUME01000275.1 GCF_002155915.1 Streptomyces thermovulgaris | reverse complement strand
GCGGCGGGGCGGTCCGGGCGGACGCCGAATCCTGCCGCCGCCCGGATGACCGGTCGACACAAGTGGATCGGCAGGAGTGGAGGACCCAAGCACGACGGGTCGCCGGAACGGCCACGCCGTGGCCGGGCCGGGCGACCCTTGGGGTGAAGCCGCGGCGACGCGGCCGGGCAACTTCGCCAGCCCGAATCCGACAGGTCATCCTTCACAGGCGGCTGACGAAGGGTTGAGCATGACCACGTTCAATCGTGTCCCGTCGCTGATGGCCCGGGCCGGTACGGCCTCGGCCCTGACCCTGGCCGCCGTGGGCGGCTCGATCGTGGCTCCCGGCATGGCCACCGAGGCCGCGGCCGCGACACCCGGCATGAAGGCGCTCAAGGTCGCGGCGTCCAAGAAGGGCGCCCCCTACCAGTGGGGCGCCACCGGGCCCCGGAGGTTCGACTGCTCCGGCCTCACGCTGTACTCGTTCAAGAAGGCGGGCAAGAAGCTGCCCCGCACGGCGGCCCAGCAGTACAACAAGACCCGCCACATCCCCGCGAAGAACCGCCAGGCCGGCGACCTGGTGTTCTTCCACTCGGGCTCACGCGTCTACCACGTCGGCATCTACGCCGGCGGGAACAAGATCTGGCACGCCCCGAAGACCGGGGACGTGGTCAAGCTGCAGAAGATCTGGACGAAGAACGTCTGGTACGGCCGGGTCCGCTGACCCGCCCGGGTGCGGTGACGGCGCCCCGGGGTGCGTCACCGCACCCGCACTCCTCACGCGCTACGGCTCCCGCCGTCCCGTGGCCGTGACCGGCCGGGCCGGGACCGCCCACGGAAGCTCGATGCAGACCGTCTTGCCGCCCTCCCGGGTGGGCCGGACGGTCAGTCTGCCGCCGCGCTCGGCGGCGAGCCACCGAATGATCACCAGGCCCCGGCCGTTGTCCTGCTGGACGGCGGCCGGCAGGCGTTTCGGGAACTTCGGGTGACTGTCGGTCACCCCGATCCGCAGGCATTCGTCCCGCACGAGGACGAGGTCCACCGTGAAGGTGGGTGACTGCCCGCGGGTGTGCTGCACGGCGTTGGTGGCGAGCTCGGAGACGATGAGCCGGACGGCCTCGGCGGTGTCCGTGTCCGGCGGCAGACCCCATTCCTCGAGAGTGCTCACCGCGTAACCGCGGGCCGTGGAGACCGAGGCGGGCTCGCTCGGCAGAGTGACGGATGCTTCCAGGTGGTCTGCCATGGCGACGTCGGCCCTTTCCCAGGGGATCGCAGTCCGACACGGAGCGGATGGTTCGAGTACGGTCCCGGACTGGTGCTTCGCCGCCAGACTGCCATCACCGCACCGGTCTCACGCGGCGATCCACCAGATATGCATATATCTGTCGCTCGATGCGGTGAACTCTGCGCCAACAGCCCCTCCGGGGGGCGGGCCTTGTGGAGCGTTCAAGGAGTGAGGAGCAGTCCATGCAGCACGGTCCCGCGGTACGCCGCCGGAAACTGGGCGCCGAACTGCGCGCACTGCGCACCGGCGCGGGTCTCACCAGCGGTCAGGCGGCCCGGCTGGTGGGCTGGCACCAGTCGAAGGTCAGCCGGATCGAGACCGGCGCCAGCGGGGTGAAGCCGTCCGACGTGCGGTTACTCCTGGACGCGTACGCCGTCCGGGACGCCCAGCTGCGCGAGCTGCTGCTGGTGCTGGCGGGGCTGGACGACGACGGCGGCCGGCACCACTGGTGGCACGCCTACCGCAGCGTACTGCCGCCGACCTACCGGGACTTCATCAGTCTGGAGTCACAGGCGAGCGTGATGCGCACCCTGGAGACCTCGGTCGTCCCGGGGCTGCTGCAGACCCCCGAATACGCGCGCGCCGTCACCCGGGCCGCCCTGGACGGGCTCGACGGCGACCGGCTGGAGGCGCTGGTGGAGGTGCGACTGGCCCGCCAGGACGTGCTGCGCGCCCAGCCGCCGCTGAAGCTGGACGTGGTGCTGGACGAGGCCGTGCTGCACCGGGAGGTCGGCGGCCCCGCGGTGATGGCACGCCAGCTGGAACGGCTGACGGAAGCGGCACAGCTGCCCCATGTACGGCTCCAGGTGCTGCCGTTCGCGACCGGGGAGCACATCGGCATCACCGGTCCCTTCGTCATCTTCTCGTTCTCGGACACCTCCGACCTGGACGTGGTGGTCATCGACCACCTGACGAGTAGCCTCCACCTCGAGCGGAAAGAAGACCTGGAGGCCTACTCCAAGGCCTTCGACACTCTTCGAAGCCGCGCTCTTCCGCCCGAGGAGTCGCTGGACTTCATCACCCGGATGCGCCGCGGCACCTGACGGCGCACCACCGCTCGTCACGTAAGGAGGCACCATGTCCGCTCTGCCTCGGCACGTACCCTCCAGCACCGCTCTGCACGGCGTGCGCTGGCAGCGCAGCAGCCACAGCACCGGAGCCAACAACTGCGTCGAGACGGCCCGGCCGGCCGCGGGACCCTGGGCCGGGCTGATCGCCGTGCGCGACTCCAAGGCCCCCGACGGGCCGGCGCTGCTGTTCTCCCCCGGAAGCTGGGCGGCCTTCACGGCCGCGGCGCACGGCCTCTGAGACACGGTCCGGCCGGTTCCGCATCCGGCGCACGGCCGTGTCACGCCGACTCACGGTCGCGTTTCGCCGATCACCCGTACAGCACGTTCGATCTGCGCCCCGGAGAGGTCCGCGCGGGCGGTCAGCCGCAGCCGTGAGATGCCGTCGGGCACGGAAGGAGGACGGAAACAGCCCACGGCGATTCCGGCCGCACGGCAGTCGGCCGCCCAGCGCACGGCCTCCTCCGGGGAGGGCGCGCGCACCGAGACCACCGCGGCGTCGGGACGCACCGCGTGCAGACCCGCGGCGGTCAGGCGTGCGTGGAGCTCGCCCGCCACCTCGCGGGCGCGCGCCGCCCGCTCCGGTTCGCGGCGCAGCAGCCTCAGCGCCGCCAGGGCCGCCCCCGCGGCCGCGGGGGCGAGACCCGTGTCGAAGATGAACGTCCGGGCCGCGTTGACCAGGTGGTCGATCACCCGTGCGGGCCCCAGGACGGCTCCGCCCTGGCTGCCGAGCGACTTCGACAGCGTGACGGTGACGACCACGTCGTCGGCGCCCGCCAGCCCCGCCGCGTGCGCGGCGCCGCGGCCGCCCGCCCCCAGCACGCCCAGCCCGTGGGCGTCGTCGGCCAGGAGGCCGGCACCGTGCTCCCGGCAGGCCGCGGCGAGCTCCGCCAGCGGGGCGGCGTCGCCGTCGACCGAGAACACCGTGTCGGAGACGACGACCGCCGGCCCCTCGTGGGTGCCGAGCGCCTTGCGCACGGCCTTTGGGTCGGCGTGTCCGACGACCTGCGTGGTCCCCCGGGCCAGCCGGCAGCCGTCGATGAGCGAGGCGTGATTGCCCGCGTCGGAGACGATGAGCGAGCCGTGCGGGGCGAGCGCGGTGACCGCGGCGAGGTTGGCGGCGTACCCGGAGGAGAAGACCAGGGCCGCCTCGAAACCGCAGAAGCCGGCCAGCTCGCGCTCCAGTTCGGCGTGCAGCTCGGTGGTGCCCGTGACCAGCCGGGAGCCGGTCGCGCCGCCGCCCCAGACGCGCGCCGCCTCCGCGGCCCCCGCCACGACCTCGGGGTGGCGGGCCAGCCCCAGGTAGTCGTTGCTCGCGAGGTCCAGCAGCGGCGAGTCGGCGGGGCGGGGCCGCAGCGTCCGTACGAGCCCGGCCCGCCGGCGCGCCCGGGCCTGCTCCTCGATCCAGTCGAACGCCATGGGTCCTCCGGGGTCCTCCGCGGGCAGTGCCCAGACCCTACCGGGCGGCAAGGAGCCCCGTCCGTGGGACCGGCCGCCCCGGGCCTGTGGTCATACCCACACGTCGACGCGCCAGGAGTTGTGCAGACTCTTGTTGGCCCAGGACGGACGCATAGGACAGGATCGGCTTCCATGGACCTGCTGAACACGCTGGTGGACAAGGGGCTCCGGCGCGAGCCGCCGACCCGGGAGGAAGCTCTGGCCGTGCTGGCCACCTCCGACGACGACCTGCTCGACGTGGTGGCCGCGGCCGGAAAGGTGCGCCGCCACTGGTTCGGCCGGCGGGTGAAACTCAACTACCTCGTCAACCTCAAGTCGGGCCTGTGCCCCGAGGACTGCTCCTACTGTTCCCAGCGTCTCGGCTCGAAGGCCGGGATCCTCAAGTACACCTGGCTGAAGCCCGAGGAGGCCGCCGAGGTCGCGGCGGCCGGGCTGGCCGGCGGCGCCAAGCGGGTCTGTCTGGTGGCGAGCGGACGCGGTCCGACGGACCGTGACGTGGAGCGGGTGTCGAAGACCATCAGGGCCATCAAGGAGCAGCACGAGGGCGTCGAGGTGTGCGCCTGTCTCGGGCTGCTCTCCGAGGGCCAGGCCGAGCGGCTGCGGGAGGCCGGGGCCGACGCCTACAACCACAACCTCAACACCTCCGAGGGCATGTACGGCGACATCACCACCACCCACACCTACGCCGATCGGGTGGACACGGTGAACAAGGCGCACGCCGCCGGTCTGTCCCCCTGCTCCGGGCTCATCGCCGGGATGGGGGAGAGCGACGAGGACCTGGTCGACGTGGTCTTCGCGCTGCGCGAGCTGAACCCCGACTCCGTACCGGTGAACTTCCTGATCCCGTTCGAGGGAACGCCGCTCGCCCAGGAGTGGAACCTGACCCCGCAGCGCTGCCTGCGGATCCTGGCGATGGTGCGGTTCGTCCACCCGGACGTGGAGGTGCGGATCGCGGGCGGCCGCGAGGTGCATCTGCGCACCCTGCAGCCGCTCGCCCTGCACCTGGCCAACTCGATCTTCCTCGGGGACTATCTGACCAGCGAGGGCCAGGCCGGCAGGGCCGATCTGGAGATGATCGCGGACGCCGGGTTCGAGGTGGAGGGCGCGGACCAGGTGACGCTGCCGGAGCACCGGGTTCCGGGAGGCTGCCACGAGGGCGGCGCGTGCGGGACCCCGGCGTCCCCCGTCCCCTCGGCGAGCACACCGCGCACGGACCTCGTGGCCGTGCGCCGCCGGGGCGCAGGAACGGACGTCGCGCCCAATGCCTGAGCCGTCTCCTTCGGGCGTGCTGGACGTGGCCGGGCTGCTGGAGCTCGACCGGCGGCATGTGTGGCACCCGTACGGGCCCATGCCCGGCCGTCATGAACCGCTCGTCGTGGAGTCGGCGAGCGGGGTGCGGCTCAGGCTCGCGGACGGCTCGGGCGAGCTGGTCGACGGCATGTCGTCGTGGTGGGCGGCGATCCACGGCTACAACCACCCGGTGCTCAACGAGGCCGCCCGGGAGCAGCTGGCACGGATGAGCCATGTGATGTTCGGCGGGCTCACGCACGAGCCGGCCGTCCGGCTCGCCAAGCTCCTCGTCGACATCACGCCGGACGGTCTGGAGCATGTGTTCCTCGCCGACTCCGGTTCGGTGTCGGTCGAGGTCGCCCTCAAGATGTGCCTGCAGTACTGGCGTTCGCTCGGCCGTCCGGACAAGCGGCGGCTGCTGACCTGGCGGGGCGGCTACCACGGCGACACCTGGCACCCGATGTCCGTGTGCGACCCCGAGGGCGGGATGCACGAGCTGTGGACCGGTGTGCTGCCGCGCCAGGTGTTCGCGGACGCGCCGCCGGCCGGGTACGAGGAGGCGTACGCCGACCATCTGCGAAGGACGGTTCGGCGGCACGCCGACGAGCTGGCCGCCGTGATCGTGGAACCGGTGGTGCAGGGCGCGGGCGGGATGCGCTTCCACTCCCCCGCCTATCTGCGGGTGCTGCGCGAGGTGTGCGACGCGCACGACGTGCTGCTGGTGTTCGACGAGATCGCGACCGGGTTCGGGCGCACCGGCGCGCTGTTCGCGGCGGAGCACGCCGGGGTGACACCGGATGTGATGTGCCTGGGCAAGGCGCTGACCGGCGGCTATCTGACGATGGCGGCGACGCTGTGCACGACACGGGTGGCGGACGGGATCTCGCGGGGCGAGGTGCCGGTGCTGGCGCACGGGCCGACGTTCATGGGAAACCCCCTGGCCGCGGCCGTGGCGTGCGCGTCGACCGAGCTGCTGCTCGGCCAGGACTGGCGTGCGGAGGTCAAGCGGATCGAGGCGGGCCTGCGGGAGGGGCTGGCCCCGGCGGCGGACCTGCCCGGTGTGCGGGACGTACGGGTCCTGGGCGCCATCGGCGTCGTCCAGCTCGACCATCCGGTGGACATGGCCGCGGCGACACGGGCGGCCGTGCGCGAGGGCGTGTGGCTGCGCCCGTTCCGGGACCTGGTGTACACGATGCCGCCGTACGTCACCGGCGACGAGGACGTGGCGCGGATCGCGCGCGCGGTGTGCGCGGCGGCGCGGGAGGGCTGAGATGCCGGTACTGGTGGTCACGGGGACCGGGACGGGGGTCGGCAAGACGGTCGTGACGGCCGCCGTCGCCGCGGCGGCCGTCGCGGCGGGACGGTCGGTGGCCGTGCTGAAGGCCGCGCAGACGGGCGTGGGGCCGAACGAGCGCGGGGACGCCGAGGAGGCCGCACGGCTGGCGGGTCCGGTGACGGCGCGTGAACTGGCCCGCTATCCCGAGCCGTTGGCGCCCGCCACGGCGGCCCTGCGGGCCGGGCGGGCGCCGGTGCGCCCGCACGAGGTGGCCGAGGCCGCCGCCAAGCTGGCCACCGAGCACGACCTGGTGCTGGTGGAGGGCGCGGGCGGGCTGCTGGTCCGCCTCGACGCGTCGGGCGGCACGCTGGCGGACGCGGCGCGGCTGCTGGAGGCCCCGGTCCTGCTGGTGGCCCCGGCCGGCCTGGGCACGCTGAACACGACGGAACTGACGGCCCGTGAACTGCGGTCCCGCGGTCTGGATCTGCTCGGTGTGGTGATCGGCAGCTGGCCGGCCCGTCCGGATCTGGCCTCCCGCTGCAACCTCGCCGATCTCCCCCTCGTGGCCGCCGCCCCGCTCCTCGGCGCCCTTCCCGACGGCGCCGAGGAGCGGGGCGGCGGCCACGAGGGGGAGATCGGCGAGGTTGCAGCGGGAGGCCAGATCCGGACGGGCCGGCCAGCTGCCGATCACCACACCGAGCAGATCCAGACCGCGGGACCGCAGTTCACGGGCCGTCAGTTCCGTCGTGTTCAGCGTGCCCAGGCCGGCCGGGGCCACCAGCAGGACCGGGGCCTCCAGCAGCCGCGCCGCGTCCGCCAGCGTGCCGCCCGACGCGTCGAGGCGGACCAGCAGC
>NZ_MUME01000274.1 GCF_002155915.1 Streptomyces thermovulgaris | reverse complement strand
GTCATCTGCGCCGCCGCCGGCGTGACCGTTCCTGGTGAGGTACGCGGCGAGGCCGGCGGCGGCGCGGATGACGACGGAGCGGTTCATGCGCATCGGGCCGGCGCCGAGTTCGCCGCGCAGGCCGGCGGTGCCGAACCGGAGGGTGCCGGAGAAGCGGGCGGCGAGTTCCTCGGTGTCCTCGGCGTCGATGAGGCGGGCGAGTTCGGCGCGGGTGTCCGGGTCGGGGTCCTCGGCGAGCCACGCCTTGGCCCTTGCCATGAGGTCGTCGTGCACGTTTCCGTCAGCCTCTCGTGTCGTGGTGCGGGTGCCTTGGACGGTGCCGGCCGGAGCCCGCGGATGCGTGGGCGGGTCGGGACCGTGGGGGGCGTCCGGTCCGCCGCGCGCGGGCGGACCGCCCCGGGCCGCGCCGGCCGGGCCGGGCGGGGATCAAGGGAACGGTCGAACGGTCGAGGAACAAAGGAACAAGGGGCCGTGGGGGTACGGCGGGCCGCCGACGCACCCCCACGGCCCCCGCCGTCCCGCCGTCGTGGCGGACGTCGTCGTGTGCCCCGGTGGACGGGTGTCCTTCGCCCCCCGCGGACGGGGCCTCGCGGACGGAGTCCCTACAGACGGTCCAGTACCTGGGCCAGGAGGGAGCCCATGCGGGCGGCGCTGTCCCGGCCCGCCTGGAGGACCTCCTCGTGGTTGAGGGGTTCACCGGTCATGCCGGCGGCGAGGTTGGTGACCAGGGAGATGCCGAGGACCTCGGCACCCGCCTCACGGGCGGCGATGGCCTCCAGGACCGTGGACATGCCGACCAGGTCCGCGCCGATGGTGCGGGCCATGCGGATCTCGGCCGGCGTCTCGTAGTGCGGGCCGGGGAACTGGGCGTAGACGCCCTCCTCGAGGGTGGGGTCGACCTCCTTGCACAGGGCGCGCAGACGAGGGGAGTAGAGGTCGGTGAGGTCGACGAAGTTGGCGCCGACGATCGGCGAGACGGCGGTCAGATTGATGTGGTCGCTGATCAGCACGGGCTGACCGGGGCGCATGCCCTCGCGCAGACCGCCGCAGCCGTTGGTGAGCACGATCGTCTTGCATCCGGCCGAGACGGCGGTGCGCACGCCGTGGGCCACGGCGGCCACGCCCCGGCCCTCGTAGTAGTGGGTACGGCCGAGGAAGACCAGGGCGCGCTTGTTCCCGATGGCGTACGAGCGGATCCTGCCGCCGTGGCCCTCCACCGCCGGGGGCGGGAATCCGGGCAGTTCGGTGACCTGGAGCTCGACGTCGGGGGTCCCCAGGGCGTCGACGGCCGGGGCCCAGCCGGAGCCCATCACGAGGGCGACGTCGTGGGTCTCGACACCGGTGAGTTCCCGCAGGCGCGAGGCGGCGGCGTCGGCGGCGGCGTAGGGGTCGCCCTGGAGGTCGTCCGGAAGTAGAGATGCGTTCACGTTGTCGAGAGTAGCCGGTCTTTGCCTACGCGCGTAGATGCTGAAGGGCGTGGGAGGACGATCGTTGTCTTGTCGTTTCCGACAGGAGACGGACGAGAGAAACGGGCGCGGGGTGAGCGAGAGGGAGAGACGGAGAGGACAGAGAGGAGAGAGAGGGGAAGAGAGAGGGGAAGAGAGAGGAGAGGCGGGGCGAGGAGCCCCGGGAGCCGGTCTCCGGGGCGGCGGGCGGTGCCGCCGCGGCGGACGACCGGTCAGCACGGTCTCTTGCGCAGCTCCATCACATAGTCGTGGGGCGCTCCCGCCGATTCCGCCGCATCGGCGATCTCTCCGAGGTAGCGGGCGGAGGGGAGGCCGCCCTCGTAGGCGTTGAGGACATAGGCCCAGGCGGGCTCCTCGCCGTCCAGGGTGTGCACGCGGACGCGGGTGCGCCGGTAGAGGCCCAGCCCCACGCCCACCCAGCGGTCGAGGGACTCCTCGTCCATCGGGGCGATGTCGTACAGCGCGACGAAGACCTGGGAGAGCGGGTCCTCGACGAGCGTCGCCAGGGCGCCCTCCCACCCCAGGTGCTCACCGCCGAAGGTCAGCCGCCAGCCGTTCAGCCACCCCGTGGCACGCAGCGGCGAGTGCGGGGCGCGGCGGGACATCAGCCGCGCGTCGAGATTGCCGGCGTACGCGGCGTAGAGCGACATGGGTCGAGCGTACGGCAGCCGCGCACTCGCCTCACCGATCTCGGGAACAACGGTGAACGGTCCGGTCGCGCCCCGGGGCGGTGACACTTCGAACAGTGCGAGACAATGGAGGACGTGACTCGGATCGTGATCATCGGTGGTGGACCCGGCGGATACGAGGCGGCGCTGGTGGCGGCGCAACTCGGTGCGGAGGTGACCGTCGTCGACTGCGACGGTCTGGGCGGAGCGTCGGTGCTGACCGACTGTGTGCCGTCGAAGACGCTCATCGCCACGGCGGAGGTGATGACCACCTTCGACTCGTCGTACCGGGAGCTGGGAATCGTCGTCGCCGACGACACTCCTCCGATGGAGCAGCCCGCCCGGGTGGTGGGGGTCGACCTGGCGAAGGTCAACCGCCGTGTCAAACGGCTGGCCCTGGCCCAGTCCCACGACATCACCGCGGCCGTGACACGCGCCGGCGCCCGGGTGGTGCGCGGACGCGGACGGCTGGAGGGCACGCAGGCGCTCGACGGATCGCGGAAGGTCGTCGTCACGATGCCGGACGGCGGCGAGGAGACCCTCGTCGCGGACGCGGTGCTCATCGCGACCGGCGGGCACCCGCGCGAGCTGCCCGACGCCCGGCCGGACGGGGAGCGCATTCTGAACTGGACTCAGGTCTACGACCTCACCGAGCTTCCCGAGGAGCTCATCGTGGTGGGGTCCGGTGTGACCGGCGCGGAGTTCGCCGGTGCCTACCAGGCGCTCGGCTCGAAGGTCACGCTGGTGTCCTCCCGGGACCGCGTGCTGCCCGGCGAGGACCCGGACGCGGCGGCCGTGCTGGAGGACGTCTTCCGGCGTCGCGGCATGAACGTCATGGCGCGCTCGCGGGCCGCCTCGGCCAAACGGGTCGGGGACCGGGTGGAGGTGACGCTGTCCGACGGGCGTGTCATCACCGGCACGCACTGTCTGATGGCGGTCGGCGCCGTTCCGAACACCACGGGGCTCGGCCTGGAGGAGGCCGGTGTCAAGCTGCGCGAGTCCGGTCACATCTGGACCGACAAGGTGTCGCGGACCACGGCCCCGGGCGTGTACGCGGCCGGTGACGTGACCGGTGTCCTCGCGCTCGCGTCGGTGGCGGCGATGCAGGGACGTATCGCCATGTACCACTTCCTGGGCAGCGCGGTGGCCCCGCTGAACCTCAAGACGGTCTCGGCCAACGTCTTCACCGACCCCGAGATCGCCACCGTCGGCTACAGCCAGGCCGACGTGGACGCCGGCAAGATCGACGCCCGCTGCGTCAAGCTTCCGCTGCTGCGCAACCCGCGCGCCAAGATGCAGGGCATCCGGGACGGCTTCGTCAAGATCTTCTGCCGTCCGGGCACGGGCATCGTGGTCGGCGGTGTGGTCGTGGCGCCGCGCGCCTCGGAACTCATCCATCCCATCTCGATCGCCGTCGACAACAATCTGACGGTGGAACAGGTCGCGAACGCCTTCACCGTCTACCCCTCCCTGTCGGGCTCGATCGCCGAGGTGGCCCGGCAGTTGCACACGCGCAAGACGTCGGGCGGCTGAGGGGCCCGGGACGAGGCCCCGGACGGCCGGAGCCCGAGGTGCGGGGCGGTGTCCTATACCACTTTGTGCCCCGCTGTGCGAACAACTTCTGTTATTCGGCGCAAACCGCTGAAAGCAGACGGTCGTCGGCGTTACTGTCAGTTTCGTGTTCGCTGCTGAACGTCGCCAACTGATCCTCGAAATGGTGCGAGCGAACGGTGCCGTGTCGCTCCGTGAGCTCGCCCGCGTCGTCCAGACCTCCGAAGTGACCGTACGGCGGGACGTGCGGGCACTGGAGGCCGAAGGACTGCTCGACCGCCGGCACGGCGGTGCGGTGCTCCCGGGCGGATTCACCCGGGAGGCCGGCTTCCCGCAGAAGTCGCACCTCGCGACCGCGGAGAAGACGGCCATCGCCGATCTCGCCGCGGGACTCGTCGAAGAGGGCGAGGCGATCGTCGTCGGAGCGGGGACGACCACGCAGGAGCTGGCACGACGGCTCGCCCGGGTGCCCGGCCTGACCGTCGTCACCAACTCCCTTCTGGTCGCCCAGGCGCTGGCCCACGCCAACCGGGTGGAGGTCGTGATGACCGGCGGCACGCTGCGCGGCTCCAACTACGCGCTCGTCGGCTCCGGAGCCGAGCAGTCGCTGCACGGCCTGAGGGTGTCCAAGGCCTTCCTCTCCGGAAGCGGTCTGACCGCCGAGCGGGGGCTGTCCACCTCCAACATGCTGTCGGCGTCCGTCGACCGGGCCCTCGTCCAGGCAGCCGCGGAGGTCGTGGTCCTCGCCGACCACACCAAGCTCGGTACGGACACGATGTTCCAGACCGTGCCGACCGAGCTCATCACCCGCCTGGTGACGGACGATCCCCCGGCCCACGACGACCGCGCGGCCACCGAGCTCCAGGCCCTGGCCGACCAGGGCGTCCAGATCTCCGTGGCGGGCGGGGCCGGGACCTCGGCGGCCGACAAGTCCCCGGCACGCGGCGACCGCCGCCGGGACGTCTCCCTCCCGGGACCGCGCCGCAACCAGCTCCCGGGCACGAATCTCCGCCCGACGTCCCTGGGCGGCGACCAGGCCGGAGGGACGGAACGGCCGGCGGCCAGAGTGGCGGATCTGCGCAGGCGGTGAGGAGCCGGCGAAGGGCCCCGGAGCAGGGGGCCCGCCCGCGGGGACGGCGGGTCATCACCTGAACCGCTCGGCCTGCGCAGCACCATGACACGGCGCCCGGCGCACCGCGGACGCGGTGCGCCGGGCGCCGTGATGTCCGAGAGGTCCGCCCGGCAGCCGGCGGATCCC
>NZ_MUME01000273.1 GCF_002155915.1 Streptomyces thermovulgaris | reverse complement strand
GCCCCGGCCCGCCCCGGCTTCCCGCCGCACCCGGCTCCCGCCGCCGCGCCGGACGGCGGCGACCGGCGCGGCGGTCCCGGGGCCGCCGACGGATCCGGGCGAGACGGTGCGGTCCGGCGCCCCCCGGGGGTCCCCGCCTCCGGCGTGCCCCGGGCCGACGGCGGCCCGCACGGTGAGCCCGGAGCCTTCATGGGGGCCGGACGGGCGTTTCCGCGCCCCGACACCGGCACCCGCACCACCGCTTTCACGGGCACGGCCCCGGGCGGTGCCGTGCCCGCGTGGTCCGGCCCCGCCGGTCCGGCCGGCGGCGGGGACACCCGGGGAACGGCGGCCCGCACCGCGTCCGGCGTGGTGCCCGACCCCGCGCTGGCCTGGAACGTCTTCACGCTGCCGGGCGAGGGGTACAGCGAGCGGCAGCGGCCCCGGAAGGGCGGAATACGGACGCGGGCCGCCATGGCGGCGATCTGCGTCGTGCTGGGGCTCGGACTCATCGGCGGCGCCGTGACCGGGAGCTGGCTCGCCGGAGAGCCGTCCGGGACCGGCGGAACGAGCGGCTTCGCCGCCGCCGGCACCCTGTGGCACAGCGTCCCCGTGGACCAGCTCTTCCCGCCCACCGTGAAGGGCCGCGGTGCCGGCCCCGGCGGAGCCGACCGCACCTGGACCCGGATCGCGGTCGCCCCCGACAGCGGCTGCGAGAACGCCTTCGACCCGCCGCTGCACAAGGTCCTCGACCCCGTCGGCTGCGCCCGGCTGCTGCGCGCCACCTACACCGACGCCACCCAGAGCTACGTCACCACGGTCGGCCTGCTCTTCACCGAGGCCGACGCCCCCGCCATGCGCTCCCTCGCCGTCCGCTTCAAGAACGAGCGACTCGCCCGTCGCACCGATCTCATGCCCCGCCCGTACGCGGCCAAGGGGACCGCCGCCGAGGCCTTCGGCGACGAGCAGCGGGCGTCCTGGACCATCTCCGTGCTGACCGAGGCCCCCGTGATCGTCTACGCCGTCTCCGGCTGGGCCGACGGCAGGACGGTCGACGCCCCGCAGCCCGCCGCCGAGGCGATGGAGGCCGGCGCCACCACGGCCCCCGCCCAGGCCGGCCTCGGACACGAGGCCCAGGGCCTGGCCGACCGCATCGGACGGGGGTTGCGCAGAACCGTCAAGTCGGCCACGGAGAAGCCCTCGTGAAAACCGTCGCGACCTCCCGTACCCCGGCGTCCCGCACGGCCCGCAGAGCCGGCACCCTGAGCGTGCTCCTCGCCGCCTGCCTCGCTCTCGTCCCGCCCACGGCCGCCCACGCCGACGGCATCCGCGCCCAGCAGTGGGGCCTGGACGCCCTGCGCACCGAGGAGGTCTGGCGCACCACCAAGGGCAAGGGCGTCACCGTCGCCGTCCTGGACACCGGTGTCGACGCCGACCACCCCGACCTCGCCGACAACGTCCTGCCCGGCAGGGACCTGGTCGGCTTCGGGGCACGGCCCGGCGACCGCACCTGGGCCCGCCACGGCACCGCCATGGCCGGCATCATCGCCGGTCACGGCCACGGCCCCGGCAACGCCGACGGGGTCATGGGCGTCGCCCCGGAGGCGAAGATCCTGCCCGTCCGCGTGATCCTCGAGGACGGCGACCCCGCCCGTGCCAAGGCCCGCACCACCCGCGGCAACGCGCTGGCCGACGGCATCCGCTGGGCCGCCGACCAGGGCGCCGACGTCATCAACCTCTCCCTCGGCGACGACTCGGCCTCCGCCCACCCCGAGCCCGCCGAGGACGAGGCCGTCCAGTACGCGCTGAGCAAGGGCTCCGTGGTCGTGGCCTCGGCCGGCAACGGCGGGGAGAAGGGCGACAACATCTCCTACCCGGCCGCCTACCCGGGCGTGATCGCCGTGACCGCCGTGGACCGCTACGGCACCCGCGCCTCCTTCTCCACCCGCCGCTGGTACGCCACGGTCAGCGCGCCCGGCGTGGACGTCGTCATAGCCGACCCCGACCGCAGGTACTACGAGGGCTGGGGCACGAGCGCCGCCGCCGCCTTCGTCTCCGGTGCCGTCGCCCTCATCAGGGCCGTCCACCCGGACCTCACCCCCGCCCAGATCAAGAAACTCCTGCAGGACACCGCCCGCAACGCCCCCGTCGGCGGCCGCGACGACTCCCGGGGCTTCGGTCTGGTCGACCCCGCCGCCGCCATCAAGGCCGCCGACCGGCTCGAACGGCAGGACCTGCGGGCGGCCTCCCACACCGGCAAGTACTTCGGCCCCGGCCCCGAGCCGGCCGCCCCGGACGGCGGCGCCTCCGACTGGGCCGGCCCCCTCGTCGGCAGCGTCGGGGGAGTGCTGCTGGTCGTGGCGGCCGTCCTGTGGCGCGGGCGCCGCCGGGACGAGGACGGCGGCTTCGGGTCCCACGGCCCCGGCGGCTTCCGGTTCCAGTCCTCCGGCGGATTCCCGTCCCGCGAGGACTTCTAGGCACCTCCCGGCCCGCGGGGCCCTTCAGGCGCGCAGCGGCCTCCAGCCCCGCGGCGACGCGTTCCCGCGGAGCACCGACACCGCCTCCCGTGCCACCGCCTCGACCAGGGCGATGCCCTGCTCCTTCGTCGCGTGGCCGTGCGAGAGCACGGCCACCAGGCAGTCACGGCCGCCGGACGTCACCCGGCCGATGCTGTTGACGATCCACAGCCCGGTCGTACTGCGCGGCAGCCAGCCGTTCTTCAGGGCCCACGCGGAGCCGTCGGCCGCGGCCGACACCCCCCAGTCCTGGCCCGCGACGATCCGGCCCATCAGCTCCTGGACGCACCTTCGCGAGGCCTCGTCCAGCTCCCCTTCCCCGCCGAACACCTGCCGCAGCAGGACGAGCCGGTCGACGGCCGTGGTCCGGGTCAGACCCCACAGGGTGCCCTCGCCGCCGCGGGTGCTCGTGAGCCCGAACCGCTCGTTCGCCGCGTCCAGCCCGTCCGCCCCGCCGATGCTCTGCCACAGCGCCGAGGCCGCGTCGTTGTCACTGTGCTCGATCATGGCGGCGGCGTGTGCCCGTTCCCGCGCCGTCGGCCGCCGCCCCGCGTCCTGGGCCCGAAGCAGCAGTGCCGCCAGGATGTCGACCTTGACGATGCTCGCCGTCTCGTGCACGCCGTCGCCGTACACGAAGCCCTCCCCGGAGCCGAGACCGCACACCGCCGCCGACACCACCGCGGACCCCGCCGCCGGTTCTGCTTCCACCGCCGCCTCCCGGAGAACGCCGGACACCCTGCCGATAGGGTCGGGGACCGTGGCCAAGAAGAACATCCCCCCGTCCCCCTTCGCCG
>NZ_MUME01000272.1 GCF_002155915.1 Streptomyces thermovulgaris | reverse complement strand
CGCCCCCACATCCCGACCAGACACCACCAACGGCACAACACCACCCTCAACAGCACCGCCCCCAGCAGTGCCGTTTTCAGTGGTGCCGTTCCGGGTGGCACCGTCCTCAGTGGTGCTGCCTCCAGCGGTGCCGTTTCGGGTGGTGCCGTTCGGTGTCGCCTTGGTGGTCTCTCGCACCGGGGGTTCTTCCAGCACCACATGCGCGTTGGTGCCCGACAGCCCGAACGAGGACACCCCGGCCCGACGCACCCGACCCGCCTCACGCGGCCAGGGCCGGGCCTCATCCAGGAGCTTCAGGCCGCTGCCCTCCCAGGCGATGTGCGGGCTGGGCTCGTCGGCGTACAGCGACTTCGGCAGCATCTGGTGCTGCAGAGCCAGCACCATCTTGATCACACCCACCACACCGGCGGCAGCCTGCGTGTGCCCGATGTTCGACTTCGACGAGCCCAGATAGACCGGCCGGTCCGCATCCCGGCCCGGACCGAACACCTCGGCCAGCGCACCGGCCTCGATCGGGTCGCCCAGCGGGGTGCCGGTGCCGTGGGCCTCGATCGCGTCGATGTCGGCCGGCGTGAGGCGGGAAGCGGCCAGTGCGTCGCGGATCACCCGCTGCTGCGAGGGGCCGTTGGGCGCGGTCAGGCCCTGGGAACGACCGTCCTGGTTGACCGCGCTGCCGCGGATCACCGCCAGGATCCGGTCACCGTCACGCTCGGCAGCCGACAGCCGCTTGAGCACCAAAACCCCAACACCCTCAGCCCAGCCCGCACCATCAGCCCGCGCCGAGAAGGACTTGCACCGCCCGTCAGGAGCCATCCCCTTCAACCGCGAGAACTCCACAAACAGCGCGGGAGTGTTCATCACGGTGACACCACCGGCCAGGGCAAGCTCGCACTCCCCCGACCTCAGTGCCTGCACCGCCAGATGCACCGACACCAGCGACGACGAGCAGGCAGTGTCGACGGTGACGGCAGGCCCCTGGAGCCCCAGGGTGTAGGACACCCGGCCCGAAACCACACTGGATGCGTTGCCGGTGCTGGTGTAGCCGTCAAGGGCGTCGAGGTCGTAGCCCTGCTGGTTGCCGTAGTCGGAGCTCATCGCGCCGAGGTAGACCCCGGTACGGCTCTCGCTCAGGGACTCGGGCCGGATGCCGGCCCGCTCCAGGGCCTCCCAGGACGTC
>NZ_MUME01000271.1 GCF_002155915.1 Streptomyces thermovulgaris | reverse complement strand
GGCACAGCAGCAGCACGGCGAACCGCCCCGACCAGCCCTCCGTCAGCGCCAGGAACGCCCCCTGGGCGGTTCGCCGTGCTGCTGCTGTGCCTGGCGCTGCTGCCGAACGCGGTGCTGTGGGCGGTGGCGTACTGCCTCGGACCCGGCTTTCTGCTCGGCTCCGGCCATCTCGTCGGCCCGCTCTCCTCCTCCCCGCACCCGCTGCTGCCGCCCTTTCCGCTGCTCGCCGCGGTCCCGGAGGCGGGCCCCGGCACCCCGCTCCACTGGGCGTCGGCGGCGGTGCCGGTGACGGCCGGGCTGACGATGGGCTGGTTCGTGGCGGGAGCGGCGGTCCGGGAGAGCGGGGACGCCCGGGGCGGAACCGTGCGGGTGCGGGCGTGGTCGCGGCGGCGGACCGTGGCCGGGGCCGGGCTGGCGTGCCTGGTGTGCGCGGCCGTGCTCGGGGCGTTCGCGGCCCTGGCGGGAGGCCCGCTCGGCGGTGCCGCGCTCGCCCGGTTCGGGCCGGTGGGATGGCAGGTGGGCGGGGCCGCGCTGCTGTGGACGGCGACGGCGGCCGTGCCGACGGCGGCGGTGCTGCGGGCGTGGCGCTGCCGCGGGGCCCGGACGCCGGCGCGCGAGGGAGCCGGGACCGAGGGAGCCGGGAGGGCGGACGGCACGCCCCGGGCGGGCCGGGCCGCCGCGGCGGCCCCGGAGCCCTCGGCCGAGGGCGGGCGCGTACGCCGGCGGAGCCTGTTCCCGCGGCGGCGGACCAGGAGCCTGCCGCCGCCGCGGTCCGCACCGGCCTCCCGCGCCTCCCACGCCTACGACGCCGCCCTCGAGCCGTACGACGTGCTGCCCCTCGAGCCGTCGGTGCCCGGACCCGCCTCCTCCTGGCCGGACGACGACGGTGCCCGCCGCGTCCGCGGGACGGCGCCGAAGAAGCCGGCGGAAGGGGCCACGGCGCCGGAAGGGGACACGGGACCGGAGGAAGCGCGGCCCGGCGGGACCGAGCCGGCCGGGACGACGGCGGGCGAGACGAGGACGGGCGGCGCGGGGGCGAAGGACGGCACGGCGGCGGGGAACCCCCCGCCGCCCTCCGGGGACGGCGGACCGGCGGACCCGTCCGCCGGGCGGTGACCCCGCCCGGCGCTTCGCGGCACTGTGCCGGGCGCCGTCGTCCGGCGCCCCGTCAGCGGTTGTCCCCCAGCACCCCGCGCAGCTCAGGGGGCAGATGCCGGTCGCAGGACTGCTTGGCCTGCTGGGTGAGGGAGTCGTTCACGCACGTGTAGTAGTCCCGGTAGACCAGCTGCGCGGCGAAGGACGTGGCGACCACGGCGAGCGCCAGCGACGCGGTGACCAGACCGCTGATCGCGGCCGTCGCCTGCGGGCGGCCCGTGGGGGCCGGTGTGCCGGCGTCGTGCCCGCGCGGCTTGGCGCGCAGGGAGCTGATGCCCCAGTACAGGGCCAGCGCACCGAGCAGCAGGGCCACATAGGTCCAGCTGAACAGGGCGAAGAAGAAGGCCCACATGCCGGCCAGCAGCGCGTACCGCGCGCGGCGCTGGACGGGGTCCGTGGGGTCCCAGCGCATGCCCGGGCCCTGCGTACCGCCGCCGGGCCGCTGCGGACGCTCGCCGAAGCCGCCGGAGGAACGGTCCGGCTGGCGGTCGCTCCACCGCCCGCCCCACGGGGACCGGCCGCCCTGGCCCGGCCCGTCGGAGCCGTCGGAGGGACCGCCGGAGGAGTCCTCCCGGGGGCTGCCGCCGGCCGGGTAGCGGGGCTGCCACGGCCGGTCGGGGGCACCCTCCGGGGGCGGCGCGAAGGGGTTGTGGTCCGAGGCCGTGCCGCCGGGGCCGTCACCGCGTCCGTCCGCGGGGGCGTCCGGCGGCGAGGGCGGGTGCTCCCTCAGCAGCACGGCACCGCGCCGCCCTCCCTGCGCCGTCTGCGGAGGGTGCGTGAGGAGTCGCAGGCTGCGGTCCGGCATCAAGTGAGCGTCTTCCCCTAGGTGAGTCACAACTGGTCTGGCACGTCCGGTCTGGCACGTCCGGTCCCTCCCGCGGGGCGCCGTACGCCCCGGGCACGAACCCGTCGCTTGGTGAACGCACGGTGCAGGTGGTGCGTTCCCGTACCAGCTCCTCCCTGACGCTACCTCCCGGCCCGCCCCCCGTCCCATGGGGGGCCGGTCGGCTGTGCCGGTATCGTTGCTGACGGTCGGCTGCTTCGTAGGCTTCCCCGTATCCGGGGGCACGAAGCATTCGTACGACCGCACAAACAGCTTCCCCGAGAAAGGGCCTCACCGTGGCCGCCAAGCCCGTGGCCAAGCGCCTCGTCGTGCTGGTCTCCGGATCCGGCACCAATCTGCAGGCGCTCCTCGACGAGATCGCCGCGACCGGTGCCGAGACGTACGGCGCCCGGGTCGTCGCCGTGGGCGCCGACCGCGACGGCATCGAGGGACTGGCGCGTGCCGAGCGCGCCGGGCTGCCGACCTTCGTGCGGAGGGTCAAGGACTACGACACACGCGAGGAGTGGGACGCGGCCCTGACCGAGGCCGTCGCCGCCCATGAGCCCGACCTCGTCGTCTCCGCCGGATTCATGAAGATCGTGGGGAAGGAGTTCCTCGCGCGTTTCGGCGGGCGGTTCATCAACACGCACCCCGCCCTGCTGCCCAGTTTTCCGGGGGCCCACGCCGTACGGGACGCCCTCGCGTACGGCGTCAAGGTCACCGGCTGCACCGTCCACTTCGTCGACGACGGCGTCGACACCGGCCCGATCATCGCCCAGGGCGTGGTCGAGGTCCGGGACGAGGACGACGAGAGCGCGCTGCACGAGCGCATCAAGAAAGTCGAGCGAAGGCTGCTCGTCGAGGTCGTGGGGCGGATCGCCCGCAACGGCCATCGCATCGAGGGACGAAAGGTAATCATCCAGTGACCGCCGAGAGCAACAAGCGGCCCATCCGGCGCGCGCTCGTCAGCGTCTACGACAAGACCGGCCTGGAGGAGCTCGCACGCGGGCTGCACGAGGCCGGTGTCGACATCGTCTCCACCGGCTCCACCGCCGGGCGGATCGCCGCGGCCGGTGTGCCCGTCACCAGGGTCGAGGACCTCACCGGCTTCCCCGAGTGCCTGGACGGCCGGGTCAAGACCCTGCACCCCAAGGTCCACGCCGGCATCCTCGCCGACCTGCGCCTGGAGGACCACCGGCGGCAGCTCGAGGAGCTGGGCGTCGAGCCGTTCGACCTGGTCGTGGTCAACCTCTACCCGTTCCGGGAGACCGTCGCCTCCGGCGCCTCGCCCGACGAGTGCGTCGAGCAGATCGACATCGGCGGCCCCTCCATGGTCCGCGCCGCCGCCAAGAACCACCCGTCGGTCGCGGTCGTCACCAGCCCCGAGCGGTACCCCGACGTCCTCGCCGCGGTCGCCTCCGGCGGCTTCGACCTCGCCACCCGCAAGCGCCTGGCCGCCGAGGCCTTCCAGCACACGGCCGCCTACGACGTCGCGGTCGCCTCCTGGTTCGCCTCCGAGTACGCGCCCGTCGACGAGTCGGGCTTCCCCGACTTCCTCGGCGCCACCTGGGAGCGTGCGCGCACCCTGCGCTACGGCGAGAACCCGCACCAGCCGGCCGCGCTCTACCTCGACGCCGGCGGCGCCGGTCTCGCGCAGGCCGAGCAGCTGCACGGCAAGGAGATGTCGTACAACAACTACACGGACACGGACGCCGCCCGCCGTGCCGCGTACGACCACGACGAGCCGTGCGTGGCGATCGTCAAGCACGCCAACCCGTGCGGCATCGCCATCGGCGCGGACGTCGCCGAGGCGCACCGCAAGGCGCACGCCTGCGACCCGCTGTCCGCCTTCGGCGGTGTGATCGCCGTGAACCGGCCGGTCAGCAAGGAGATGGCCGAGCAGGTCGCCGAGATCTTCACCGAGGTCGTCGTCGCGCCCGACTACGAGGAGGGGGCCCTGGAGGTCCTCACCCGGAAGAAGAACCTCCGCGTCCTCAAGGCCCCGCACGGCCCGGCGAACCGTGTGGAGGTCACCACCATCGACGGCGGTGCGCTGCTCCAGGTCACCGACCGGCTCCAGGCCGACGGCGACGACCCGGCCACCTGGACCCTGGCCTGCGGCGAGCCGCTCGACGCCGACGGACTCGCACAGCTCGCCTTCGCCTGGAAGGCCTGCCGCGCGGTGAAGTCCAACGCGATCCTGCTCGCCAAGGACGGTGCCTCGGTCGGCGTCGGCATGGGCCAGGTCAACCGGGTCGACTCCTGCAAGCTGGCGGTCGAGCGGGCCGGTGCGGAGCGGGCCCGCGGCTCGTACGCGGCCTCCGACGCCTTCTTCCCCTTCCCCGACGGCCCCGAGATCCTGATCGAGGCGGGGGTCAGGGCGATCGTCCAGCCGGGCGGCTCGATCCGTGACGAGCAGGTCGTCGAGGCCGTCAGGAAGGCGGGCGTGACGATGTACTTCACGGGGACGCGCCACTTCTTCCACTGATCCCGGCACCGGTCCGGACCGGCCGGTCCGG
>NZ_MUME01000270.1 GCF_002155915.1 Streptomyces thermovulgaris | reverse complement strand
CACACCGAACTGCGCCGGGTGCGCGGTGGGCGGGCCCCCGCACACCCGGCGCAGTTCGGTGTGGATCACTCCGTGCGGCTTGCCGCTCTGGTGGGCGTACGCGCCGACCAGCGAGTTGAGCTTCCGGCGCAGCTCCATCAGCTCCTTGTGGGTGACCACCGGCCGCCGGTCGGCGGGCAGTTCGAGCAGATCGGCCTTCTCGGCCGGCTTCCTGCGGCTGTGCGCGATCTGCCGGGCCTGCCGCTTCTGCAGCAGCAGCTGCACCTGCTCGGGCTCCAGCAGGCCCGGGATGCCGAGGTAGTCCTGCTCCTCCTCGCTGCCCGGGTGGGCCTGCATGCCGAACTCGGCGCCGTCGTAGAGGACCCGGTCGAAGACGGCGTCGGACTCCAGCGCCTCGAAGGGCAGCATGTCCTGCTCGCCGGTGTTCTCGTCCTGCTCCCGGTTCGCCTCCTCCATCTCCTTCTCGGACTCGGCGTAGGGGTCCTCCTCGCCCTCCTTCTTCGGTCTGTCGAGGGCGTGGTCGCGCTCGACCTCCATCTCGTTGGCGAAGGTGAGCAGGTCCGGGATGGTCGGCAGGAAGACGGAGGCGGTCTCGCCGCGCCGCCGGGACCGTACGAAACGGCCGACGGCCTGGGCGAAGAAGAGCGGGGTGGAGATGGTCGTGGCGTACACCCCGACCGTGAGCCGGGGCACGTCGACGCCCTCGGACACCATGCGGACGGCCACCATCCAGCGGTCGTCGTTGTTGCTGAACTCGTCGATCTTCTTCGAGGCGCCGGCGTCGTCGGAGAGGACGAGCGTCGGACGGTCGCCGGTGATCTCGTGGAGCAGCTTGGCGTAGGCGCGGGCGGAGTCCTGGTCGGAGGCGATGACCAGGGCGCCGGCGTCCGGGATGGCCTTGCGGACCTCGGTCAGCCGCCGGTCCGCGGCGCGCAGCACGGCCGGCATCCACTCGCCGCGCGGGTCGAGCGCGGTGCGCCAGGCCTGGCTGATCGCGTCCTTGGTCATCGGCTCGCCCAGTTTGGCCACGACCTCGTCGCCCGTCTTCGTCCGCCAGCGCATGTTGCCGCTGTAGGAGAGGAAGATGACGGGGCGGACCACGCCGTCGGCGAGGGCGGAGCCGTAGCCGTAGGTGTAGTCGGCGGCCGAGCGCCGGATGCCGTCCGGGCCCTCCTCGTAGGTCACGAAGGGGATGGGGTTGGTGTCCGACCGGAACGGCGTACCGGTCAGGGCGAGCCGCCGGGTCGCGGGTTCGAACGCCTCCAGGCAGGCCTCGCCCCAGGACTTGGTGTCGCCCGCGTGGTGGATCTCGTCGAGGATGACGAGGGTCTTGCGCTGCTCGACGCGGTTGCGGTGCAGCATGGGCCGGACGCCGACGCCCGCGTAGGTCACGGCGACCCCGTGGTACTCCTTGCCGAGCGGCCCCGCGCTGTACTCCGGGTCCAGCCTGATCCCGATCCGCGCGGCCGCCTCCGCCCACTGCTTCTTCAGGTGTTCGGTCGGCGCGACCACGGTGACCTGCTGGACGATGTGGTGGTGCAGCAGCCAGGAGGCCAGCGTCAGTGCGAAGGTCGTCTTTCCGGCGCCGGGGGTGGCCACCGCCAGGAAGTCGCGCGGCTGCGTCTGGATGTACTTGTCCATCGCGGCCTGCTGCCAGGCGCGCAGCTTGCTGGCGGTGCCCCAGGGGGCGCGACCGGGGAAGGCGGGTGAGAGGTGGTGGGAGGAGGTGGGGGCGGTGATGGTCACGGTCTCCTGTTCGTCGGTGCTCGGACGGCTCGGCTGTGTCTGACGACCGGGCCACCTTATCGACGGCCCGTGCGTCACCGTGGTCACGTGGCCGGATCGCTCCCCGGGATGGGACTCAGCTCACACGTCCTGCTCCGCGAGCTCCCGCAATGCCTCCCCGATCACCTCGACCTCCTCCCAGGCGCCCGTCGACACGGCGATGACCAGGCGCTCGGCGGCGTCGATGTCGGGGCGCAGCTGCACGCCGTTCATGGCCGGGAAGACGACACAGGACACCCAGGCCGTGCGCTTGTTCCCGTCGACGAAGGGGCGATTGACGGCCGGCGACCGCAGGAGCGCCGCAGCTTTGCCGAACAGGTCGGGATACGCCTCCTGTCCGACTCCTGCTCGGCGCGCAGCCCGAGTGCCTCCCTCCGGTCGTCGCGGAGACGCGGGTTCATGGCCATGCCGGAAACGCCACCACCACGGTGGTACCAAAGTGGTACCACTCAGGAGTGGACCCGCAGCCTCCGCGTCACCCACGCCCCCACCAGCGCCACCCCCGCCATCGGCAGGAACACCGCCGCGAACGCGGCCGGGTGGGAGGGGGAGCCGGCGGCCGTCGCGGTCGTGTGGGCGACCATGCCGCCGCCCAGGGCGGCGAAGGCGGCACCGCCCGCGGCGAGGAGGACGACATTGGACAGGGCGTCGGAGATCTGCAGGGCCGCGGAGTTGATGCCGGCCTCCTCGGGCGCGGACAGACGCAGCAGCAGCACGCTGGTGGAGGCGATGACCAGGCCCATGCCGAAGCAGCCGAAGCCCCAGGCGACGGCGACCGTCCAGACGGGCACGGCGTCGATCAGCACACTGGGGGCGGTGGCGATGGCCGCGGCCACCAGCAGCATCCCCAGGGTCATCAGCCGCTCCCGGTACGGCGCCATCCTCGGCCGCGACTGCACCCACGAGCCCAGCGCCCAGGTGGCGCCGCCCGCCGCGAGGGAGAACCCGGCCAGCGTCGGGGACAGCCCCCGCTGGGTGACGAGCATCAGCGGCACGAAGGACTCGGCGGCGATGAAGGAGCCGCCCGCGAGCCCGCGCAGCAGCACCACGGACGGCAGTCCGCGCGCCGCCCGGTAGGTGCCGCGGGGCATCAGCCTCAGCACGGCCGGCACCAGCAGCACGGCCCCCGCCGCTCCGGGCAGCAGCGACAGCCACCGCAGGTCCTGGGCCGCGTACTGCAGCAGCCCGGCGCCCACGGAGACACCGAGGGCGAGCCGGACGCGCCGCAGGTCGAAGGAGGCCCGCTCCCCCTCGGACTCCCCCACCGGGCCGGCCGCCCGCCGCCGTATCTGCGGCAGGGCGACCGCCAGGGGGAACACGACCAGCACCGGGATGCCGATGAACACCCAGCGCCAGCCGATGTGCTCGGTCACCGCGCCCGAGGCGAGGGGGCCGACGATCGACGGGACCACCCAGGCCGCCGCGAACGCCGCCATGATCGACGGCCGCAGCCGTTCGGGGTAGGCCCGGCCGACGACCACGTACAGGGCGACGATCACCAGTCCGCCGCCGAGTCCCTGCACGGCACGCCCCAGGATGAACACCCACATCGCGCCCGCCGTCCCGGCCAGCAGCAGCCCCGCCACGAACGAGCCGATGCCCGCGGTCAGCGGCCCGAGCGGTCCCCGCCGGTCCGACCACTGGCCGGCGAGCACCATCCCGAACAGGCTCGTGGTGAAGAATCCCGAGAACGCGAACGCGTACAGCGACACCCCGTCCAGCTCGCGCGCCGCCACGGGCATGGCCGTGCCGACGGCCGTCGCCTCGAAGGCGATCAGCAGCACGACGGACACGATCCCGATGCTCAGCGCCCGGTAGGTCCGGCCCAGCACGGTGTCGGCGGGCTCGTCGTGCAGTCGGTTTCCGTCGGTTGTGGGCGCGACGTCGGTGTCGTGCGGTTCCAGGGCACTCATGACGGCCAGCGTAGAAGGCGCATCCCCCTTCGGCGCCTGTCGGAAGTCGCTCATGATCTGCGACCTTGGTCCTACGGCCGGGGTCCAAGGCGGGTTCCTGAAACCGGTGTTGCCGGCGTCGTCAGCGGGGCGTGCGGGCCCTGAGAGAGCGGTGCAGCAGCCAGAGGGTGAGGGTGAGGACGGAGACGTCCTTGGCGAGCGGGGACACCGCGGCCCGGCTCTCGTCCCAGAGGCCGACCCTGCCCGTGGTGCCGTCGACCAGCAGGCTGTTGCCGTCCACGAGGCGGCCCAGGCGTATCAGGCGGTCGGCGCGGGGCGGGAGCGCGGGAGGCGGGCAGGCGTCGGGCTGCTCCTCCGCGTAGAACTCGGCGAGGGTCGGCAGCGACACCTCGGTGTCCAGGTGCAGCAGGAAGCCGTCCTCGGGCAGGCCCGTGTCGCGCAGGAAGCGGCGGGTCGGCCCGTGGGTGAGCGTGGCGGGGAAGTCGACCTCCTCGAAGCGGACGACACGGCCCTGGCCGAACTCCTGGCGCAGCAGACGCACGGGCAGGTCGAGGGCCAGTCCGGACGAGGGCCGGGTGATCACCGCGGCGGCGGTGCAGGTCGTGCTCATCGCTCCCCTGTACGGATCGGTTCGGGTGCCGGGCGGGGCGCGCTGCGGCACACCGTCCCGGCGAGGGCCGTCGTCCTCACGGCCCGGAACATTACGCCGCGCCGCTGACAACCGCCGGCGGCCACGGACGATCCACGCACCGCCGTGGACGACCGTGCACGGCCACCGGCGGTCGCCGGCCACGCCCCTGAAGGGAAGACGCCGGACGGGCCCCCGGCGTTCCCCCTCGGCACCGGCCGCCTTCGGACCGGCGGGACCGAAGGCCCTGTCCGGGGGAAGGTCCTGCCTAGGGGTTCGTCACGACCGCCGCCTGGGGGCGGATCGGCAGGCGGTTGACGGGACGGCCCGTGGCGGCGCGCACCGCGGAGGCGATGGCCGCCGGGGTCGCCACGACCGGTACCGCGCTGACCGCCTTGGCGCCGAAGGGGGCGACGACGTCCCGCTCCTCGACCAGCTTCACGATCTGGATGTCGGGGACGTCCAGGGCCGTGGGCAGGGCGTAGCCGGTGAGGTCCGGATGGCGGACCAGCCCGCGCGGGGTGCGCAGGTTCTCCGTGAGGGCGATGCCCACGCCCTGGGTGACGCCCGCCTCGATCCGGGCCGCCAGCTGGGCGGGGTTCAGGACCCGGCCGACGTCCTGGGCCACGGCCAGCTCCACCACCCGGACCGTGCCCATCTCGATGTCCACGTCCACCACCGCGCGGATCGCGCAGAAGGCCAGGCCCACGAACGCGTCGCCCTGGCCGGCCTCGTCCAGGGGTTCCGTGGGATGCGGACGGCACTGGGCCGTCGCCCACAGCTCCTTGCCGTCCATCGCCTCGGTCACGGTCGTGGACAGCACGCCGTCGTACGAGGTGATCTTGCCGTTCGTGATCTGGAGCAGCTCCGTGGACATGCCGAACTTGTGCGCCAGGGGCTGCAGGAGCTGGGTGCGGACCATCTTGGCCGCGCGTTCCACCGCGCCGCCCGACACCCAGGTGTGGCGTCCGCGGCAGCCCGCGCCGGCCGGCGGCTGGTCGGTGTCGACCGGGGCCACGTGGACCTCTTCGATGCCCAGGGTCTCCTGGACGATCTGCCGGGCGAGCGTGCTGAAGCCCTGGCCGGTCTCCACCGCGGCGCACAGCACGGTGGCGACCCCGTTCTGGACCCGCACCGTGGCCGTGGAGACCTCGTCGGCGCCCTCCGCGCCGAGCATGTGCACCATGCCCAGTCCGTAGCCCACGCCCCGGCGCACCGCGCCCGGTTCGCCCGCTCCCTCGGGCCCGCCGGGCAGCAGCCACTCCTCCTGGGGGATGTCCTTGGGCAGAGGGGGCAGGGGGTGCTCCCGTACGGCCTGGAGCAGTTCGGCGACCGGTGCCGGGCAGGTCACCGTCTGGCCGGTCGGCAGGACGTCGCCCGTCGCCATGACGTTGCGCATCCGCAGCTCCGCCGGGTCGAGGCCGAGCTTCTTGGCCAGCTTGTCCATCTGCGCCTCGTAGGCGGCGCACACCTGCATCGCGCCCTCGCCGCGGACGTGGCCGGAGGGCGGGTTGTTGGTGCGCACCGCCCAGCCCTCGATGAAGGCGTTCGGCACGACATAGGGGCCGCAGGCGAAGGCCACGGCGGCGGCCAGGGCGTCGGAGGAGGTGTCGGCGTAGGCGCCCGCGTCCAGCAGGATCTGCGCCTCGACCTTCACCAGCCGGCCCTCGGCGTCGGCGTGGTGGCGGTAGCGCAGCAGCGTCGGATGGCGGTGCGCGTGCCCCAGGAAGGACTCCTCGCGGGTCGCCGCCAGCTTCACCGGGCAGCCGGTGCGCAGCGCCAGCAGGCCGAGCGGCAGCTGGAAGCCCTGGTCCTCGCGGTCGGCCGTCGCGCCCGGCACACCGGTGACGACGATCTTCACGCGCTCGGGTTCCAGGCCGTAGCAGGCGGCGAGGGTGTCGCGGTCGGTGTGCGGGTCGGTGGAGCCCACGTACAGCTCCACACCGCCGTCGGGGCGGGGCACCGCGAGCCCGGCCTCGGCGCCGATGGGGGCCGGGTCCTGGCGGCCGATGCGGTACAGGCCCTCGGCGATGACCTCGCCGACCGCCTCGGGGTCGCCGTGGCGCAGCGGGATGTGCCGGATCAGGTTGCCGTCGGGGTGCAGCGGCTCGGCCTCGAAGGCCTTCTCGGGGTCGGTGACCGGCTCGAGCACCTCGTACTCGACGACGATGGCCGCGGCGGCCATCCGCGCGGTGTCCGGGTGGTCGGCGGCGACGGCCGCGATGGGCTCGCCGTGGTAGCGCACGACCTCCGAGGCGAACACCGGGCGGTCGGCCTTGCCCCGGCCGTACACCGGGCGGCCGGGGACGTCCTCGTGGGTGATGACGGCCCGTACGCCGGGCATCTCGCGCGCGTGCGAGGTGTCGATGGACAGGATGCGCGCGTACGGGTGCGGGGAGCGCAGCACGGCCGCCCACAGCAGGCCCTCGGCCCACAGGTCGGCCGCGTACGGGAAGGTGCCCTCCGTCTTGGCGCGGGCGTCGGCGGCCGGCAGCGAGGAACCGAGACCGTGCGGCGGCGGCTCGGGCGCGGCAGCGGTCTCGGGAGCGGCAGCGGTGGCGGCTTCGTTGCTCACGCCTGACCTCCGTCCTGGCCATAGGGGTCGTGCGGGTGCGGGGTCTCGAGCGCCGACGGGTGGACCCCGCCCTCGCCCGGTCCCGCCTGGTGGGGAATGCGGGGCTCCGCGGTCTCGGTGCCGGCGTCGGCCTCCGGTTCGGCGTCGTCCTCCGCGGCGGCCGCCGCGCGTTCGGCGACGACCTCCTTGACGGCCCGCAGGACGCCCCGGTAGCCCGAGCAGCGGCACAGGTTGCCGCACAGGGCCTGACGGGTCTCCAGTTCGGTCGGGTCCGGGTTGCCCTCCAGCAGGTCGTGCACGGTCATCGCCATGCCGGGCACGCAGAAGCCGCACTGGACCGCACCGCAGCGGACGAGCGCCCGCTGGACGTCCGAGAGCTCCCCGTCCACGGCCAGGCCCTCGACCGTGCGGACCTCGCTGCCGGCCGCGGTGGCCGCGGGCACCAGGCAGGAGGCGACCAGGCGCCCGTCGACCTGCACGTTGCAGGCGCCGCACTCGCCCTGCGAGCAGCCGTCCTTGGCGCCCGCGAGGCCGAGCCGCTCGCGCAGCACGTACAGCAGCGACTCGCCGATCCAGGCGTCGGTGACGGGCCGGTCCACCCCGTTGACGCGCAGCACGTACGAGACGAGCGGGTGCTCCTCCTGCGGCGGCGCGGGGGGCGGCTCCTCGGCGGGCGCGGCCTGGGACGGGCCGCCCTCCGGGGCCTGCGCGTCCCGGCCCTGCGCGTCCGGGGCCTGCGCGTCCGGGACCTGCGCGTCCGGGGCCTGCGTGTTCTGCTCCGGGGCGTCCGGGGTCCGTGCATCCGGGGTCTGCGCGTCCGCAGCCTGTGCGTCCGGGGTCCGCGTGCCCTGCCCCGGCGCGTCCGCAGCCTGTGCGTCCGGGAGCGCGGTGCCCTGGGGCGGGGTGGCGGTACCGGCGTCCGCGGCGGGCCCCTCGGGGGCCGGGGAGGCCGGACCGGCGTCATCGGCCGCGCCGGGCTGCGCGGGCGGCTCCGCGGGGCCCTCGGCGGGCGCCGCGGCGGCTTCGCCGGCCCCGGGGGCGGGGCTCTGCGCGGGACCGGCCCCGGTCCCGGGGCCGGTCCCGGCTCCGGGCGAGGTCTGCGCGTCGGGTCCGGGTGCGGCGGGCGGCTGCTGGGCACCCGCGGCGGCGGGAGCGGCGGTCCCCTGTCCGGGCGTTGCGGGGCCCGGGTGCGGCGTCCCCGCGGGAGGGGTGTCCGTACGGGCGTCCGCGGCCCGCTCGCCGCCGTGCGCGCCGTCCGCCGGGGTCCCGGCCGGATAGGCGTCCTGGGCGGGTCCCGTGCCGCCGTACTGGCCCCCGGCCGGCCCCTGTGTCCGCGTGCCGCCCGCCGGCTGCCGGGCGCCCGGCTGCCCGGCCGCCCCCGCCTCGGCGGGCGGACGGCTCCAGGCCTCGCCCACCGTCTCCGTCGCCCAGGGCGCGGGCGCGCCTCCGGGGAGGGTGGCCGGAGGGGTGCCGCCCCACTGCTGGATCAGGGACGAGGTGGTGAACTCGCCCGACTCGTCCGGGATGTCGCCTCCGGCGACGGGAATCGACCACTGCCCGGTCACGTCCTGGCCGGGCGCGCCCTGAGCAGGCGCTCCCTGTCCGGGCACGCCGTGTCCGTGCGTCCCCTGCCCGGGCACGCCTTGTCCGTGCGCCCCCTGACCCTGTGCTCCCTGGCCGTGCGCCCCCTGGCCAGGGGCGCCCTGGCCGGGCACGCCCTGCCCGGGCAGGTGCGGGGCCCCGGCGGCCTGGCCCGTCCCGCTCTCGTCGAAGGTCCAGTGCTGGGTGGCCTGCGGAGGGTAGGTGAACCGGTCGTCCGCCTGCGTGCCCGGGTTCTGCGGCACGGCGTTGGGGTCGGGCCAGCGGGCACCCTCGGCGGGAGCGCCCGGCACGGCCCAATTCCCGGTGCCCGTCGGGTCGGTGGCCGCCGTCGGCGTGGGCGTGAACTGCGGCGGCACATAGCCCTGCCCGGGCGCGGCGAGCGGGCTGTCGGCGGCCAGGAGGGCGTCGATGCCGCCCTCGGGCAACTGCACGAACGCGGTGGCACCGTCGTCGTAGTCGCCCTGGGGCAGCGGATCCCAGCGGCCGCTGCCCGGGACACCTCCTCCGTGCTGGTCGTCGGTCACGACAGCGCCCTCCCCAATGCTCGTCGGGCCAGCGCGGCGACGGTGCGCCGCAGATGCAGTACGGCCGGCGGAAGCTGCTGCACGGTGCCGTCCTCGGCCGGGGCCGGGTCCGGAATGCAGGCTGCGGCGACGTACTCCCCGAAGGCGTTCACCGCCTCCGGCACGATCACACGGCCCTTGTCCCAGTCGATGAGCTGGGCCACCCAGTGCTCGGCGTCCAGCGGTCTGAGCGGCATCGGCGCTATGGCGCCCACCGCGCACCGCACCTGGCGCCGGGCCGGGTCGAGGACCAGCGCCACGGACGCCACCGCGCGGCCCGGGCCGGTGCGGCCGGTCGCCTTCAGGAAGACCTGCGGCGCGTGCAGCAGCGGCACCCGCACATAGCCGATGAGCTCGCCCGCGCGGAGCATCTCCACGCCGGCCAGCAGATGCGACACCGGGATCTCCCGGCGGGCTCCGCCCGGTCCCGCGATGATCAGTGTCGCCTCCAGGGCGGCCAGCACCGGCAGCGCGTCCCCGGTGGGGGCGGCCGAGGCGATGTTGCCGCCGAGGGTGCCCGCGTTGCGGATGTGCGGCGGGCCGGCCGCACGTGCCGCCGCCGCGAGGGCGGGAATGAGGGCGGCGAAGTCCGGTCGCCCCATGCGCGCGTGTGTGAGGCCCGCGCCGAGCAGCGCGTGGCCGTCCTGGTACTGCCAGCCGCGGATCTCGCTGATCCGGCCCAGGCCGACCAGTGCGGCGGGCCTGAGCTGGCCGGAGTTGACGGCGGTCATGAAGTCGGTGCCACCCGCCACGGGAACCGCGGCGGGCATGGCGGTGAGTGCCGCCACGGCCTCGTCCAGCGTCGTGGGCAGCGTGACACCCTGCCCCGCCTGCGGTGCGTGCGTGGTCAAAACCGGCTGCCCCTTCCCGCTGCCCCTCTGGTCCACCTGTGCTGCCGTACGGTACGTGCTGACAGTGCGGACGTGGCAACTCTGGCACATCTTTGCAGGGGCCGAAGACACGGGTCCGCTAAGGGATGTTCGCCCACCTCACCAGTGACATGGTCCGATTTGGCACCCTCTCGCCGATGCAGGCGCACTTCCGCCCTTCGCTGACGCTTGCGGTTTTTCTCCGGCGTCAGTTCGAGACGGATGCGCACCGGCGGACGGCCGCCGCGGCACCGTCCGCCGTGCCGCCGTCCGCCGTGCCGCCGGGGCGGCTACCGCAGCGGCGGCGGCCCCTCGAGGGGCCGTCCCAGGACCCCCGGCCGCCGCTGCCACGGACGCGGTCCGGTGGGCGGCCGGTAGCCGACGCCCAGGGCGTCCAGCCGCCGGTAGTGGGCGGCCATCCGCCGCTCGAAGCCGGCGAAGTCCCGTTCGGCGGGGGCGGGCAGAGAGCTCCAGGCGACCTCGGCGAACGCGGCCAGCCTGGGGAAGGCCTGGTAGTCCACGCGTGCGGAGTCCTCCAGGACCTCCGTCCACACATTGGCCTGGGTGCCCAGCACATGCCGGGCCTCGTCCGCGTCGAGTTCGGGAGGAATCGGCTCGAACCGGTAGACGTCCTCCAGAGTGCGCACATATCCGATCGGCACGGGTTCGTCCTCGCCCGGGGCCTGGCGGTGGTCCAAGTACACGTGCTCCTGCGGGCACATGACGACGTCGTGGCCGGCCCGCGCGGCGGCGATCCCGCCGGCGTATCCGCGCCAGGACGACACCGCGGCTCCCGGGGCCAGTCCGCCCTCCAGGATCTCGTCCCAGCCGATCAGCCGGCGCCCGCGTGCGGAGAGCCAGGCGTCGAAGTGGCCGATGAACCACGCCTGCAGCTCGTCCTCGTCCGCCAGTCCGAGCTCCCTGATGCGCGCCTGCGCGGTGGGCGAGGCCCGCCACTGGTCCTTGGGGCACTCGTCGCCGCCGATGTGGACGAACTCCGAGAACCCGGAGGGTCCGGTCGCGTCCGCGGGGAACAGCTCGAGCACCTCCTCGAGGACGCCCTCGTAGAACCGCAGGGTGGTGTCGGTGGGGGCGAGTACGTTCGGGTTGACTCCCCAGGTGTCCCAGACGGTGAGGGCGGAGGTGTCGACGACATCGGTGTTGCCGAGTTCCGGGTAGGCGGCGATGGCGGCCTGCGAGTGCCCGGGGACGTCGATCTCGGGAATGACGCTGATGTGCCGCTCGGCGGCGTAGGCGACGATCTCCCGGATGTCGTCCTGGGTGTAGTAGCCGCCGTGCGGTTTGTCCTCCCACAGCGGGGACGCCCGATGGCCGATTTTCGTCCGTGCCCGCCAGGAGCCGACCTCCGTCAGCGCCGGGTGGCGCCGGATCTCGATGCGCCAGCCCTGGTCGTCCGTCAAGTGCAGGTGCAGCACGTTGAGTTTGTGCGCGGCCATCAGGTCGAGGTAGCGCAGGACGCCGTCCTTGGGCATGAAGTGCCGGGCCACGTCGAGCAGCAGCCCGCGCCAGCGGAAGCGCGGGGCGTCCTCGACGACCCGGGCCGGGACCGCGCGGGGGACGCCGGGCCGTACGGGGGCGCGCCGGAAGGCGTCCGGTCCGAGCAGCTGGCGCAGGGTCTGCGCACCCCAGAAGACCCCGGCCGGAGAGCCGCCGGCGATCTCGACGCCCCGGTCGGGGACGGCGCTGAGCCGGTACCCCTCGGGCTCCAGGGCGTCGTCCAGACGCAGCCGTACGGAGTTCCGGGCGTCCTCGGGGCCGGGCGGAAGGGGCAGGCCGAAGGCGGCGCCGAGGGTGGCGCGCAGCCAGCGCTCGGTGCCGTCGGTGCCCGGTGCGGCCCACAGGGTGGTCTCCCGGTCGAGCGGGACGGCGCGGCCCGGGGTGCCGGTCACGGCGCGCGGCGCCGGGATCACATCGGCCGTGTCCCGGGGGCCGTCCGTGTCCTGAAAGGCCCGGGGGTCCCGGGAAGAGCCGTGGGAAGCGCCATGGGGAGAGCCCTGGGAAGCAGTCATGCCCCATGGGTAGCGCCGGGCACAACGCAGCGCAACGGGCGTTGCACATGCTGCACACGCCGTCCGACGGGACAGACCCCCGGGACATGCCTCGGGGGCCTGCGGGTCTCAGCCGAGCGGCGGGCGGTTCAGCGATCGGTCCGGTGGCCGGTCACTTCTTGTCGTCGCCCTCGCCGCCGCTGCCCATGGAGTCGTAGATCTCCTTGCACAGCGGGCACACGGGGTACTTCTTCGGGTCGCGGCCCGGCACCCATACCTTGCCGCAGAGCGCCACGACGGGCGTGCCGTCGAGGGCGCTCGCCATGATCTTGTCCTTCTGGACGTAGTGGGCGAAGCGCTCGTGGTCACCATCGCCGTGGGACACCTGCGGCGTCGGCTCGACGAGGGTCCCCGTACCAGTGCCGCGCTCGGGCTCGAGAGTGCTCATACAGCACAGGGTACTGAAGCCGCCCGGCATCAGTTGAGCGACGGGTCGTCCGGATATGTGGCGACCATCGCCAGTTCGTTGCGCTGGCGGCGCAGCACCTCGCGCCAGAGTTTCTCGGGGGCCGGGGAGGAGACGTCGCCCGGCTCGGACTCGACGACGTACCAGGCCCCCTCCGCCAGCTCGTCCTCCAGCTGGCCGGGTCCCCAGCCGGCGTAGCCGGCGAAGATCCGCAGCGAGCCGAGGACGGAGGCCAGCAGCTCGGGGGGCGCCTCCAGGTCGACGAGGCCGATCGCACCGTGCACCCGGCGCCAGCCCAGCGGGGCGTTCTCGTCGGAGCCGTTGCCGGGGACGACGGCGACACCGAGCGCGGAGTCCAGCGACACCGGGCCGCCCTGGAACACGACGCCGGGTTCCCCGGCGAGGTCCGCCCAGCCTTCCAGGATGTCGCCCACGTCCACGGGGGTGGGGCGGTTGAGGACGACACCGAGGGAGCCCTCCTCGTCGTGGTCGAGAAGGAGCACCACCGCACGCTCGAAGTTCGGGTCCGCCAGGGCGGGCGTTGCCACGAGCAGCCGCCCTGTGAGCGAGGACACCTCGGTCATGCCTGACATGATCCCGCATCTTCCCTTCGCTTGGGGAGTCAATCCGGCTACGTGAGTGAGAGCAGCCCGGGCCACGGGAGGCGGCCTGGTCAGGCCCCGTCCGGGAAGGGGGCGGGCGGCAGGCGGGCGCACGGGGGCGCAACCGGCGCATCCGCGGTTCCGGTGACCGCGCGTACCCGGTGATCGACGGTTCGTGTTGCGGTGGAACCGGGCCCGGGCCGGGGCCGTCGACAGGCTTACGGAAGGGGTGCGTACGGCCATTACTCTGTCCTCCGGCCCCGCTAGACCGAAGTGACCGGCCGGTTCCCTGCCCAACTCACCAGAACGCGAGATACATGACCGTCAACGACGATGTCCTGCTTGTCCATGGCGGAACCCCGCTGGAGGGCGAGATCCGAATCCGCGGTGCGAAGAACCTCGTGCCGAAGGCCATGGTCGCCGCGCTGCTGGGCGATGAGCCGAGCCGTCTGCGCAATGTTCCGGACATCCGTGATGTGCGGGTCGTCCGCGGTCTGCTGCAACTGCACGGCGTGACGGTCGGACCGGGCGACGAGCCGGGTGAGCTGGTGCTCGACCCGACCCGTGTGGAGAGCGCGAACGTGGCCGACATCGACGCCCACGCGGGTTCGTCGCGCATCCCGATCCTGTTCTGCGGTCCGCTGCTGCACCGGCTGGGGCACGCCTTCATCCCGGGGCTGGGCGGCTGCGCCATCGGCGGCCGGCCGATCGACTTCCACTTCGACGTGCTGCGGAAGTTCGGCGCGGTGATCGAGAAGCGCGCCGACGGCCAGTACCTGGAGGCCCCCAAGGGGCTGCGGGGAGCGAAGATCCGCCTTCCCTATCCGTCGGTCGGCGCGACCGAGCAGGTGCTGCTGACGGCCGTACTGGCCGAGGGCGTCACGGAGTTGACCAACGCGGCCGTGGAGCCGGAGATCGAGGACCTGATCTGCGTCCTGCAGAAGATGGGCGCGATCATCGCGATGGACACCGACCGCACGATCCGCATCACGGGGGTGGACCGGCTCGGCGGTTACACCCACCGGGCGATCCCGGACCGTCTGGAGGCCGCGTCCTGGGCGTCGGCGGCGCTGGCGACCGAGGGCAACATCTACGTCCGCGGTGCGCAGCAGCGGTCGATGATGACGTTCCTGAACACCTACCGGAAGGTGGGCGGCGCCTTCGAGATCGACGACGAGGGCATCCGCTTCTGGCACCCCGGCGGGCAGTTGAAGTCGATCGCGCTGGAGACGGACGTGCACCCCGGCTTCCAGACCGACTGGCAGCAGCCGCTGGTGGTCGCCCTCACCCAGGCCACCGGCCTGTCGATCATCCACGAGACGGTGTACGAGTCCCGGCTGGGCTTCACCTCCGCGCTGAACCAGATGGGCGCGCACATCCAGCTGTACCGGGAGTGCCTGGGCGGCATGGACTGCCGTTTCGGCCAGCGCAACTTCCTGCACTCCGCGGTGGTCTCCGGCCCGACCCGCCTCCAGGGCGCCGACCTGGTCATCCCGGACCTGCGCGGCGGCTTCTCCTACCTGATCGCCGCCCTGGCCGCCCAGGGCACCTCCCGTGTCCACGGCATCGGTCTGATCAACCGCGGCTACGAGAACTTCATGGAGAAGCTCGTGGACCTCGGCGCCAAGGTCGAGCTGCCCGGCAAGGCGCTCGGCTGACGCCCCTCGGCCGGGGCGTGCGCAACCCCCGGCCGCAACGGCCCCGGACGGGGCGCAGAAGGCCGTGTCAACGGCAGTACGACGAAGCCTCCCGGACCCCTGGCCCGGGAGGCTTCCCGGCTGTGCGGGACGGCGGCAGAAGCGCCGGCGGGGCGGCACGGGCCACGCGGCACGGCACGGCGGCACCACGACAACGGCACGGCACCGGCACCACGGCACGACGGGTGCCACGGCGCCACGGCGCCAGGACGACGGTGCGACGGCGGCCCGGGCCGGCGACGGGGCCGGCAGGGCCGCAGCACGGCGTGTACGGCGACGGGGCGGCCCCCTTCGGCGAAGGGGGCCGCCCCACGTCGTTGATGTGCCCTACGGGGCCTCGTACGCCGTTTCACGGCGTACGAACGGCAAGGTCACTTGCCCTTGGCGGCTTCCTTGAGCTTGCTGCCCGCGGAGACCTTCACGCTGTAGCCGGCCGGGATCTGGATCGGCTCACCGGTCTGGGGGTTGCGGGCGGTACGAGCGGCACGGTGGGTGCGCTCGAAGGTCAGGAAGCCAGGGATGGTGACCTTCTCGTCTCCCTTGGAGACGACATCGCCGACGATGTCGGCGAACGCGGCCAGCACGGCGTCGGCGTCCTTGCGGGTCACCTCGGCGCGGTCGGCCAGCGCGGCCACCAGCTCACTGCGGTTCATGTTGTTACTCCCGTTTTCTTCTTGCCGTTGCGGCGTGCCACGCGGCGAAGCCGCATGATGGGCACAGCGAAGCCGAATGCTGCCAGGGCCCTCGGACATTCCCCGGACCCAGGTCCGTAGCCAGACCCTCGCGCCCAGGGTGGCATCCTGCCTCTACCTGCGGCGTCAATGCCAATCCGGCACTCATAGGAGTCGCGAGAACACCCTGGGGAGTCACACGAAAAGAGGGCCCGATCCCAGGCACGATAAGGCCGCGCCGGTCACCGGGCGTCCCGCGACGCGCCGGTTTCCCGGCACCGTGGCGATCATCACGCCCTTCCCGGCGGCGTGGTGATCGTCACGCCGTCGCCCCGGAGCGTTCCGCGGCCGCGCGGACGGCTCCCGCGACCGTGCTCGCGACCCTGTCGTTGAAGACGCTCGGGATGATGTAGTTCGGGTTGAGCTCGTCCTCGGTGACCACGTCGGCGAGGGCCTGCGCGGCGGCCAGCATCATCTCCGTGTTGACGCTGCGGGACTGCGCGTCCAGCAGACCGCGGAAGACGCCCGGGAAGACCAGCACATTGTTGATCTGGTTGGGGAAGTCGGAGCGGCCGGTGGCCACAACTGCCGCCGTCTCACGGGCGATCGCCGGGTCCACCTCGGGGTCGGGGTTCGCGAGCGCGAAGACGATCGCCCCGTCGGCCATGGCGGCCACGTCGTCGCCGTCGATCACGTTGGGCGCCGAGACCCCGATGAAGACGTCCGCGCCCCGCACGGCCTCCTTCAGCGTGCCGGTGAGGTTCTCGGGGTTGGTGTTCTCGGCGATCCAGCGCAGCGCCGAGTCCGGGGCGGCGTCGACGAGGTCCTCGCGGTCCGCGTGCACCACGCCGTGGATGTCGGCGACGACGGCGTTCTTCACGCCGGCCGCGAGCAGCAGCTTGAGGATGGCCGTACCGGCCGCACCGGCGCCGGACATCACCACGCGCACGCTGTCGATCTCCTTGCCCACCACGCGAAGTGCGTTGGTCAGCGCGGCGAGCACGACGATCGCGGTGCCGTGCTGGTCGTCGTGGAAGACGGGGATGTCCAGGGCCTCGCGCAGCCGGGCCTCGATCTCGAAGCAGCGCGGTGCGGAGATGTCCTCGAGGTTGATGCCGGCGAACCCGGGGGCGATCGCCTTGACGATCCGGACGATCTCGTCGACGTCCTGGGTGTCCAGGCACAGCGGCCAGGCGTCGATGCCGGCGAACCGCTTGAAGAGGGCCGCCTTGCCCTCCATGACCGGCAGCGCGGCCTTGGGGCCGATGTTGCCCAGGCCCAGCACCGCCGAGCCGTCCGTCACCACCGCGACGGAGTTGCGCTTGATGGTCAGGCGGCGGGCGTCCTCGGGGTTCTCCGCGATCGCCATGCAGACGCGGGCCACGCCCGGGGTGTAGATCATGGACAGGTCGTCGCGGTTGCGGATGGGGTGCTTGGACGCCATCTCGATCTTGCCGCCGAGATGCATGAGGAAGGTGCGGTCCGAGACCTTGCCCAGCGTGACGCCCTCGATGCCGCGCAGCTTCTCGATGATCTCCTGGGCGTGCGTCGTCGAGGTGGCCGCGATGGTGACGTCGATGCGCAGCCGCTCATGACCCGACGCGGTGACGTCGAGGCCGGTCACCGAGCCTCCGGAGGACTCCACGGCCGTGGTGAGCTGTGATACGGCGGTCCCGCCCGCCGGCACCTCCAGCCGGATCGTCATCGAGTAGGAGACGCTAGGCGCCGTTGCCATGACCGACTTCCTCTGCTTTCACCTGATGTTGCGTGGTTGTGCTGTCCGATCGTCGCACCTACCACCGAGTACGTGGTAACCGTCTTCGATTGCGAACTTTTTGTTCGCGGGGGAATGCTCCGTTTTCCGGAAAGTGAGTTTCGCCATACGAGGACGTACGAGGACCGGCGGAAGCAGAAAGAGCCGGGCGGAGGCGGGGAAACCGGCGGGAACGGGGAACGGGCCCGAAGAAGCACGAAGAGGCTTGAGGAAGAAGCACGAGGACGGGACGAGGACGAGGCGGTCCCTCCAGCACAGGAGGTCCGCGCCGTCTCCCGGCGCGGACCTCTGGAAGACCTCGTGAAACAGTGCTGACGACACCGACCCGCCATGCTCGCCTCGCGGCAAGTGGTCGCTCGAAGCGACAAAGGTTGGGCCCGGGGGCTTGGATCGGGCCGGTGCCACGTCCAGGCTAACAAACGCGGGCCCCGCGGCCATTCCTGCCGGGCCCGCCGAATCCGCCGAATCCACCGAAGCCGTCGAAGCCGCCGAAACAGCCGTTTTCCCGCAGGCCGAGGCTCACCCCCGCGGTCCGCCCCGGCGGCTCGCCCTCGCGGCGGCTGCCCCGGTTTCGGCCCCGCCGTCCCCCGGTCTCAGTCCCGCAGCAGGTCCGGCACCCCGGCCCCGTCCGGTTCGTCCCGCTCGCCCGACACCACCGTCAGCCGCTGGGTGGCCCTGGTCAGGGCGACGTAGAGGACCCGCAGGCCGGCCGGGGACTCGTCGGCGATCTCCGCCGGGGACACGACGACCGTCGCGTCGTACTCCAGTCCCTTCGCCTCCAGGCTGCCCAGGACCACCACCCTCCCCCGGTCCCGCTCGTCCGGGGCGTCCTCCGGGAGGCCGTCCGGGCGGTTTCCCGTGCCGAGCCCGGTGAGCCAGCGGCGGGCCTCCTCGCGCCGGTTCATGGCGACGATCACGCCGACCGTGCCGTCCACCTGGCCCAGCAGCCGCTCGGCCTCCGCCCGTACGGTCCTCTCCAGCGAGTCCCCCGCGACGGCGAAGCGCGGCTCCACCCCCGTGGAGCGGACCGCCGACGGGGCCGTCGAGCCGGGCATGGCCAGGGCGAGGACCTTGGAGGCCACCTCGGCGATCTCGGCCGGGTTGCGGTAGTTCACCGTGAGCCGGAAACGGCGCCGCGGGCGGGTGCCCAGGGCCTCCTCGCGCGCCTCGGCGGCCTCGTCCGGGTCGGACCAGGAGGACTGGGCGGGGTCGCCGACGACCGTCCAGGTGGCGTGCCGGCCGCGGCGGCCGACCATCCGCCACTGCATGGGCGTGAGGTCCTGCGCCTCGTCCACGATGACGTGCGCGTACTCGGTGCGCTCCTGCGCCAGCCGCTCGGCCCGCTCGCGCTGCGACTCCTCCCGCACGGGCATCAGCTCCTCCAGGCCGGTGAGCTGGTCGAGCGGGTCCAGTTCGCGTTTCCTCCTCGGGCGGGCCGGGGTGCCGAGGACCGCCTGGAGCTCGTCGAGCAGGGCGATGTCGTGCACCGAGTACCCGTCCCGCCTCAGCGAGCGGGCGAGCCCGCGCACCTCGCCGGGGTCGAGGATCCGCCGTGCCCAGCGGCCCAGCCGCCGCTCGTCGGCCATGGCGGCGAGCACGTCCCGCGGGGTCAGCTCGGGCCACCAGGCGTCCAGGAAGCCGGTGAAGGACTCCTCCTCGGTGACGTCCTCGTCGAAGGAGGCGCGCAGCTCGGCGGCCAGCTCCGGGTCGGTGTACCGGGCGGCGGCCCCGGACTTCTCCCACAGGGCGTCCAGCAGCAGCCTGCGGGCGCGCGGGCGCAGCAGGTTGACCGGCGCGGTGCCGCCCAGGGCGGTGCGCCGGATCCGGTCCAGCTCCTCGCCCTCCAGCTCCAGCCGGCGGCCGAGGGCGACGACCCGCAGCCGGCCGGGCGCGCCGTCGCGTTCCAGCGCTCCCCTGGCCGCCTTCCGCAGCACCTTCACCATCCGGTACGACCCCTTGGTCCGTGCCACCGGCGGGGAGTCGTACAGCGTGGCCTCGACGCCCTCGACCAGGGAGCCGAGCGCGCGGATGGCGACCTGGCCCTCCTCGCCGAGCGAGGGCAGCACGCCCTCGGTGTAGGCGACGAGCAGCGGGGTCGGGGAGACGATCAGGATGCCGCCGGCGTAGCGGCGCCGGTCCTGGTAGAGCAGATAGGCCGCCCGGTGCAGGGCGACCGCCGTCTTGCCCGTGCCCGGTCCGCCCTCGACATACGTCACCGAGGCGGCGGGGGCGCGGATGACGAGGTCCTGCTCCGCCTGGATGGAGGCGACGATGTCCCGCATGGTGTGGCCGCGGGCCCGGCCGAGCGCCGCCATCAGCGCGCCGTCGCCGACGGCGGGCAGTTCACGGCCGTCGAGGAAGGCCCGCAGCTCGGGGCGCATCAGATCGTCCTCGACGCCGAGGACGCGCCGTCCCTTGGAGCGGATGACGCGCCGGCGGACGACCCGGCCCGGGTCCAGGGGGGTGGAGCGGTAGAAGGGGGCGGCGGCCGGTGCCCGCCAGTCGATGACCAGCGGGGCGTAGTCCTCGTCGAGGACGCCGATGCGGCCGATGTGCAGGGTCTCGGCGATGTCGGCCGTGTTGTCCTCGCGCACCGCGCCCTCGGCCGGCTCCACGGCGGTGTAGGCCCCGTCGGGGCCCTTCTTGCCGTCCTTGCCGGCGAGCAGGTCGATGCGGCCGAAGAGGAAGTCCTCGTACTCGCTGTTCAGCCGGTTGAGGTGGACGCCCGCCCGGAAGACCTGGGCGTCCCGTTCGGCCAGTGCGCCGGGCGTGCCGACCTGGCCGCGCCTGGCCGCGTCCCGCATCAGGAACTCGGCCTCGTGGATCTTCTCCTCGAGGCGCCGGTACACCCGGTCCAGGTGCTGCTGTTCCCCGCGGATCTCCCGGTCCCGTACGGAGTCGTACGCCTCGCCGTGAACCGAGCCGTGCGTGGTGTCGTGATCCGAGCCGTGGACCGATCCGGCCGCGGAATCCTGTTGAGCCTGAGCGGCCACCGGGCCCCCTTCTGACGTGCTGGGCAGCCGTCAACCGTACGCGAAGGGGCCCCGCTCACGGAAGCCGGGAATGTCCGCTCCCGGTCCCCGGCCCCGCCGGGACGGGACCTCGCCGGGCGTCGGCTCGGTGGCATCCCCGGTCCGCCGGGACGGGGACCGCCGCGCGGAGGCCACGTCTGCGCGGGTGCTCGCGGATCGCGCGGGAGGAGTACGCCCCTGTCCTCCGGGACCGCCTCCGGCCTGGTCCGGGGTCGTCCCCGTCGGCGGGGCGCGCACAGGCGGGCCGCTCCCCGCTCGCCGTGGGGCGAGCGAGAGGCGGCCGACCCGCCGTGGAAGCCTCCTGTCCGGCCGGCGGCCGGAGTGCCGGGGCGTCAGCGGGCGCCGCGCGTCCTCACGTCCGCGGTGAAGCGGTCCTCGCCGTCCTGGCGGGCGACGACCCGGACGGTGCCGGTCTCCAGCGGGTGAGCCTCGATCCAGCACGGGCGGTCGAACTCGACGTAGCGGTGGAACGCCGTCTCCAGGGCGACGGGCAGCACCCGCGCGGGCCGCCGTACCGCTCGGGCGGCCTGCTGGGCGGCCTCCAGCAGGAGCATGCCGGGCACATGGTCGACGGGGTGGTCGAACAGCTTGGGGTGCCGGGTGTCGACCCGTAACTGCCAGCGGCCGGGACGGTCCGCCGGGGACAGGACGACGTCGGCCGCGCGGTCACGTCCGACCGTCTTCGGCAGTGCGGGCTCGGGCACCGGCACGGCCGCCGCCATGGCCCGCGCGGTGTCCGCACGGTCGCCGCGGAGCCGGTCGTAGACGACCAGTGCCTGGATAGTGAAGCGGGACCGGGCCCGGGCCCGCACCACATCGTCGCGCACCAGTTCGATATGCATGGTCATGGCCCTCACGCGGCCCCGCCGGTGCACGAGGTCGCGGCAGGTCGCCCGCAGTTCCGGTGTCGCGGGACCGGGGCGCAGGACCTCGGGATCCAGGGTGCAGTCGTACCGTTCCCAGACCAGGTGATGGCCGAACGGCACCTCGTAGGCGGCATGGCAGAGCAGCGGAAAGAGCTGCCGAATCGTTTCGCTCACCAGCAGGGGCTCGTACGCCCCGGACAGGGCGGTGTAGAAGGGGTGGTCCACGGGCCAGCGGGCGGCGACCCGGAAGGAGTCGGACGCCATGCGGCTCCAGTGGGTCAGCAGGGCCTCTGCGGCATCCGCCTTGTGAACAAGCTGCTGGGTGACCGCCCGCGGAGAAGTCGTGGCCCGGGCCATGTCGTGCGCAACGGTGGTCTTCAAGGCATCTCCCCCACCTCGAACGGCTTCGGCGGCAGCCTCGGCTGCACCGCGCAAAAAAATAGAGTACGTTCTGTTTTTTGTCGAAGGGACGACGAGAACACAGGGAGAGCCAGTGTCACGGCCCATGCAGGAGCGTGCGGTCCGCACCAGGGAGCGGATCCTTCACGCGGCAGCCGAGGTGTTCGACGAGTACGGTTACGCGGGCACGAGCATCACCCGCATCCTCGAACGCGCGGGCTCCACGCACGGCGCCATGTACTTCCACTTCAAGTCCAAGGAGGACCTGGCGCGGGCCGTCATCGTCGAGCAGGCCCAGGGCCTGAAACTGCCGGAGAAGCCGGCCGGCCTCCAACAGCTCGTCGACCTCACGCTCCACCTCGCCTTCGAGCTCCAGAGCAACGTCCTGCTCCGGGCGGGTGTGCGGCTCGCCGTCGAGCAGGAGGAGTCGGGCCTGAGGGAGTACTCCGTGTACGAATGGTGGATCGATCAGTTCCGCCGGGAACTGGACGAGGCCAGGCAGCGCGGGGAGCTGCTGCCGGAGGTCGACGAGGCGGAGTTCGCCCGCATCCTGGTGGCGAGCTTCACCGGCACCCAGGTGATGTCCCAGATCGCCACGCGCCGCGTCGATCTTCCCGAGCGGATCGCCTTGCTGTGGCGCTATCTGCTGCCCGGGGTGGCACCGGCCGAGGTCCGGGAACGGCTGGTCGTGTCCGTGGAGCGAGGGCGAACACCGGCGTGACGGACACGGTGGTGCTGACGGGTGCGACCGGTTTCATCGGGTCGGCCGCCCTCGGTGCGCTGGCGAACCGCTTCCCGGGCCTGCGGCTGCGGGCCCTGGTGCGGCGTGTCCCGGACACCGCCGCGGGCGCCGGCGGATCCGTGGAGTGGGTCACCGGGGACCTCACCGACCCGGCCTCGCTGCGGGGTCTGTGCGCGGGCGCGGGCACGCTGGTCCATCTGGCCTCGTACATCGGCCGGGACGAGGAGCGGTGCGTGGCCGTGAACGTGGCCGGGACCAGGGCGCTGATGGCGGAGGCCGCGCGCGCCGGGGTCCGGCGGGTGGTGCACCTGTCGACCGCCGCGGTGTACGGAGCGGGCCCCCACCGCGGCATCGCGGTGGACGAGGTCCCCGCCGAGCCCGTGTCGGCGGCCAGCAGAACCCGGCTGGCCGGGGAGGGGCACGCGCTGCGGGCCGGTGCGGTCGTGCTGCGGCCGGGCCTGGTGCTGGGCGCGGGCGACCGGTGGGTGGTTCCCGCGCTGCGGGAGCTGGTCGACCGGGTTCCGGCGGCCTGGGACGGGAACCGGGCGCTGCTGTCGGCGGTCGACGTCGGCGACCTGGGCCGGCTGATCGCCGCGGTCGCCGCGGGCGAGGGCGTTCCCCCCGGGGTCCACCACGCGAGCCACCCCGAGCCCGTCCGCATCGGGGATCTGCTGGCCACGCTCGTGACCCATGGGGTGCTGCCCGCCCGGCCGGACGCCGACTGGTCCTGGCCGGTCTGCCTGGAGCGGCTGCGGACGGTTCCGGGACGGGTGACGGAGCGCCAGTTCGCTTTGCTGGCCCGCGACCACTGGTACCGCAGCGACGAGATCTGGCGCCTGTCCGCCTGCCCGCCGGGCCCCGGCCCCCTGCACCGCCTGGAGGCGGCGGCCGCCTGGTACCGAGCCCTCCTTCACCCGACGGACACCCTCCGGCCCACGCCGGTTTCCCCGCATTGTGACAAAGTTCCCGGCCCTTGCCGCCCGTCGGCCGACGGCCGCACGATCCGTGCCTAACATCGGCGGCCTGTGCAATCTGCAGGCCGTACGCGCGGACCGGGAGCTGTGCGACGGCCGCCGGCCCGGGGTGATGGCACACATGCCCGGTCAACGCGTCTTCGGGATCGGAGACGGACAGTGGCACGTCAGGAAAGGGGCGAGCGGACCCGTCGGGCCCTTCTTCGGGCAGCGGCCGGGGAGTTCGCCCGGCACGGGTTCGCCGGTACCTCGCTGATCCGGATCAGCAGGGCCGCCGATGTGACGATGGGCGCCTTGACCTTCCACTTCGCCGCCAAGTCGGACCTGGCCCAGGAGGTCGAGGACTGGGGAATCCTCATGACCCGGCAGGCGCTGCCACCGCGCAGGCGCGTGGCCGGTGTGGAGGACGTGACCGGTTTCGCCCGCACGCTGGTGCGGCTGCTGGAGCGGGAGGTCGCGGTGCGGGCCGCCGCCCGGCTCGCCTGGGACTGGAACGGCACGGGCGCGAACTGGTACGAGACATGGCTGGCGCTGCTGCACGACCGGCTCGGGCACGTGGACGACGGGCTGGCCGCCCTGGGCCCGCCGCAGCGGGTCGCCGCCCTCGTGCTCTGCGCCGTCGCAGGCACCGAGGTCGCCGTACGGCTCGGCGCGCCCGGTGGCCCCGGGGGCGCGGACCCCGCCGTCCCCGTCCGGGCTCCCATGCCCTGGCCGCCGGCCTCGCATGCGCCCCCCGAGGGCCGCTGACCGGCACCGGCCGTCACGGGGCGCCGGCCGCCGTCTTCGCTCACACCTGATCGCCGGCGAAGCCGTGCCTCCTCCTCCGACTTGACAATGTCGCGGCGCACAACCGGGTCGGCCCGGAAAACAGCCAAAAACAAAGAGAACATTCTGTATTCTCTTCATGCCGGGGCTGCGCCGGCCTGCCGGCACCGGCTGTCGTCGAGGGGGTGCACGGTGCGTTCCGAGGACTTCTTCCGCCGCCTGCCGCGCAGCGATCGGCACCCCTGGGCAAAGGTCCGTCCGCGCGGACCGCTCGTCGCGCGGGGACGCACGCCGTCGAGTGCTCCCGCGCCCGCGGCCACGGGTTCGGCCGGCGCGGCGCACACGCCGCCCCCGTTCGCCGGCCGCGGCCCGCGGGAGTGGGGCACGGTCCGCGGCCGGCTCGCGCGGCAGACCACCCGGGAGCCCCCGAAGGGCGCCCGGGTGCCGGGCACTTCACCGATCCCCGAGCAGGGCAGCCGCTCGGCCGGTGCGGCGCGCTTCGGCCCGGGCACCGGGCGGGCGATGCGCCGGGCGGCGCCGGACGCGAGCCGCCGGACGACGAACGGCGTGCGCGCGCTGCCGCAGTAGACGGATGCGGCCCGCTCGGCCCCGGCCGCCCCGCAGGAGGACCGCGGCCCCTGCGACCACGAGGGGCACTCCTCCCCCGGCCGGCACCCCGCATGACGCCCGGTCTTCGCCGCCTACGCCGCCCTCCTGCGGGCCCACGGCCGGTGGTGACGGCGCGCACCACGGCACGGGGGCCGCGGGCGGATCGTCCGCCCACGGCCCCCGGCCCTTCCCGTGACGGGTCTCAGCCTCCGCAGTGCCAGCCGCCCGGCTCCCCGGCGTACCGGCGGGCCGACGTCTGCTTCTCGTACGGCAGACGGCCGTCGGGGATGGCCAGCAGCTCCAGGGTGATGCCGATGGGGGTGCGGAGGTAGGTCCACCGGTTGCCCGCGATGGGGCCCTCCTCGATGGTCTCGGGCCCGCCCAGGACCTCGATCCCGGGCTGGGCCTCCAGATAGGCCACCGCCGCGTCGACGTCCTCGACGGCGATGGCGAGGTGGTGGCCGCCGACGTCGTGGTTGCGCGGCGGGACCGTGCGCTGATCGGGCGCGGTGTACTGGAAGAGCTCGACATTGCAGGTCGGGCCCATCCGGATCATGGCGATCTCGGCGACGGCCCGCGGGTGCACGTCCAGATGCTCGGCCATCCAGTCGTCGTCCCGGGCGAGGGGGCCCTCGCGGTAGACGAGTTCACCGCCGAGGACGTCGACGAAGAACGCCACGGCCCGTTCCAGGTCGGCGACGGTGTAGGCGACATGGTCGACGTTGCGGGCGGTGGGGATTCCCCGGTGCGTGCGCGGGGCGAGGTCAGTGTCGGTCATGGGCCAGCTCCGGGACACGTCGGGGCAGTTGCCGCACCCGGTCGTGCGGCAGGACGGCCGTCAGCAGCAGTTCCGCGCCGTCGTCCGCCGCCCTCAGGCGGGGACGCGCCCCGGCGGGGCTGAGCATGAGCTCGCCGGTGCGCAGCGTCCATGGAGCGCTGTCGCACTCCTCCACGGTGACCGCGCCGGACAGCATCAGCCACACCTCGTCGGTGCCGCTGCGCCCGCGGTCCTCCACCACCGCGCCGGCCGGCGGCCGCAGATGGTCGACCGCCTCGCACTCGCTGTGCAGCATGCCGCGCCGCGCCAGGCAACGCCGGGCGGGCCCGCCGCCGGCCCGTACGGCGTGCGCCGTCGCCCGGGAGACGATCATGCGGTGCCCACCTCCCCGGCGGAGGCGACCGCCATCACGGCGTGGAACAGCCGCAGTCCCCCGGCGCCGCCGGTGACCGTGACGGTGCCGCCCAGCGGCAGGGTGATCGAGGTGCCCGCGGCCAGCGGCACCTCGGTCCCGCTGCCGGTGGCGGTGCCCCGGCCGCTCAGGACGAACAGGACGTGCTCGGTGCCGTCGGCGGCCAAGGACAGCTTCTCCCCCGCCGCCAGGCTGCGGGTGCGGACGGTGCGCAGGGGCCCGTCGAAGGAGACCGACGGGTCGACCTCGGTGTCGTCCTCGAGGACATGGACGGTACTGCGCGGCATGGTGTTCTCCCGGTCGGTCCATCGGGTTCCGGTGAGCACGGCGTGGGTGTGCGGCGTCGGCATCTCGACGACCAGCCAGTCCAGCGGGGCGGCCCCGGTGTTGCGCAGGCCGTGGACGCTGCCGGTGCGGGTCAGGGCCATCGACCCGGCGCGCACGGCGTGCGGCCGGCCGTCGAGGCGGAGTTCGCCCTCGCCGGAGAGGATGAAGTAGATCTCCTCGGTACGGGTGTGCAGATGCTCGCCGCTGACCGCGCCCGGCGGCAGCGACGCCCACTCGACGGCCTCCCAGGAGCCGGCCGTCCCGGTCCGCCGGGCCAGGCACTTCCAGTACGTCAGCCCCTCGGTTCCGAGGAAACGCTCCCCCACGGCCAGCGCGAAACCGCCGACGAAGACATAACGGCGTATGCCGGTGCCGAGAAACACGGAACTCACCGCCGTCGCCAGGTGGGCCAGGCCCGACCGCAGCACCTCCACCGCGAAGGGATCGCCCTCCCGGGCGGCCCGGGCGAGCGGGCGGTTGGTGATGTCCTCGGGCCCCGGCGGGGAGCCGGCGGCGCACGGTTCGGCGAGCCGGGAGGCGGCGAACGCCGCGGGCCGGGCGCGTGCGCCGCGCCGCCGTCGCCGTGTGCACCGTCTCCCGCAGCGGGGCCCGTACCTCCGACCACGAGCCGTGCGACCTCGGCACCCGGTACGGACGCGACCTCCTGCTCGCCGCGCTGCGCCGGTGGGAGCCGGACCGGATCGTGCTCACCCACGGCCCGAGCGATGTGACCTGGATGGAACACCACCCCGCCCAGGCGGCCGAGGCGCACGCGGGGCTCGCCCGCGCGGTGGCCGCGGAGTTCGGTCCGCGGCTGCTGCTGGTGTCGACCGACAACGTCTACCCCGGCACCGAACCGCTGCGCACCCCCGCCGACCCGCCGGCCCCGGCCAATGTCTACGGCCGGGTCAAGCTGGAGGCCGAACAGGCCGTCCGGGACGCCGGGGGCCGTGTGGTACGGGTCAGCCTCGTCTACGGCGGCTGGTCGCCGCCGGGTCAGCGGGTGACCTTCGCCGAGCGCTGCCTGACCGCGGCACGCGCCCGGCGACCGCTCGCCGTCCCGCGGGACCAGTGGTTCACCCCCGTCCACCTGGACGATGTGACGACCGTGCTGGCGGCGTTGTGCCGGCCGGAGGCGGAGGCGCCCGCGCTCCCCCATCTGTCCGGTCCCCGGCAGCTGAGCCGGTACGCGTTCGCCCGGATCGCCTACCGTCTGGCCGGGGCCGATGAAAACCTGGTCACGCCCTGTCTGCGCGCGGACAGCGAGTGGGCGAGCCGCCCCCGCTACTCCTCCCTGCGCTGCGACGGGTTCGCGGCCGTCACCGGCATGCCCGGCTGGCGCCCGGCCGATGTCGCCGACGGCCTGCGCGCCATGCTGGGCACCGCCCCGGCCTCACGGGGGGTGCTCGCGCGATGACCGCGAAGTGCCTTCCCCCGGCCGTCGCCGCGGAGCCCGTCCCCTCGACCATGACCGCGCCGCTGCTCGCTCCGCTCATCGACGCCGTCCTGCCCCACGACCGTCCCGACCATGCCTACCGGCGGCTCGCCGAGGGAAATCGCACCCGGCCCAAGGTGTTGTTGCGCATGGGGTGAGGACGGCGGGGGCCTCGGACACCGCGGCGTCCGGCGTCCCCGTCGCCCGTACGTCTTCGAGACACCGAAGGAGAACCATGCACCAGACGACCGTCGGCCAGGCGACCGTGCACTACCGCACCGAGGGACAGGGGCCCGGTCTGCTCCTCGTCCACGGCACCGGCGCCACCGGCGAGACCAACTACGGCCATCTGCTCAAGCACTTCACCGACCATCACACCGTCATCGCCCCCGACTACGCCGGCAGCGGCGACACCGTGGACGACGGCTCCCCGCTCACCCTGGACCGGCTCGTGGAGCAGGTCCTCGGCGCCTCCGGCGAAGTCACCCGGGACCCCGTCGACGTCGTCGGCTTCTCGCTGGGCGCGGTGATCGCCGCCGCGGCCGCCGCCCGGCACCCCGAGCGCGTCCGCCGCCTCGTCCTGATCGCCGGCTGGGCGCGCAACGACGACCCCCGCAAGCGGCTGGGCTTCCAGGTGTGGCGGCGGCTCGCCGACGTGGACCCCGAGCTGTACTCGCACTACATCAGCCTGCTGCTGTTCAAGCCCGAGTTCCTGGCCGGGCTCGACGAGGAGTCCTTCGCGGAGTGGGTCGGCGGCGCGACGGTCACCGAGGGCACCGTGCGGCAGATCGACCTCGGACTCGACGTCGACATCCGCGACCTGCTGCCCCGGGTCTCCGCCCCCACGCTCGTGATCGGCTGCCGCCACGACCAGCTCGTGCCCGTCGGGCACTCCCGCGAACTGCACGAGGCGATCGCCGGCAGCAGCTATCTCGAAATCGACAGCGGCCACCTGGTGCCGGCGGAGGCACCGGACGCGCTCGTCGACGCCATCCGCTCGTTCCTGGGCTGATCACCACCTCCCCTGCGTGAGCCGACGGGGGAGCGACACGCGCCGCGCACCGGGCGGGACCGGACGGCGCGGACGCTTCCCTCCGCCCCGCCCTGCCCGCATCCGACAAGGAGTCATCCCGTCATGGCCACGGACCGGACGTCACCGCCCTCCCCCGTCGGGGAAAGCCCCGCATCCGGCACGACACCGTCCGCCGGGCGAATACCGACGACCGGCGGCCCGGTCACGGCGCCGGTGAGCAGGCCCCCTCGCTCACCGGCATGCGCTTCCCGGCCGCGCTGCTGGTCTTCCTCTTCCATGTCTCGCTGCCCGCCGCCTGGTTACTGGGCGACGACGCCAAGGACGCCAACGGCACCGTGTTCGCCCGGCTGGTCGAGCAGGCCGGCGGCCTCGGCGTCACCTTCTTCTTCGTCCTCAGCGGCTTCGTCCTGACCTGGTCCGCCCGCGAGGGCGACACCGCGCGCTCGTTCTGGCGCCGCCGGTACGTCAAGATCGTGCCGAACTACCTGGTCGCCTGGGCGCTGGCCATGCTCCTCATCGCGGCCGGCACCGCCGCGTGGCCCGCGTTCACCACGCTGTTCATGCTCCAGTCGTGGATTCCCGACTACGACGTCAATTTCAGCGTGAACCCACCGGGCTGGTCCCTGTCCACCGAGGCCTTCTTCCACCTCTGCTTCCCCGTGCTGTTCCACTGGGCCCGCCGCATCCCCGCGCGGCGGCTCAAGCACTGGATCGCCGTCACCGTCCTCGCCATCGCGGCCACCCCGTTCACGGCCACGGCCCTCGTCCCGGCCGGGGAGGTCCGCATGTCCAACGAGCCGGACGTCTCCGGGCTGCACCTGTGGTTCGCGTATGTGTTCCCGCCGGCCCGGCTGCTCGACTTCCTCCTCGGGATCCTCGTCGCCCGCGCCGTGCTGCTCGGCCGCTGGCGTGACATCGGGCTGCTCTGGTCCGGCCTGCTGCTCGTGGCGAGCTATGCGGTCGCCGAACTGCCCGGCGTGCCGTACCTGTTCGCACAGCGCGCGGTGTGCGTGATCCCGTGCGCGCTGTTCATCGCGGCCGGCGCGCTCGCCGACGTCCAGGGCCGTTCCTCCCTGTTCCGCCATCGCGTCATGGTCTGGCTCGGCGAGGTGTCGTTCGCCTTCTATCTGCTGCACTTCATCGTGCTGGCCGGGGGACGCGACCTGGTCGGCAGGCTGGACTCCGTACCGGCCGCGATCGCGGTGACGGTGGCCGAGTTCGCCCTCGCGGTCCTGGCGTCCTGGGCCCTGTACGTGTGGGTGGAGAAGCCGATCGTGCGCCGCTGGTCCCGGCCGGCCCGCCTCCCCTCGCCCCCTGCGTCTCCTCCGTCCTCGCCCGCCTCGGCCGCGCTGCCCGCCCGCGGGCGCGCGACCTGATCCACCACCGGGTGCCGCGATCCGGCCCGGTCCGCGGCGGGAAGCCGGGCGGGGCGGCCGGCGGGCACCAAGGCCGTGCCCCGAGCCGACGGCCGCCCCGCCGCCACGGGTGAAGCCCCGTGGGGAAACCGGCGAGGGCGGCCGTGTTCCCGTGGCCGAAGCCCCTTGGGCCTCGGCCTCAGACCTTGACCTCGGCGAGCTTCTTGCCGTCGAAGGTCATCACCTCGAAGTGGTCGATCTCGTTCGGGTTCAGGGCGGCGCCGCCGCGGACGTAGAGGGGCTTTTTGCCCTTCTCCGACGTGGCGTCCGGCAGGCCGTAGCCCCACTCCGGGACCGACCAGGTCGCCAGGGTCTGGCGCTCGCCGTCCTTGCCGACGGCGATCAGCGAGCACTTCTGCGGACCGGTGACGTTCTTCAGCTCCAGGACGGCGTCCGTGCCCCAGTCCTTCTTCTCCAGGGCGACCGTCGCGGTGACGCGCGACGCCGGATCCGTCACCGTGACCTTGTCGGGCATCTCCTGGAAGGCCGCCTGTGCGGAGCTCACCGCCACATTGGCCGTGCCGCCGGTGTTCGAACCGCTCACCGCGTACACGGTCAGCGGGCCGCCGATGATCAGCGCTGCCGCCGCCGCGACCAGGTAGAAGGCCCGCCGGCGCTTCTGGGCGCGCCGCTCGGCCACCTCGTCGATGAGCTTCTCCACCAGGCGCGGGCTGGGCTTGGCCGACAGGGACTCGCCGATCGCGGGTGTGCCGGAGCCCGGCATGTCCGCGAGTGCGGCCAGGATCGGCTCCATCCCGGCCAGTTCGTCGAGCTGCTGTGCGCACCACTCGCAGCCGGCGAGGTGCGCCTCGAACGCGGTCGCCTCGGCATCGTCGAGAATCCCGAGGGCGTAGGCGCCGACGGTTTCGTGCTCGTTCGGAGCCGGTGTTCCCTGCATGGAAGCAGAGTTACCCGGACCTCCTGATCCGAACCCCCCGTACACGCTCATCACGCCGTCACCCCCCTCTCCTCCAAAGCCAGCTTCAGCGAACGCAGGGCGTAGAACACCCGGGAACGGACGGTGCCGCTGGGTATGCCCAGCGTCTCCGCCGCCTCATTGACAGTACGCCCCTTGAAGTACGTCTCGACGAGCACCTCCCGGTGGGCCGGGGTCAGGTCGGACAGCGCGTCCGACAGCGTCATCAGCCACAGCGCCTTGTCGATCTCGTCCTCCGCGGGGATGACCTCCAGCGGCGACGGGTCGACCTCCTGCGGCCGGGCCTGCCGGCTGCGATGGCCGTCGATGACGATGCGCCGGGCGACCGTCACCAGCCAGGGGCGTACCGAACCGGTCGCTCGGTTGAGCTGGCCGGCGTTCTTCCAGGCACGTATGAGCGTCTCCTGCACCACGTCCTCGGCACGCTGCCGGTCTCCGGCGACCAGCCGGAGGACGTACGCAAGGAGAGGTCCGGCGTGCTCCCGGTACAGGGCACGCATCAACTCCTCATCAGGCTCCGAGGACTGGGACATGCGATGTCGGGCCCTCGCTCCACGTTCTCTGGCCACGGTCGCATCCTTGCGCACGCCAACCTCCGATGTCCGGGGGTCCCCCCAGTAGGTCGCTCGCGGACGGATACGGACGCAGGCCGCGTCGTGTTCAAGACCGGCCGTCAGTTTTCTGTCGGCGGGTGTGACTAGAGGGACATGAGCACACATTCCCACCGCGCGATGTTCACATTTCCGACACAAGATCGGGAGCGCGCTCATTGCCCGTCAAGTGCGGGCCTCAAACGAGGTGTTGCCGAAATCACTCGGGAATCTACTGCGCACAAACGGCAATTGAGGCACCGACCGATCGGTCGCCGCCCTCGTCTCCCCTGCCTCTCCCCCGGCTTTCCCCGGCTTTCCCC
>NZ_MUME01000027.1 GCF_002155915.1 Streptomyces thermovulgaris | reverse complement strand
GTGAAGCAGTGGGCAAAGGGCGGGACGGGCGGGGGCGCCACCGGCTCCCCCGCCCGTCACCGAGTGCCTAGTAGCACTCCTTGGTGCCCGTGGCCAGCGACATCTTCAGGCCGCTGAGCTTGAAGGTTCCGGCGGTGGTCGCCCACGCCGTCTGCTTCACGTCGGTCAGCGTGGCCGAGTCGGCCTGCTGGGCGAAACCGAAGGGGTTGGCCTGCTCGCTGCCGCCCTTCATGCCCGGACCCTTGCTGGCGTCCTTGGCCGCCACACCGATGTCGATGTTGTTGAAGGTCGCGTCGGCGCTGAGGTCAGCGACGTCGATGTAGAGGTTGCTGGCCTCGACCGGCTTGGAACCGCCGCCCGCCCTCAGAAGCAGGCTCACATTGCCGAAGGGCGTGGGCGTGACGACCGACTGGCACAGGTTGTTGATCGTGGCCTTCTTGAAGGCCGAGACCGCGACCGGGTGGTGCTCGTCCTTGCCCTCCAGGCTCTTGCCCGAGTCGATCGCCCCGTACTGGGAGAACCCGCTGCCGACGAGCTTCTCGGCCGTCACCTTGAACGACTGGCCCGACACGCTGAACGACGCGGCGAGAGCACCCTGCGCCAGGGCCACGCCTATCGCCGCCGTCGCGGCCACGCTGGGCACCATGACCACAGCGAACCGCTTCCATCTGGTCCCGCCACGCACTTGGGACTCCATAGTTCCTCCTTCTCGGACGTACATCTCCTGACGACGGCTCACCGCCGGTCGGCGGTCCGGCCGGGCAGGGATGGGAGAAGTGCTACGCCCTCGGGAAGGAGAGCGCCCGCGCTCAGTGACGCGCATCGCGCCCGAATCACCGGCGTTCACCCCCGAGCGACAACCACTGGTCGCGCCTGACACGCATCACGCACAACCTTGCGGACAGGCTTCGCCATTGAGCGAAGACCCCCCTGTCCAAGGGCCGGCACCACTGCCGCCGGCCCTGCTCGGTGGGGACCCAGACACTCCGTCCCCCGACCGGCTGCCGGGGTACGGGAATGGACCGAGCGTCGCCGATCGTGGTGCATTCTCGCCGCCCGCACAAGGGGGTTCGTTACTGGCTAGTAACGGTCGGATTACCGGGACCCGGTCTCTCGGTCCCGAACGGCGACGCTCGGTTGCCGTCCAAGGCGGAACAAAAGCACTGATGCCCGGACAGATGAGAGCGGAACAACGCTTCCGAGTTACTCCCAGTAACAGCGGCCGCGATTACCAAGTTTTGGTAAAGCGCGGCCGCATGGGAGCGTCCTCGGCCACTTCTGTCACCGGGGCATCGAACGCCCCGGTGTGTGCCGTCCGGCCGGTACACGGGGCCCGGCCGGCGCACGGGATCCGGTGCGGACCGGATCCCGGTTCAGAACAGCGCGCGCGCCAGCGCCCGGCGCGCCGCCGTCACCCTCGGGTCCTCGGGCCCGACGACCTCGAAGAGCTCCAGCAGCCTCAGCCGTGCCGCGTCCCGGTCCTCGCCGGCGGTGCGCTGCACGGTCTCGACGAGCCGCCCGAACGCGTCCTCGACATGGCCGCCCGCCAGGTCCAGGTCGGCGGCGGCGATCTGCGCCTGCACATCGGCCGGCTTGTCGGCCGCCTCCTGGCGCACCTTCTGCGGGTCCATGCTCCGCACCCGCTGGAGCAGCTCCGCCCGGGCGAGGCCCCGCTTGGCCTCCGGGTGGGCCGGGTCGTCGGCCAGGACGTTCTTGTACGCCTGGATGGCGCCGCCCAGGTCCCCGGCCTCCAGGGCCTGCACGGCCGCGCTCAGCAGCGAGGCGTACGGGCCGGTCGGGGTCTTCGAGGCCGCCTCGGCGCCCGGTTCGGCATTCGGGTCGACGGTCAGGCCGGTCAGTCCGAAACGCTGCTGGGCGACCTGGACCAGCTGGTCCAGCGTCCGCCGGATCTGCGCCTCGGGCGCAGCCCCCTGGAACAGGGGCAGGACCTGGCCCGCGACCACCGCGAAGACCGCGGGGATCCCCTGGACCCCGAACTGCTGCATCAGCAGCTGGTTGGCGTCGACATCGATCTTGGCGAGCAGGAAGCGCCCGTTGTACTCGGTCGCCAGCCGCTCCAGGACCGGGCTCAGCTGCTTGCAGGGCTGGCACCACTCGGCCCAGAAGTCGATGACGACGGGCACCTGGGCGGAGCGCTGGAGAACGTCGCGCTCGAACGTGGCCTCAGTGACGTCGACGACGAGATCGGCCGGGGAGACCGCCCCCGCGCCGCCCTCCCTGGCTGCTTGCGCGCGCGCCTGCTCCGCCTTCGCCTTCGCCTCCTGGGCCGCCTTCACCGCGGCGAGGTCGACGACTCCGCTCATGGACATGTTCCGTGGCTGCATGCGTCTATCCTCCCCCGTTCGGCGCGCGCATGTGAAAACAGTGATGTGCGGCCGGGCGCCGGTCCCCACCTGGCGCCTGGCAGCCCCCGCGCGTGGTCGTTCGCGCGTGCGGTGTGCGTGTTGTTGTGCGTGTGGTCGTCGCTCGGGCGCGGGCTTGTGTCCGCGCTTTCGCTACGACTCGTAGCGTAATGGCATCGGGCGGCCCCGGGAAACCGTGCCCCGGTGATCTCCCTCACGACCGCACGGGATCGGCCAGTCGGCCCCGGTTAGGGTCATGACATGCAGAGCCGCACCCGGTCCGTCCGCGCCGGCCGTCCGCGCAGCGCCGCCGCGGACGCAGCGATCCTGGCCGCCACCCGGGCGGCCCTGGTCGAGCTGGGCTGGTCCAAGCTCACCCTGGGGGACGTGGCCACCCGGGCGGGGGTCGCCAAGACGACGCTGTACCGCCGCTGGGCGGGCAAGAGCGAACTCGTCGTCGACGCCGTCGCCGGGCTCTTCGACGAGCTCCGCCTCCCCGACCGGGGCAGCCTCGCCGCCGACCTCGAGGGCGTGGTGCTGCAGTTCGCCCGGATCCTGGCCCGGCCGGAGGCCCAGAGCGGCCTGATGGCGGTGATAGCCGAGGCCACCCGCGACGAGGCCCTGCGGAACCGCATTCGCGCCTCCATCGTGGACCGGCAGAAACGACTGGTCCTGGAGGGCCGCGCCCGCGCCCAGTCCCGCGGCGAACTCCCCTGGGAACCGGACCCGGAGGAAGCCGCCCGCACGGCCGACCTGATCTTCGACATGGTGGCGGGCACGGTGGTCCACCGCACCCTCGTCAGCGCGGAACCGGCGGACGAGGCGTGGGTACGGCACTTCACCCGGGTCCTTCTGACGGGGTTGCGGTCCGGCGGACCGCCAGAGCCCTCTCCCCTCCCGAGGAATCCGGGAGGGCGTGAGGGCGGGACCGCCCGGGCCGAGGGGGATTCCGGGGACTGAGCCCTCCCCGGCGGGACCGCGGGGAGCACACCCCCGCACCCCCGCAGCCCCCGCGGGACGGGCAGGGGCCCGAGGGCCACGGTCTGTCCCGCGCCGCGGCGGGCGAAGCCCCCGAGGAATCCCGAGGGCGCGGAAAGCCCCGGAAGACCCGGAGGACACAGGAGGAGAACAGGAAGACACGAAAAGGGCCGGGACGGCGGGCGGGAGACCCCGCGCCGTCCCGGCCCCGGCGTCCCTGTCTCAGAACCCCGCGGGCTCCGTGTACACGCCCCACTCGTCGCGCAGTGCGCCGCAGATCTCCCCCAGCGTCGCCTCGACGCGCACCGCCTCGAGGATCGGCTCGATCATGTTCTCGCCGGAGCGCGCGGCCGCCAGCATGCCGTCCAGCGCCGAGCGCACCGCCGCGTCGTCGCGCTTGCGCTTGCGCTCGCCCAGCAGCCGGACCTGCTCCCGCTCCACCTCGTGGCTCACCCGCAGGATCTCCAGGTCCCCGGTCACCGACCCGGTGTGGACGTTCACGCCGACGACCTTCTTGTCGCCCTTCTCCAGCGCCTGCTGGTACCGGAACGCCGACTCCGCGATCTCCCCGGTGAACCATCCGTCCTCGATCCCCCGCAGGATCCCGGACGTCATCGGTCCGATCGGGTGCTGCCCGTCGGGGTGCGCCCGCAGCCCCCGTTCCTTGATCTGCTCGAAGATCTTCTCCGCGTCCGCCTCGATCCGGTCCGTCAGCTGCTCGACGTACCACGAACCGCCCAGCGGGTCGGCGACATTGGCGACGCCCGTCTCCTCCATCAGCACCTGCTGCGTGCGCAGCGCGATCTCCGCGGCCTGCTCACTGGGCAGTGCGAGGGTCTCGTCGAGGGCGTTGGTGTGCAGCGAGTTGGTGCCGCCGAGCACCGCCGCGAGCGCCTCCACGGCCGTGCGCACGACGTTGTTGTACGGCTGCTGGGCGGTCAGCGAGACCCCCGCGGTCTGCGTGTGGAAGCGCAGCCACTGCGCCTTCTCGGTCTTCGCGCCGTACACGTCGCGCATCCACCGCGCCCAGATCCGGCGCGCCGCACGGAACTTGGCGATCTCCTCGAAGAAGTCGATGTGCGCGTCGAAGAAGAAGGACAGACCGGGCGCGAAGACGTCGATGTCCAGGCCCCGGCTCAGCCCCAGCTCGACGTACCCGAAGCCGTCCGCCAGCGTGTACGCCAGCTCCTGCGCGGCCGTCGCCCCCGCTTCGCGGATGTGGTAGCCGGAGACCGACAGCGGCTTGTAGGCCGGGATGTTGGCGGCGCAGTACTCCATCAGGTCGCCGATGAGGCGCAGATGCGGCTCGGGCTGGAAGAGCCACTCCTTCTGGGCGATGTACTCCTTGAAGATGTCCGTCTGGAGCGTGCCGTTGAGGACGGACGTGTCCACGCCCTGACGCTCGGCGGCGACCAGGTACATGCAGAAGATGGGAATGGCCGGCCCGCTGATCGTCATGGAGGTGGTGATCTCGCCGAGCGGGATGTCCCGGAACAGCACTTCCATGTCGGCCGCCGAGTCGATCGCCACCCCGCAGTGGCCGACCTCGCCCAGCGAGCGCGGGTCGTCGGAGTCGCGCCCCATGAGCGTCGGCATGTCGAAGGCGACCGAGAGACCGCCTCCGCCATTGCCGAGGATCATCTTGTAGCGCTCGTTGGTCTGCTCGGCGTTGCCGAAGCCGGCGAACTGCCGGATCGTCCAGGTGCGCCCTCGGTAGCCGGTCGGGTACAGCCCGCGGGTGAAGGGGTACTCCCCGGGCCAGCCGATCCGCTCGAAGCCCTCGTATGTGTCCCCGGGTCGGGGTCCGTACACCGGCTCCACGGGGTCACCGGAGAGCGTGGTGAAGTCCGCCTCGCGCTTGCGCGCGGCGTCGTAACGGGCCTGCCAGCGGCGGCGGCCCTCCTCTATGGCGTCAGCGTCCATACCTCGAATTTACTAGGACGTCCTAGTAAATGTCGATGGCAAGACCGCCGTACGGACGTTCTCGCAGGTGTCCGCGGGGCGGTCCGGCTACGCCTTGGCGGCCGCGGGGGCCTCGTTCTGCGTGAACTTGCCCTCGAGCTCGCGAGTGATCCTGCGTTCGACGAAGAAGGCGGCCGTGGGAACGGTGCCCGCCAGCAGTACCCACAGCTGCTTGCCGACCGGCCACTTCGCCTTGGAGCCCAGGTCGAAGGCGAAGACGAGGTAGATGACGTACAGCCAGCCGTGCGCGATGCTCACCACGCGCGTGAAGTCCACCGCGCCGTCGAGGTGGAGCACATACTTGGCGATCATGCCGAGGGTCAGCAGGACCAGCAGCACGCCGGTGACGTAGGCCAGGACGCGGTAGCGGGTCAGCACGCTTCGTTTCATGGGTACGAGCGTAACCGCCCCGAAACTCCCGGCTCCGGCAGGGCACGGCCACCGGCGGGCACGGCCCCGGCCGCGGCCTTCGCACCCCCTCCGCTTCGGCGGGAGCAGCGTGCTGACCTGCGAAAACCCTACTCGTCCCGGAAATCTCCGGCGGCGACGCGCAGCGGGCGCAGCATCGCGAAGATCTCCCCGCACTCCTCGGCGTCGTAGACCCCGAGCCCGAAGTCCATCGCCATCAGGTCGCGGGTGGCCGCCTCGACCACCTCACGGCCCTTGTCGGTGATGACGGCGAGCGTGCCGCGCCCGTCGTTGGGGTTGGGGCGCTTGGCCACCAGACCGGACCTGACCAGACGGTCCACGGTGTTCGTCACGGACGTGGGGTGCACCATGAGCCGCTCGCCGATCTTGGACATCGGCAGCTCGCCGGCCTTGGAGAAGGTGAGCAGTACCAGGGCCTCGTAACGCGCGAACGTCAGTCCGTACGGCTTGACCACCGCGTCGACCTCGGCCAGCAGGATCTGGTGGGCCCGCATGATCGAGGTGATCGCGGCCATGGAGGGCACGTTTCCCCAGCGCTGCTTCCAGAGCTCGTCGGCACGGGCGATGGGGTCGAAGGGAAGACTGAGGGGCTTCGGCACGTCACCAGACCCTACCTGTCGGTCATATTCCGGTCAGCCCCGTCTCGCTCCTCGGTCCGGCGGGCGGCCACGGCGAGGGCGGCGCAGCAGGCGGTCCCCAGTGCACCGGCCCCGGTGACCGTGGCCGTCACCCCCGCGAATTCCGCCGCCGCCCCGGCCAGCGCCATGCCCACTCCCTGGACCGTCATGAGTCCGGCGGTGAGCAGGGTCATCGCCCGGCCGCGCAGCTCCTGGGGCACGGCCCGCACGAACCACTGGTCCAGACCCAGCGTGTAGGCCGCCCCGGCGCCCGAGAGCAGCAGCAGGAGGAGGGAGACGGGGAGGTTCGGGTGCAGAGCGTAGCCGAGATACGGCAGCAGCATGAGACAGACCAGGGGCAGGGCGATCCGCTCGCGCACGGCGGGCCGCAGCCGGGAGCCCGCGTACAGTTCGCCCGCGATCGCGCCGACGGGCAGCGCGCACATCAGCAGGCCGAGGCCGGTGGAGCCGGCGCCGAGCGCGTCGGCGTACGGGGCCGCCAGCGCCTCGGGGACGACCACGAACATCGGCGGCACCCAGAACAGCAGGAGCAGCACTCGCACACGGCGGTCGGCGAGCACCTGACGGGCGCCCCTGAGCGAGTCGCCCGTCAGGGCGCCCGCCCGGCCGGCCCGTGCGGGGCGGCGCCGGGTGCCGAAGCGGAGCAGGGCGGCCGAGGCGAGAAAAGCGCCGGAGGTGATCAGCAGGGCGTGCCGGGGGGCGACCGCGGTGAGCAGCAGACCGCCGAGTCCGTAGCCGGCGAGAAGGGCGCTCTGCGCGACGATGCGCAGCAGGGAGCGGCCGAGGACGAACAGGTCGCCGTCGCCCAGGACGTCGGCGAGGGTGGCCATGCGCGTGCCCTGGAAGACGGGGGAGACCACGGCGGGGACGCAGCGCAGCGCGAGCAGCGCGCCGACGGGGACCGCCGGCACGGCCATGAGCGCGGCGCAGGCCGCGCACACCAGGTCGCAGACCACGAGCACCCGGCGGGCCGGGAAGCGGTCGGCCACCCCGGCCAGGAGGGTGCCGCCGACGGCATGGGGCAGAAAGCCCAGCGCGAAGGTGAGGGCGCTCATCAGGGGCGAGCCGGTGAGGCCGTAGACCAGGACCGACAGGGCGATCTCGCCGACGACCACGCCGAGGAGGGACAGGGCGTGGGCGGCGAAGACGGCGCGGAACTCGGGTACGGCGAAGAGACGGGTGTAGCCGGTTGACGGTACCGGCGGGGTCGGGGCGGATGCGGGTGCCTGCTGCATGGGCGGCAGCGTGCGGGCGGACGGGGCGGGCGGCATAGAGTTTCGCCGTCTGCCGAATCTTCGTGGCACGGGGGCGGGTGACATGCCGTTTCGGCTGTACTTCGGGGACGAGGACCTCATGCGGTGCCGGTTCGCGGTGTCGCCGCTGTGGGAGACCCAGGAGGCGGTGCGGACCCTGCGGCGGCCGGACCGGCACGGGTATCACACGCCCTGGCTGCGGCGCATCCGGAAGGCCGCGCACGAGCTGGACCTGAGCCTGCTGTGGCTGCTCATGCCCCGGCGCGGGCACACCCCGGACCTGTTCGGGCCGCAGCGGACCGGGCCTGCGACCACGTTCGAGGAGGAGATCGCCGCGATGCGCGCCACCGATCCCGCGGTGGCCCGCGAGGACCTGGCGCGTGCGCTCGCCGCCACGCCGGGGGCCCGGGAGTCCTCGCGGGGGCGGGCGCTGCTCGCCGATCCGGAACGTGCGGTGCACAGGCTGGCCGATGCGCTGGAGACGGCGTGGCACGCCCTGGTCGAGCCGGAGTGGCCGCGGCTGCGGGCGCTGCTGGAGGCGGACGTCGCCTTCCACTCGCGGCGGCTGGCGGAGGTGGGGCTCGGGGCGCTGCTGCCGGAGCTGGACCGGCGGCTGTCGTGGAACGGGCGGACCCTGACGGTGGACTGGGCGGGGGAGTACGAACGGAGGCTGGACGGGCGGGGGCTGGTGCTGATGCCCAGCGCGTTCTGCTGGCCGGACGTGGTCAGCGGGTTCGAGCCGCCGTGGCAGCCGGTGCTGGTGTATCCCGCGCGGGGGCTGGGCGGTCTGTGGGCCGAGCGGGGGTCCGACGCCGGGGAGGCCCTGGCACGGCTGCTGGGGCGGGGACGGGCGGCGGTGCTGTGCGCGCTGACGGACCCGGCGACGACCACGACCCTGGCCCATCGGCTGGGGCTGGCGCCGTCCTCGGTGTCGGCGCATCTGACGGTGCTGCGGGACGCGGGGCTGCTGACGTCCCGGCGGTACGGGCACCAGGTGCTCTACGAGCGGACCCCGCTGGGGATGGCCCTGGCCTCCGGGGGCTGAGCCGGACGCCCGCGGCCTGCGGGCGGGCCGGGGCCGCCGACGGGGACCGGGGCCGGGGGGCGCGTCCGGGGCCCGCCGCACGCGGGTGTGCCCCCGCCGCTGCCGCGCACACGGGCCGCGGAGCCTCGGCGGGACCACGGGCGGCCGTGCCGGACGGCCGCTCCTCGTCCGGGCCGCCGCGCAGGGGCGCCGGACGCCCGGTCCCCCGGTGGTCCTCCCGTCAGCCCTCTTGCCGGTCCTCCTGCTGCTCCCCTTGCCGGGCGAGGTACCTCTCGACCGTCTCCACCTTGGACGTGAGGCCGTCCGTCACCCCGGGGCGGATGTCCGCCTTGAGGACCAGGGAGACGCGCGGAGCGCGTGCCTCCACCGCGGCCACGGCGCGCTTGACGACGTCCATGACCTCGTCCCACTCGCCTTCGACGGAAGTGAACATCGCGTCGGTGCGATGGGGCAGGCCCGAGGCGCGCACCACCCGGACCGCCTCGGCGACGTACTCCCCCACGTCCTCGCCGACGCCCAGCGGCGTCACGGAGAAGGCGACGATCATGCGTTCACGATCCCCTCACGACGGGCGCGGGAGGCGATCACCGCGTCCTCGGCCTCCCTCTTGAGCCGGCGTTCGGCGAAGAAGCCGCCGGCCGGCAGGACCGAGAGGACGAGGTAGAGGGCGGCGGTCTTGAACGACCACTTCGCCCGGTTCCACGCGTCGGCCCAGAAGATCACGTACAGGATGACCAGGACGCCGTGGATCGCGCCCATCACGGGCACCGCGTTGAAGTCCGTGGTCCGCTTCAGGACCGAGCAGACCAGCAGCACGAGGAAGGAGACCGCCTCGGGGCCGGAGACCAGACGGAGGCGGCGGAGGGCGGTGGCGGTCTTGATGTCCACAGGTCACCTTCAGAGGGAGACGTCCGACAGGGCTTGTGAATGCGAGCACAAGCTCCGCCCATTGTGGCAAACCGTCCGGCGGGGGCGGCCGGGGGGTGGCCGTGGCAGACCCGTACGGGTGCGATCGGGGACGTCGTACGGGTGCGATCGGGGACGTTCTCCTCCTCCGGGCCCTGTCCGCCCTCCCTCCGCGCCGTTACCGTCGCTGCGTGGCGATGTTCCGACTTCAAGGCAGCAAGGTGCTCGCCGTCGACATGACCGGGGACGCCGTGAGGGCGAAGAACGGGTCGATGGTCGCGTACGACGGGCAGATGTCCTTCAAGAGACTGACCGGGGGCGGCGAGGGGCTGCGCGGCATGGTGACCCGGCGGCTCACCGGGGAGCAGATGACCGTGATGGAGGTGCGCGGCCACGGGACCTGCTGGTTCGCCGACCGGGCGTCGGAGATCAACCTGGTGCGGCTGTCCGGGGACACGCTGTACGTCGAGGCGGGCAACCTGCTCGCGACGGAGGCCGGGCTGAGGACGGGAACCACGTTCACCGGCCTGCGCGGCGCCTCGCAGGGGCACGGGCTGTTCACCACCACGGTCGAGGGCCACGGGCAGGCGGCGATCCTGTCGGACGGGCCGGCGGTGGTGCTCCGGGTGAGTCCGCAGTACCCGCTGATCGTCGACCCGGGCGCGTACGTCGCGCACCAGGGGAACGTGCGGCAGACCTTCCAGTCCGGTGCGACCTTCCGCACCCTCGTCGGGGAGGGCGGCGGGGAGGCCGTGCAGATCCGGTTCGAGGGGGACGGGCTGGTCTACGTCCAGCCGAGCGAGCGGAACACGATCGCGGGGGATGTGTGAGATGGCGTTCCGTGAGATCAACTCCATGATGGTCGAGGCGACGGTCGTGCCGGGGCAGCGGCTGTTCAGCCAGCGCGGGGCGATGCTCGCCTACCGGGGCGACGTCACCTTCACCCCCAACCTCCAGGGCGGCCAGGGCGGTCTGATGTCGATGATCGGACGCCGGGTGGCGGGCGAGGCGGCCCCGCTGATGACCGTGGAGGGCAACGGCACGGTCCTCTTCGGGCACGGCGGCCACCATGTGCACGTGATCACCCTGACGGGCGACACGCTGTACGTGGAGGCGGACCGGCTGCTCGCCTTCGAGGGCACCCTGGAGCAGGGGACGATGTTCATGGGCTCGCAGGGCGGGGTCATGGGCCTGGTGCGCGGCCAGGTGACGGGCCAGGGGCTGTTCACGACCACGCTGAGGGGGCACGGCTCGGTGGCCGTGATGGCGCACGGCGGCGTCTTCGAGCTGCCGATCACCCCGCAGCGTCCGGTCCATGTCGACCCGCAGGCCTATGTCGCCCACCACGGCGACGTCCGCAACCGGCTGTCCACCGCGCTGGGCTGGCGCGAGCTGGTGGGGCGCGGCTCGGGGGAGGGCTTCCAGCTGGAGCTGAGCGGCAGCGGAACGGTCTACGTCCAGGCGTCGGAGGAGAAGCTGTGAGCGCGTACGGAACACCCGGCGCCGGGCCCGTGGTCCACGACCCGGCGACCCTGCCGGCCGACGACAACGTGAACCCGTACACCTTCTGCGTGGAGCTCAAGGGGAACCAGTGGTTCCTGCAGAAGGGGAAGATGATCGCCTACTACGGGGCGATCGAGTTCAACGGCATCGGGCACGGCCGGCTGGACCGTCTGGTCCGCACCGCCTTTCATTCGCCTCTGCACGCGAGCGACTGGGTGGTGGCCGAGGGTTCGGGGCGGATGCTGCTCGCCGACCGGGCCTTCGATGTCAACTCCTTCGATCTGGACGACGGCAATCTGACCATTCGCTCCGGCAATCTGCTCGCTTTTCAGCCAACTCTTGCGCTCAAACAGTCGATCGTGCCGGGCTTTCTGACGCTCATCGGAACCGGAAGGTTCGTGGCCGCCTCCAACGGGCCGGTGGTGTTCATGGAACCCCCCATCCGGGTGGATCCGCAGGCCCTCGTCGGATGGGCCGACTGCCCCTCTCCGTGCCACCACTACGACCATGGCTATCTGACCGGCGTATGGGGCGGTCTACGTGCGATGACGGGCCTCGGGCCGGTCTCCGGCGAGGAGCACCAGTTCGAGTTCACGGGGGCCGGCACCGTGCTGCTGCAGTCGAGCGAGACCCTCATGCCCGAGCAGGCCGCGGGAGTGCTCCCGGACGCCCCCGGAGTGCCCGGTGCCGGAGGCCCGGCCGGAACCGGCGGACACCCATCCGGTGCACCGAGCCTTCCCGGACAGGTGGAAGGACTCCGGCGCCGCTTCGGGCTGTGAGCGGTAGTCTGCGGAGTGTGACCTCGAACGTGTGCACACCCGTCACACCACCCTGACTAGTTCGTTTTTCAACTTCTTAGGTAGACTTCATTCATGGAGACCGAGACGGCCACCCGCTGGCTGACCGATGCGGAGCAGTGCGCCTGGCGCACCCACCTGGAGGTCAACAGGCTGTTGACGTACCAGCTCGAGAAGGACCTCCAGCCGTTCGGCCTGACGCTGAACGACTACGAGATCCTGGTGAATCTCTCCGAGTCGGAGGACCTGCGCATGCGGATGAGCGACCTCGCGGCCGCCACCCTCCAGTCCAAGAGCCGCCTCTCGCACCAGATCACCCGGATGGAGAACGCGAATCTGGTGCGCCGTGAGAACTGCGAGTCCGACCGCCGGGGACTGTACGCGGTCCTCACCGAGCACGGCATGGAGACCATGCAGAAGGTAGCGCCGCACCATGTGGCGTCCGTGCGGAGGCACTTCATCGACCTGCTGGACCCCGAGGTGCTGCTGGAGCTGGACAAGGCGCTGAAGCCGGTCGCCCAGCACCTGCGGGACCAGAGGGGACGTCCGTGACACCCGGCCTGCCGGGATGAGCGCGCCGTCCCGGCGCCGGTGCCGCCGCACGAAGCGACAGGCGGGGCTCTTTCAAGAGCCCCGCCTGTCGCCTTTCCGTGCGCCCGGCATCCGCCCGATGAGCCGGATGCCGCCGGCCTCCCGTGCGCCTGCCGGGTCCTACTCCCTGGTCAGACCCGCCACCAGCTCGTCCGCCGCGGTGTACGGGTCCAGCTCCCCCGCCACGATCCTCTCCGCGAGAGCGGTCAGACGGCGGTCGCCGTGCAGGTCGCCGATGCGCTCCCGCAGGGCCGTGACCGCGATCGTCTCCACCTCGCGGGCGGCACGGGCCCGGCGCCGCTCCGCCAGGACACCGCGCTCCTCCATCCAGGCGCGGTGCTTCTCCAGGGCCTCCACGACCTCCTCGACGCCCTCGGCGCGGGAGGCCACCGTCTTGACGATGGGCGGACGCCAGTCGCCGGGGGCGCGGGCCTCGCCGAGGCCCAGCATGTGGTTCAGCTCCCGGGCGGTGGCGTCCGCGCCCTCACGGTCGGCCTTGTTGACGACGAAGACGTCGCCGATCTCGAGAATGCCGGCCTTGGCCGCCTGGATGCCGTCGCCCATGCCCGGGGCCAGCAGGACGACCGAGGTGTCCGCCTGGGAGGCGATCTCCACCTCCGACTGGCCCACACCGACCGTCTCCACCAGGATCACGTCGCAGCCCGCCGCGTCCAGCACGCGGATCGCCTGCGGAGTGGCCCAGGCGAGACCTCCCAGGTGGCCGCGGGAGGCCATGGAGCGGATGTAGACGCCCGGGTCGGAGGCGTGCTCCGACATGCGGACGCGGTCGCCGAGCAGGGCCCCGCCGGAGAAGGGCGAGGACGGGTCGACGGCCAGCACGCCGACCCGCTTGCCCTGCTTGCGGTACGCCGTCACCAGCGCCGAGGTGGACGTCGACTTGCCCACGCCCGGGGAGCCGGTGAGGCCGACCACGTAGGCGTTGCCGGTGAGCGGAGCGAGCGTCCGCATCACCTCCCGCAACTGCGGGGACGCCCCCTCCACCAAGGAGATCAGCCGGGCCACGGCCCTCGGCCGGCCCTCCCTCGCCTGGGCCACCAGAGAGGAGACGTCCTGCATCACAGCTCCGTTCACGTGATCCTCGTACGCCGTCCGCGTACGAGGGGGTCGTACGAGAGGGGTCGGTCGGGAAGGGGGTTGGCGCCGTCGGGGTCCGTCACGCCTTCGGCACCCGGACGATCAGCGCGTCGCCCTGGCCGCCGCCACCGCACAGCGCGGCCGCGCCGATGCCGCCGCCGCGCCGCTTCAGTTCCAGGGCCAGGTGCAGGACGATACGGGCGCCGGACATCCCGATCGGGTGACCCAGGGCGATGGCGCCGCCGTTCACGTTCACCTTTTCCGTGGACACGCCGAGGTCCTTCATTGACTGCACGGCGACCGCGGCGAACGCCTCGTTGATCTCGATGAGGTCGAGGTCGGAGACCTCCAGGCCCTCCTTCTTCAGCGCGTGCCGGATCGCGTTGGAGGGCTGGGAGTGCAGGGAGTTGTCCGGGCCGGCCACATTGCCGTGGGCGCCGATCTCGGCGATCCACTCCAGGCCCAGCTCCTGCGCCTTGGCCTTGCTCATCACCACCACGGCCGCCGCGCCGTCCGAGATCTGCGAGGAGGAGCCGGCCGTGATCGTGCCGTCCTTGGCGAAGGCCGGGCGCAGCTTGGCCAGCGTCTCCACGGTGGTGTCGCCGCGGACGCCCTCGTCCTGGGTGAACAGCACCGGGTCGCCCTTGCGCTGCGGGATCTCCACCGGGGTGATCTCGGCCTCGAAGACGCCGTTCTTCTGCGCGGCGGCGGCGCGCTGGTGGGACAGGGCGGCGATCTCGTCCTGCTCGGCGCGGCCGATGCCCAGACGGGCGTTGTGCTTCTCCGTGGACTCGCCCATGGCGATGCCCTCGAAGGAGTCGGTCAGGCCGTCGTGGGCCATGGCGTCCAGCACCTGGACGGCGCCGTACTTGTACCCCTCGCGGGACTTGGGGAGCAGATGGGGGGCGTTGGTCATGGACTCCTGGCCGCCGGCGACGATCACGTCGAATTCACCCGCGCGGATCAGCTGGTCGGCCAGGGCGATGGCGTCCAGACCGGAGAGGCAGACCTTGTTGACGGTGAGCGCCGGGACGTTCATCGGGATGCCGGCCTTGACCGCGGCCTGGCGCGCCGGGATCTGCCCCGCCCCGGCCTGGAGCACCTGGCCCATGATGACGTACTGCACCTGGTCGCCCCCGATCCCCGCACGGTCGAGGGCGGCCTTGATCGCGATGCCGCCGAGGTCGGCGGCCGAGAAGGACTTGAGCGAGCCGAGCAGTCGTCCCATGGGCGTACGGGCGCCCGCGACGATCACCGAGCTGTTCGTTCCGGACGTTCCTGAGGTTCCAGAAGACATGAGCTGCGATCCCCTTACCGGCTGGACAGCCGAGGAGTGAACGAGGGTTTACCTCGAATGTACTGAGGGGTCGTGCACCCCGTCATCCGGCGGTGAGTGTGATCGCGCGCACGTTGCGTAACCATCCGATGCGCGTTGCACTGAACCCATGCTGACGCGAATCGACCACATCGGGATCGCCTGTCACGACCTCGACGCCACCGTCGAGTTCTACCGGGCCACCTACGGCTTCGAGGTGTTCCACACCGAGGTCAACGAGGAGCAGGGCGTGCGCGAGGCCATGCTCAAGATCAACGATACCTCCGACGGCGGCTCGTCCTACCTCCAGCTCCTCGAGCCCATCCGCGAGGACTCCCCCGTCGCCAAGTGGCTTGCGAAGAACGGCGAGGGGGTGCACCACATCGCCTTCGGCACGGCGGACGTCGACGCGGACGCCGCCGAGATCCGCGGCAAGGGCGTACGCGTTCTGTACGACGAGCCGCGACGCGGTTCCATGGGGTCACGGATCACCTTCCTGCACCCCAAGGACTGTCATGGCGTGCTGACAGAACTGGTCACTTCGGCGCCTGTTGAGTCGGATCGGCACTGACCCACGTACAAAAGGGCCGGTAGGGTTGGGAGCGGTCGTGTCCACTGCGATGCGACCGCTTTCCGGGGTCCGGTTTCGGGGGACGAACGCCGGGGCAGCAGCGCACGCTCCGCCGTTGATCTGACACCATTCCCCGGGGGCCCCGTTCGGCGGATGGACGGAGCTCTTTGGACAGGCTTGCGACCAGGGGACGGATGGGACCGCGCAGTGCGGGGCTACGAACGCCAGGAGCGAGAGCCGGCGGCTGACGTCGACCACCTCTCTCGGTTCGAGGCCGAGATGGAACGGCTGAAAACCGAGCGGGACAAGGCGATCCAGCATGCCGAGGACCTCGGCTACCAGGTCGAGGTGCTGCGCGCCAAGCTGCACGAGGCGCGCCGCGCTCTCATGTCCCGGCCCGCCTACGACAGTGCCGACATCGGCTACCAGGCCGAGCAGTTGCTGCGCAATGCGCAGATGCAGGCCGATCAGATCCGCGCGGACGCCGAGCGCGAGCTGAGCCAGGCCCGGGCACAGACCCAGCGCATCCTTCAGGAGCACGCCGAGCAGGCCGCGCGTCTGCAGGCCGAGCTGCACGCCGAGGCCGTCAGCCGGCGTCAGCAGCTCGACCAGGAGCTCGCCGAGCGCCGGAAGACCGTCGAGTCGCACGTCAACGAGAACGTCGCATGGGCCGAGCAGCTGCGCGCCCGTACCGAGCAGCAGGCCCGCCGGCTGCTCGACGAGTCCCGTGCGGAGGCCGAGCAGACGATGGCCGCCGCCCGCGCGGAGGCCGAGCGGCTGACCGCGGAGGCCCGGCAGCGGCTGCAGAGCGAGGCCGAGGCGGCCCGTGCGGAGGCCGAGCAGATCCTGCGCCGTGCCCGGACGGAGGCCGAGCGGCTGCTGAACGCCGCCTCCCTGCAGGCCCAGGAGGCCGCCGAGCACGCCGAGCAGCTGCGCACCTCCACGCTGAGCGAGTCGGACGCCGCCCGCCGCCAGGCCGCCGAGCTGAGCCGGGCCGCCGAGCAGCGCATGGCCCAGGCCGAGGAGGCGCTGCGCAAGGCGCAGTCCGAGGCGGAGAAGCTGGTCGCCGAGGCCAAGGAGACCGCGGCCAAGACGCTGGCCACCGCCGAGGCCACGAACGAGCAGCGCACGCGCACGGCCAAGGAGCAGGTCGCCCGGCTGGTCGAGGAGGCCACCAAGGAGGCCGAGGCCACTAAGGCCGAGGCCGAGCAGGTGATCGCGGACGCCCGCGCCGAGGCGGAGAAGATCGTCGCGGAGGCCGCCGAGAAGGCCCGCACGATCACCGCCGAGGAGAGCGCGACCCAGCTGTCCAAGGCGGCGAAGACCGCCGAGGACGTGCTGAACAAGGCCTCGGAGGACGCCCGGCGGACCACCCGGGCCGCGGCCGAGGAGGCCGAGCGGATCCGCAAGGAGGCCGAGGCGGAGGCCGAGCGGATCCGCAAGGAGGCGCAGAGCATCGCCGAGCAGCTCAAGGGCGCCGCCAAGGACGACACCAAGGAGTACCGCGCCAAGACGGTCGAGCTGCAGGAGGAGGCCCGCCGGCTGCGCGGCGAGGCCGAGCAGCTGCGGGCCGAGGCGGTCGCCGAGGGCGAGAAGATCCGCGCCGAGGCCCGCAAGGAGGCCGTGGCGCAGATCGAGGAGGCGGCCAAGTCCGCCGAGGAGCTGCTGGCCAAGGCGAAGGCGGACGCCGACGAGCTGCGCACCACCGCGCAGACCGACAGCGAGAAGGTCCGCACCGAGGCCATCGAGCGGGCCACCACGCTGCGCCGGCAGGCCGAGGAGACCCTGCAGCGCACCCGCAAGGAGGCCGAGAAGCAGCGCGAGGAGGCCGAGAAGCAGGCCGAGGCCGTCAGGACGGAGGCCGAGCGGGCCGCACGCGAGCTGCGCGAGGAGGCCGAGCAGGCGGCGGCGGCCCGGCGGGCGGAGGCCGCCGAGGAGGCCGAGCGGCTGCGCACCGAGGCCGAGGAGCGTCTCGCCGCCGCCGAGCAGGCGCTGACCGACGCCCGCGAGGAGGCCGCCCGGATCCGCCGGGAGGCCACGGAGGAGGTCGAGCGGCTGCGCACCGAGGCCGCCGAGCGGATCCGGACGCTGCGGCAGCAGGCGGAGGAGGAGGCCGAACGGCTGCGCACCGAGGCCGCCGCCGAGGCCTCCGCCTCCCGCGCGGAGGGCGAGGCCCTCGCCGTACGGCTGCGCTCGGAGGCCGCCGCCGAGGCCGAGCGGCTCCGGACGGAGGCCCAGGAGACCGCGGACCGGATCCGTACGGAGGCCCAGGCCGCGGCCGAGCGGCTGGGCACGGAGGCGTCCGAGACGCTGGCCGCCGCCCAGGAGGAGGCGGCCCGGCGCCGCCGCGAGGCCGAGGAACTGCTCGGTGCCGCGCGGACGGAGGCCGACCAGGAGCGCGAGCGGGCCCGCGAGCAGAGCGAGGAGCTGCTGGCCTCCGCGCGCAAGCGCGTGGAGGAGGCGGAGGCCGAGGCCACCCGGCTGGTGGAGGAGGCCGACCGGCGCGCCACCGAGCTGGTGTCCGCCGCCGAGCAGCACGCCCAGCAGGTGCGGGACTCCGTGGCCGGGCTGCACGAGCAGGCGCAGGAGGAGATCGCCGGGCTGCGCTCGGCCGCCGAGCACGCCGCGGAGCGCACCCGCAAGGAGGCCGAGGAGGAGGCGGACCGGGTCCGCACCGACGCCTACGCCGAGCGGGAGCGGGCCGGCGAGGACGCCAGCCGGATGCGGCGCGAGGCGCAGGAGGAGGCCGAGGCCGCCAAGGCCGAGGCCGAGCGCACGGTCTCCGAAGCGATCGCGGAGGCGGAGCGGATCCGCACCGAGGCCGCCGAGCACGCCCAGCGGGCGCGCACGGAGGCCTCCGAGACCGTCGCCCGGGCCGAGCAGGACGCCTCGCGCACCCGCGCGGAGGCCCGCGAGGACGCCAACCGCATCCGCTCGGAGGCGGCGGCCCAGGCGGACACGCTCGTCTCCGAGGCGCGCTCGGAGGCGGACCGGATCCGGGCCGAGTCCGTCGCCGAGGCGGAGAAGCTGATCTCCGACGCCACCGGGGACGCGGAGCGGCTGCGTGCCGAGGCCGCCGAGACGGTGGGCTCCGCGCAGACGCACGCCGAGCGGATCCGCAAGGAGGCCGAACGGGTCAGGGCCGAGGCGGCGGAGGAGGCCGAGCGGCTGGTCGCCGAGGCCCGCGCGGAGGCCGAGCGGACCCTGGACGAGGCCCGCCAGGAGGCCAACAAGCGGCGTTCGGAGGCCGCCGAGCAGGTCGACAAGCTCATCACGGAGACCACGGCCGAGGCCGACAAGCTGCTCGCCGAGGCGCAGGCGAGCGCGGTCGAGACGAAGGCGGAGGCGGAGTCCCAGGCCGACACGATGGTGGGCGCGGCCCGCAAGGAGGCCGAGCGGATCCTGTCCGAGGCGAGGATCGAGGGCACCGCGACGGTGGAGAAGGCCCGTGCGGACGCGGACGAGCTGCTCGTCGGTGCCCGCCGGGACGCCACCCAGATCCGGGAGCGCGCGGAGGAGCTGCGCGAGCGTCTGACCCGCGAGATCGAGGAGCTGCACGAGCGGGCCCGCCGCGAGGCCGCCGAGACGATGAAGTCGACCGGCGACCGCTGCGACGCGCTCATCAAGGCGGCCGAGGAGCAGCTGGCCAAGGCGCAGGCCAAGGCCAAGGAGATCGTCTCGGAGGCCAACACCGAGGCCGGCAAGGTGCGCATCGCCGCGGTGAAGAAGGCCGAGACGCTGCTGAAGGAGGCCGAGCAGAAGAAGGCGAAGCTCGTCAAGGAGGCCGAGGAGCTGAAGGCCGAGGCGGTCCGCGAGGCGCGGCGCACGGTCGAGGAGGGCAAGCGCGAGCTGGAGATCCTGATGCGCCGGCGCGAGGACATCAACGCCGAGATCTCCCGGGTCCAGGACGTCCTGGAGGCGCTGGAGTCGTTCGAGGCCCCGCCGTCCGGCAAGGACGGCGGCATCAAGGCGGGCGTGGGAGCACCCCGGTCGGGCGGCAAGTCGTCGGAGGGCTAGCCGTCCGGCGGCGCGGGCCGGGACAAGGCCGTGGTGCCCGGCACAGCCGCCCGGGCGCGCTCCGGGCGGGGTCCGGTGCGTGACACGGGCACGGCGGAGGAGGAAGTCGACGCGATGGGGTCCTCCTGCTCATGGGGCCCGGGGCGGACGGCGGCAGCACACCGCCACGGCTCCCTGCCCGCAGAACCCTGACGGAGCATGCCGGCCCCGCGCCCGCGGCGGGATCCGCCGGGCGGCCCTCGCGCCGGACGGCCGGATTCCTGCCCTTCGCGGGGCTTTGCCCTGCTTCTTGGCAAGGCTTCCGACGGTCAGCCACTCAAAAGAGGTGTCATTCTCCAGATCAAACACGTATCCGCTCGATGACACACCGCTTCGGCGCCTAGGATTCCACCTATCACCTCACCGGTCTCTTTCGACAGGAACCCCATGAGCGACACTTCCCCCTACGGCTTCGAGCTTGTGCGGCGTGGGTACGACCGCGCTCAGGTGGACGAACGCATTGCCAAGCTCGTCTCCGACCGCGACAGTGCTCTCGCCCGCATCAGCGCCCTGGAGAAGCGCATCGAGGAGCTCCATCTCGAGACGCAGAACGCCCAGGCCCAGCTCAGCGACGCGGAACCGTCGTACGCGGGCCTCGGCGCACGGGTCGAGAAGATCCTCCGCCTCGCCGAGGAGGAGGCCAAGGATCTGCGTGAGGAGGCCCGGCGCGCGGCCGAGCAGCAGCGCGAACTGGCCGAGGCCGCGGCCCAGCAGGTCCGCAACGACGCCGAGGCCTACGCCGCGGAGCGCAAGGCCAAGGCCGAGGAAGAGGGCATCCGGATCATCGAAAAGGCCCAGGCCGAGGCCGCCCAGCTGCGTGCCGAGGCGCAGAGGGACGCCCAGTCCAAGCGGGAGGAGGCGGAGGCCCTCTTCGAGGAGACCCGCGCCAAGGCCGCGCAGGCCGCCGCCGACTTCGAGACGAACCTCGCCAAGCGGCGCGAGCAGTCCGAGCGCGACCTGGCGGCCCGTCAGGCCAAGGCGGAGAAGCGGCTGGCGGAGATCGAGCACCGCGCCGAGCAGCTGCGTCTGGAGGCCGAGAAGCTGCGCACCGACGCCGAGCGCCGCGCCCGCCAGACGGTGGAGACGGCCCAGCGTCAGGCCGAGGACATCGTGGCCGACGCCAACGCCAAGGCGGACCGCATCCGTTCGGAGTCCGAGCGCGAGCTCGCGGCCCTGACCAACCGCCGCGACTCCATCAACGCCCAGCTGACGAACGTGCGCGAGATGCTGGCGACCCTCACCGGTGCCGCGGTGGCCGCCACCGGCTCGCCGACCGAGGAGGAGTCGGCCTCCCGCAGCGTTCCCGCCCAGCAGTCCCGGTAACGACTGCATCACCATGTCCGGCATGGGCTGATATGTCGTAAAGCTCCCCGTCCATTCAACTGGCGGGGAGCTTCACGACTGTTCTAACGTGGGGCGCATGATCGAGCTCGAGGGGCTGACCAAGCGTTACGGGGACAAGCTGGCGGTCGACAACCTCACCTTCACCGTCCGGCCGGGCACCGTCACCGGCTTCCTGGGACCCAATGGCGCCGGGAAGTCGACGACCATGCGGATGATTCTCGGCCTGGACCACCCCACTGCCGGCAGTGTGCGCATCGACGGTCGGCGCTACCAGGAGCTCAAGGATCCGCTGACGTACATCGGCGCCCTGCTGGACGCCAAGGCCGTGCACGGCGGACGCAGCGCCTACAACCATCTGCTGTGCCTGGCGCAGAGCAACGGCATCCCGGCCCGCCGGGTGGACGAGGTCCTGGACATCGTCGGTCTGACCCCGGTGGCGCGGAAGAAGGCGAAGAACTTCTCCCTCGGCATGAGCCAGCGGCTCGGCATCGCCGCCGCGCTGCTCGGCGACCCGCGGATCCTGATGTTCGACGAGCCGGTCAACGGTCTCGACCCCGAGGGCATCCAGTGGATCCGCAGCCTGATGAAGTCGCTGGCCGCCCAGGGCCGCACGGTGTTCGTCTCCTCGCACCTGATGAGCGAGATGGCGCTGACGGCGGATCACCTCGTGGTCATCGGCCAGGGCCGGCTGCTCGCGGACATGTCCATGGCCGACTTCATCGCGCAGAACTCCCAGTGCCGGGTCCGGATCCGCACCCCGGAGCGCGAGCGGATGCTCGACGTGCTGCACACGGCCGGGATCACGGCCGTGGAGAAGGACGGCGGGCTGCTCGAGGTGGAGGGCAGCAGGGCGGAGCGCATCGGTGAGCTGGCCGCCGAGCACCGCATCGTGCTGCACGAGCTGAGCAGTCAGCAGTCCTCGCTGGAAGAAGCGTTCATGCAGCTGACGGCCGGGTCGGTGGAGTACCACGCGCACACCGGGCAGGCGCAGCAGACCGGTGGGACCGGGCCCGCCGTGGTGCCCGCCCAGCCCGTGGCCGCGGACACGAAGAAGGAGAGCTGAGCCATGACGACCCAGATCATCAGGTCCGAGTGGACCAAGATCCGGTCGGTGGCGTCCACCGTGTGGACCCTGTCCCTGGCCCTGGTCGTCACCGTCGCCCTCGGCATGCTGGTGTCGGCCCTGACCCGGCACGGGTTCGAGAACATGCGGGAGCAGGACCGGCTCTCCTTCGACCCGACCTACATCAGCTTCGCCGGCATGGGGCTCGGCCAGCTGGCGATGATCGTGTTCGGTGTGCTGGTGGTGACCAACGAGTACAGCACCGGCATGATCCGCACCTCCCTGGCCGCCGTGCCGCAGCGCGGCGTCTTCCTGGCGAGCAAGGTGGCGGTGGCGACCGCGCTGGCGCTCGTGGTCGGCATGGTCACCAGCTTCCTGGCGTTCTTCCTCGGGCAGGCGCTGCTGGGCTCGCTGGGCACCTCGCTCGGCGAGGAGGGCGTGCTGCGGGCGGTGATCGGCGGCGGTCTGTACATGGCGCTGATCGCGATGTTCTCCATGGGCATCGCCGCGATGCTGCGCTCGCCGATGCTGTCGCTGGGCATCCTGATGCCGTTCTTCTTCCTGATCTCCGGCATCCTCGGCGCCGTCCCGGCGACGAAGAAGTTCGGCCAGTTCCTGCCCGACCAGGCCGGCAGCCGCATCATGCAGGTGGTCATCCCGGCCGGGGACGACACGCCCTACGGCCCCTGGGGCGGGCTGGGGATCATGGCGCTGTGGGTGATCGCGGCGCTCGCCGGCGGTTATCTGCTGCTGCGGAAGCGGGACGCCTGACGGCCGGGAGCCCTGTCTCCTCTCCTGGGTGGAACCATTGGCGCCCGGTTATCCTCCTAACCCTTGCGGGGGCGTGTGTCCCGCTGTCCTGAACCTTTCGATGGGTGCGGAGCATGATCGAGGCAGTCGGCCTGACCAAGCGCTACGGCGACAAGCTCGCCGTGGACAACCTCTCGTTCCAGGTGCGTCCCGGCGCGGTCACCGGCTTCCTGGGACCGAACGGCTCGGGCAAGTCGACGACCATGCGGATGATCCTGGGTCTGGACAACCCCACCGCCGGAACGGTGACGATCTGCGGCCGTCCCTACCGCGAACTGCCGAACGCGCCCCGCCAGGTCGGCGCGCTGCTGGACGCCAAGGCCGTGCACGGCGGACGCAGCGCGCGCAACCATCTGCTGTGCCTGGCCCAGCTCTCCGGCATCCCGGCCCGCCGGGTGGACGAGGTGCTGGGCGTGGTCGGGCTGCACGACGTGGCGAAGAAGCGGTCCAGGGGCTTCTCCCTCGGCATGGGCCAGCGGCTCGGCATCGCCGCCGCGCTGCTGGGCGACCCGCAGGTGCTGCTGTTCGACGAGCCGGTCAACGGTCTCGACCCCGAGGGCATCCTCTGGGTCCGCAATCTGATGAAGTCGCTGGCGGCGGAGGGACGGACCGTGTTCGTCTCCAGCCATCTCATGAGCGAGATGGCGCTCACCGCCGACCATCTGATCGTCATCGGGCGGGGGCGGCTGCTCGCCGACATGAGCGTGAAGGACTTCATCGCCGCGAACTCCGCGGGCTTCGCCCGGGTCCGCACGCCCGACACCGAGCCGCAGCAGCGGGAGAAGCTGACGTCCGTGCTGACGGAGGCGGGCGCGCATGTGCTGCCCGAGCAGGACGGCGCGCTGCGGGTGACGGGGCTGCCGCTGCCCCGCATCAGCGACCTCGCGCACGAGGCGGGCGTCCGCCTGTGGGAGCTGTCGCCGCACCAGGCCTCGCTGGAGGAGGCGTACATGCGGATGACCCAGGAGGCCGTCGACTACCGTTCGACCGCCGACCAGAAGGCCGGTCTGATGCAGCCCCTGCCGCCCGGCGCCGAGCCGCCCCTGCCGGTTCCCGGCCAGGGCCAGCCCGGCTGGTACGTCCCACCGCCGCCGCAGCGGGACGAGCGTGCGTCCGCCCCGGACACGGCCCAGTCCTCCGGGACGTCCGGCCGGCCCGCCGCCCCGGCCGAGCAGCCGTCCGCGCCGGTCGCCGCCTCCGCCGCCGACCCCGCCGACTCCGCCCCGTCCGAGGACGCCCGATGAGCACACCGCAGACTCCGCTGCCGCAGCAGGCCGCGCCGCCCTCCTGGGAGAGCGGCTACACCTCGCCGATCCCCGTGGTGCGCGCCCATCTGGGACACGCCATCGTCTCGGAGTGGACGAAGATCAGATCGGTGCGGTCCACGGTGTGGACCCTCGGCATCTACATGCTGATCGTGCTCGGCATGGGGGCGCTGATCGCCTGGGCCATCGTCAGGGTGCCCTCGGAGTTCCACGGCAGCGAGAATCCGCTGGCGTTCGGCTTCTTCGGGCTGCTGGTCGGCAGCGTCTGCATCATCACGCTCGGTGTGCTGACCGTGGCCTCGGAGTACGGCACCGGCATGATCCGCACCACGATGACGGCCTGCCCGAGCCGCATCCGGGTGCTCGCGGCGAAGGCCGTGGTGTTCTTCCTCGTCGCCTTCACCACCACCCTGTTCTCCGCCGGGCTCGTCGCCCTGGTGCACACGGCCCTGCTCGACGGCACCGGCGCCCGGCAGCCGACCGGCGAGGAGTGGCTCAGGGGCACGCTCGGCATCAGCCTCTACCTGGCCATGCTCGGCCTGCTCTCCCTGGCGGTGGGCGCGATTCTGCGGCACTCGGCGGGCGCCATCACCCTCATGATCGGTGTGGTGCTCGCCCCGCTGGTCCTCGCGGCGTTCATGCAGGTGGAGTCGCTGGAGAAGCTGCGGGACGCGCTGTTCGACTACTCGATCCCCAGCCAGATGGCCGTCTTCTACGCCAACACCGGCGCCACGCTCAGGGACTCCGGCCCGTCCGGCTGGGACTCGCTGTGGATCATCCTGGGCATGACGGCCGCCGCCTTCGCCGTCGCCTGCGTACTGCTGCAGAAACGAGACGTCTGACCCTCCCGGCGCCCCGGTTCCGCCGTCGCCCCTCTGCCCCTTGTGCGGGTGTGCGGCGAAGAAGCAGCAGTGGCCGGGGCGTCCTTCGGCATCGGGCCGGCTCCGGCGAACGGTGTCGTACGGGAAGGCCCGCAGCCCCGCGGCAGGATCCGGACGGCGCTTCCCTCCGGACTCTTGCCGGGCCTCTTCCAGCTTTTTCCGGAGCCTCTCAGAACCGCGGTGCGTTGCGGGAGCGCTGCACTCGGGCGGTGCGGCGGTCCCGCGCGTTCCAGCACGCCTTGTGCCAGTGCCGGCGGTCGTCCACGCCCGCGTACTGCGGCCAGGCCACCACGTGCGGGACGCCGGAGGGGATCATCTGGTCGCAGCCCGGGCAGCGGTAGGTCTTGCCCTGGGCGCTGGCGCCCGCGACATGGCGCACGCTCCAGTCCTCGCCCTGCCAGCTCTCGGTGAACTGCCAGCCTCCGTAACGGCCCGCGGAGTCGTCCGCGGCGCTCCGTCCGGGCCGGCCGGCACCTCTTCCACCCTTGGGTCGGTTGCGACGCGGGGACACGGAACACCTCACGGACATGTACGGAGAACACGGACCTTCTCCAGCCTACGCGCCGCCGTGGGGGCGGACGCACGGAACCGATCCCTCCAAGTTCCCCGTCGACGCCGTCCGTTGCGGCCGCCCTGCCTCCCATTCCGCAGACAATCCGCAAATCTCTTCGCCAGGCCGTGACTTCGGCACGTGTCGGGCGGTTATGCCCGGCGGGGAGCTCCGTGTCGGAGCCGAGGAAACAGGAAGAGCGATGCGCGTAGGAAGTTTCGTGCTGGCGGCCCAGTTCCCGGGGCAGGGCCAGGGGGAGGCGCTGCACCGGGCGGTCCGCTCCGCCGAGATCGCCGAGGAGGCCGGGCTGGACACGGTCTGGCTGGCCGAGCACCACTTCGTCCCGTACGGGACGTGTCCGTCGGCGATCACCCTGGCCGCGCTGCTGCTCGGTCGCACCCGCCGGCTGAGGGTGGGGACGGCGGTCAGCGTGCTGCCCACCACCCATCCGGTCGCGCTCGGCGAGCAGGCGGCGCTGCTGCATGTGACGAGCGGCGGACGGTTCTCGCTGGGGGTGGGGCGCGGCGGCCCCTGGGTGGACCTGGAGGTGTTCGGCACGGGACTGGACGCGTACGAGAAGGGCTTCCCGGAGTCGCTGGACCTGCTGCTGCGCTGGCTGCGCGAACCCTCGGTCTCGGCCTCGGGGGAACGATTCACCTTCCGTGAGGTGCCCGTCGTGCCGCGTCCGTCGGAGGCGTTGACGGACGGCTCGACGGAGGCGGAGGGCCCCGAGGTCGTCGTCGCCTGCACCTCTCCGACGAGCGTCCGGCTGGCCGGGGAGCGCGGACTGCCGATGCTGCTGGGCATGCACATCGGGGACGAGGAGAAGGCCGAGATGGTCGCCCTGTGGCAGCGGTGTGCGCGGGCGGCGGGCCGGACGGACGAGGAGATCCGGGGCGCCGCCCATGTCTCGGCAGGTGTCTGCCAGATCGCGGACCGGCGCTCGGAGGCGGTGGAGACGCTGCTGAAGGCGATGCCAGGATGGCTGAAACGGGGCCTGGACGCCCATGTCACCGTGGACGGCCGGCCCCGCCGGATGCGCGATCCCCTGGAGTACACCGAGCTGCTGTGCGGTCTGCACCCGGTGGGCCCCCCGCAGCTGTGCGCCGACCGGCTCACCGCCACCTTCGAGCGGACCGGCATCTCCCGCTTCGCCCTGCTCGTGGAGGGCTCGGGCGACCTGGCGACGACGGGGGAGAACGTACGGCGGCTGGGCGCCGAGGTGCTGCCCCGTCTCCGCTGAGCGGACACACCCGCGAACTGCCCCGTTTCACGAACGGCTTGCCGCCCCTGCGTGCCTGGTACTTCCCGCGGACGGAGCGGCAAGCAAACGGCTCACGGCGTCAGCAGTCCCGCAGCTCCGGGGACTGGTTGAGTATCTGGCTGCGCACCGAGGTGAACCGGGCGAGCGTCTCGTCGACCGAGGGGTCCTGCGGGAACACCGCCACCCGGTGGCAGTTCTGGAAGGCCAGCCGCACACCGAAGTGCCGCTGCAGTGCACCGCGTATGGCGTCGCTCGCAAGAGCGCGCAGCAGCTGTCCGCGTGCCTGCTCGTCCGGCGGGGGCGTCTGGTTGTCGGCGAACTGACCGCCGTCCTCCTTCAGCCGCTCCACCAGAGAACTGATCATCTCCCATGCGTAGGGCAGGGAGGTCCGGACGCAGTCGACGAAAGCGGCTTCATCGACCTCGCCTCGCTCGGCCTGTTCGAGGAGGGCCGGTGAGACGTCGAGCGACATGAGTTCTCCTCTCGCACCCCAAACAGCAGGGGTCGCCTGACAGGTATGGGGGCTCGCGATACCGAACACGGTAAGTACACAGATCACGACCTCCCGTTCACTACGGTAGGCACAAGAAGGAAGGCTCACTAGGAGAATGCGCATACACGCCGGTCGGGTTGGGCACACAATCGGCCACGAGTGAACACGGGTTATCAAGGGAAAAACGGGACGGTCCGCAGGGGCGCGGCCGGCCGCCGGGGGAGGGTCCTTCGCCGAATCGCGCGCACCGCCGTGCGTCGAGTAGCGTTGCCGACCATGCGTCTCGTCATTGCCCGATGCTCCGTCGACTACGTGGGCCGGCTCACCGCCCATCTGCCGCCAGCCCCCCGTCTGATCCTGATCAAGGCGGACGGCAGCGTCTCGATCCACGCCGACGACCGCGCCTACAAGCCGCTGAACTGGATGTCACCGCCGTGCACGCTGAAGGAGGGCACAGGCGATCAGGAGGGCGTCTGGACGGTCGTCAACAAAGCAGGCGAGAAACTGATCATCACCATGGAGGAGATCCTCCACGACTCCACGCACGAACTCGGCGTGGATCCGGGCCTGATCAAGGATGGCGTGGAGGCACACCTCCAGGAGCTGCTCGCCGACCGGATCGAGACCCTCGGCGAGGGCTTCACACTGATCCGCCGCGAGTACATGACGGCCATCGGCCCGGTGGACATCCTGTGCCGGGACGGCAACGGACAGACGGTCGCGGTCGAGATCAAGCGGCGCGGCGAGATCGACGGCGTGGAGCAGCTCACCCGCTATCTGGAACTGCTGAACCGCGATCCCCATCTCGCCCCGGTGAGGGGCATCTTCGCCGCTCAGGAGATCAAGCCCCAGGCCCGCGTCCTCGCCACCGACCGCGGCATCAGCTGCCACATCCTGGACTACGACGCGCTGCGGGGCATCGAGGACGACAAGCTGCGGCTGTTCTGAGGAGGCTGCGGCTGTTCCGAGGCACACGCCGTTTCCGCCGCCGCGGCCGGGCGCCGCGGCGGCGGAAACCTGTCGGCTCCCGGTCCGGTTCTCAGATCACCGTGTCGGGGGCACCGCTGCCGTCCGGCGTGCCCGTGCCGCCGGTCGCCGGGGCGCTCGCCGGACTGCTGGACTCGACCGGGGCGCTCGCCGAGGCGCTGGTCGTCGGCGTGGAGCCTCCCGTCGTGTCGTCCGAGGGCTCTCCCGTGGGCTCTTCACTGGGCTCGTCCGAGGGCCCGCCGGTGTCGTCCGAGGGCTCGCCGGTGCCCCCACTGGGAGAACTGCTGGGGGACCCGCCGGAAGAGCCGCCCGTGGAACCACTGCCGCCCCCGCCGGTCGTGCCGCCGGTCGACGAGCCGGAACCTCCCGATGCCCCAGGCGACGTGGACGGGGATCCCGGGGACTCGCCCGTGCCGGACGGCCTGGCGCTCTGCGAGGGCTCGGCGTCCCCCGGCGTGGCCGGGTCGCCGGACGCCTCGCGGGTGCCGCCCGGACCCGAGCCGGCCGGGCGGCTGGTGGCCCTTCCGGTGTCGCCCTGGTCCGGGGCGTCGGCGTCCAGGGTGCCGTCGTCGGTGTCCTGGCCCGCGGACGGGTTCACCCCGACCTTGTCGGCGGGGGGATTGGCGTCGTTGTGGGAGGTGGCGCCGAGGGTCACCACCGTGCCGAGGACGGCCGCGAGCAGCGCGCCGGCGCCGGCCGCCACGAGGTTGCGCCGGGCCAGGCCCTTGAAGCCGACGCGGTGCTTGGCCGGGCCGCCCGCCGCGGTCGCCGGGGTCGCGGCGGGGGCGGTGCCGGGCGGCCGGAGCGCCGGGAGGGGCACGGTGATCTCGCCCGGCGGGGACGCCGACTCCTCGGTGCGGGCGTCCGGCACCTCCTCCCCCACGGTCGCCCCGAGGGCCATCGGGCCCGCGTCGGCCGGTGTGGTGCCGGAGCGGTCGGCGACCAGGGCGAGGGCACGGCGCCCGGCGACGGTGCCGCGCTTGTCGGCGAGCGCACCGCGCAGCCCGATGGAGGCCTCCAGCTCGGCGCGGGCCCGGTCCAGCCGGCCGCCGCAGAGCGCGAGGATGCCCAGCTCGTGGTGGAAGTAGGCCTGTTCGGCGACGTTCCCGGCGAGCCGGGAGGCCTCGGCGCCGAACCGCAGCGTCCGCTCCCAGGCGTTCCAGTCGAGCCCCGCGGCGAACGCGGGCGCGGCCGCGCGGGCGAGCCGGACGGCGGGGCTCTCCTCGTCCACGTCCGCCCGCCCGGTCTCCGGCACCAGCGCCCCCAGCACGGCGAGCACGGCGTCCGCCTCGGCGCACACCCGCTCGGGGCCGACCGAGGGATGCCCGGCCCACCAGGTGTAGTGCCGGGCGGCGGTGAGGACCCGTTCCGCGGCGTCCTCGCCGTAGCCGGCGGCCTCCAGCTGGGTCAGCACTCCGGCGGCGAGCCGGTAGCGGGAGCCGACCGGGGAGACCAGTCCGCAGCTCACCAGCTCGCCGAGCGCGGCGTCGGCGTGGGTGTCGCCGACCAGCGCGGGCAGATGCGCCTGGTGGGGGACCTCGCCGCCGAGCGCGACGGCGAACCGCAGGGTCTCCCGCGCGGATGCGCTCAGCCGGGAGGCGAGCAGCGGCGCGGGCGCGGCGGCCTCGCCGAGCGACGGCAGGGGGACCTCGTCGCCGGCGCCTCCCTCGAGGGGGGCGTCCGTGGGCGGCGCGTCCTCGAAGACGCCGAACTCGTCGACCGCGGTGGTGCTGGCCCGCAGCCGGTCGTGCTGGCTCAGCAGGGCACCGGCCTGGACGAAGCGCAGCGGCAGGCCCTCGGACTCGAACCAGAGGTCGCCGGCCCAGGTGGCCTCCGTCTCGGTGAGCGTGCGGCCCACGCCCCGCTCGATGAGCTCCACTCCGCCGGCCCGGTCCAGGCCGCTGAGGCGGATCTCCTGGAAGTCGGCCTCGGCGGACGGCGCGGGCACGTCCGGTGTGGCGCTGATCAGGAAGGCGCACTCGGGGGTCGCATCCAGCAGCTCGTCCAGCGCGCTGCCGCCGAACTCGATGTCGTCCACGACGACGATCGCGCCGATCTCACGGACGTGGGCGCGCAGTTCGTCCTCGTCGGGCCGGTACCCGGGCGCGTGGTAGACGGCGTGGAAGAGGTCGTACAGCAGGTCGCTCGCGCTGCGGCGGAAGCCGGTGAGGCGGACGACGCCGTCGGGGGCGAGGTCCTCGCAGTCGTCGGCGACGAGGTCCAGCAGGCTGGTGCGGCCGGAGCCGCCCGGTCCGGTCAGACGTACGGAGCAGCCGCGGGCGAGCAGCCGCACCAGCTGCTCGCGCTCGTCCTGGCGCCCCAGAAGCGGCTGCGGGATCGAGGGCAGGCCCGGCGGGTGGGGCGGCCCGGCCGCGGCCTCCCTCTCGGCACGCTCTTCCTCGGTGTACTTCCGCGGGCGCCCCGGGCGTTCTCCTCCGGGTCCTTCGAGCGGGAGGACGTCCCCGGGCGGGAGGGCTTCGATCTCGCTGCCGTCGACGGGGTTGACGGTCAGCAGGAACTCGCCCGTGACGATCCGTGCCGTGCGGGCCGGTGCGGGCGTCTGCGACGTGAAGTCGGATGCGAGGGATTCCCGGGGCGGGCGCTGACGCGGCGTCTGGCCGTCGCTGTCGTGGCCCATGTCCTCGGGTTCCCGGGTGGTCGGGTCCATAGGTTCCAAGCCCCCAAAAGCGTCGTGTGCCGACCGTGGCCGGCCCCTCCCGGCCTTGCCGCTACCGCGCTGTCGCCTCCGGTCCGGGCCCGCTCGAGGGTTTCTGGGCAGCGGGCGACCGCACCCTAAACCTTCGCACAGTATCTCCGACAGCCCAGGGTACCGAGCCGTCCGAGACGTCATGGTCTCGTGAGAATTACGCCTGACGTACGGTTCGACGGCGTGCGTCCGGCTCTTCGGGGGCCGGGTTCGCGCATGCACACTCGGGGGCCGGACGGCACCTTCCGCGCGGCCTTGGCCGGACCCGGGGGCGGGGTCCGGCGCCGGGTGCCCTGCACGCCCCATCGGGCGGCGAGGACACACCTCTTGGGGAGGACACACCCCCTTTGGCACACCCCCTCGGGCGGCGGCACATCCCTTCGGACGGCGGGGAACCTCCTCCGGACCGCGGGGAGGGGAAGCACTCGGCGGAGAAGAGCGGCGGAATTTCGTCCGCCGGCCGGTGGCACCGCGACGGGGCACGGTGCCGCCGGCCGGCGAGCCCGCCTGGGTGACACCTCTTCAGACGCGGGGCAGGGACTCGAGTCCGATGCCGCCCTCGATGGCGAGGATGCGGTGCAGCCGGGTGGCCACCAGCAGGCGCTGCATCTGCGGCGGCACGCCGCGCAGCACCAGCCGCCGCCCGCAGCGGCCGGCCCGCCGGTGGGCACCCATGATCACACCGAGTCCGGTGGCATCCCAGGAGTCGAGCTCGGACAGGTCGAGCACCAGGTCGCCGACGCCGTTGTCGACGGCCGCGTGCAGGACCGTACGGGCGTCCGCCGCGCTGCGGACGTCGAGGCGGCCCTCGACGACCAGCTCGGCGTGGTCGCCCCTGATGAACATATGCACTCCCGAGAATGCGGCGGCGTACTCCGTTGACGGTGACTGTGCAACCTTTGACTGTTTCTGCGACAGTCTGGTTGCCGGCCGTAAGCAAACCGATACCGAATTCACCCTGCCGGGTGACACCAGGGCCCCAGGGGCCCTGGCGCGGTGTCAGTACGTGTAAAAGCCCTGCCCGCTCTTGCGCCCGATGTCACCGGCATCAACCATCCGGCGCATCAGCTCCGGCGGGGCGAACTTCTCGTCCTGGGTCTCGGTGTAGATGTTGCTGGTGGCGTGCAGCAGGATGTCGACACCGGTCAGGTCGGCGGTGGCCAGCGGGCCCATGGCGTGGCCGAAGCCCAGCTTGCAGGCGAGGTCGATGTCCTCGGCGCTGGCGACGCCCGACTCGTACAGCTTGGTCGCCTCCACGACGAGGGCGGAGATCAGACGGGTGGTCACAAAACCGGCCACGTCCCGGTTGACGACGATGCAGGTCTTGCCGACCGACTCGGCGAACTCCCGCGCGGCGGCGAGCGTCTGATCGCTCGTCTTGTAGCCGCGGACGAGCTCGACCAGCTGCATCATCGGCACCGGCGAGAAGAAGTGCACGCCGACGACCCGCTCCGGACGCTCCGTCACGGCCGCGATCTTGGTGATCGGGATGGCGGAGGTGTTGGAGGCGAGCACGGTGTCCTCGCGTACGAGCTTGTCGAGCGTGCGGAAGACCTCGTGCTTGATCTCGAGCTTCTCGAAGACGGCCTCGACCACGACGTCCGCGTCGGCGGCGGCGTCCAGGTCGG
>NZ_MUME01000269.1 GCF_002155915.1 Streptomyces thermovulgaris | reverse complement strand
GGTGCAGATCTCGCAATCCACACCGAGCCAGAGGGCCCTCACCCATTTCAAGATCACACGTCAGTGATCGCTGTCACCAACCTCCGTGGACAGAACACCTAGGCCGCGCCGCGCACGTGTCCCTCCGCGTCCGTGCGGGCCAGGCTGCGGGCCCTGCGGGCGGGGCCGCGCCAGCCGCAGGTGCAGCGGGCCAGGCAGAAGCGGCCCTGTTCGACGGTCGTCGCGCCGTGCGCCGGCCCGCTTCGGCCCTCGGGGGCCTTCAGCGGGCCCTCGGGTGCCGTGAGAACGGCAGCGCGCTCCTCGTGGTACGCCACGACGACGAACGTATCCACGCAAGGTGAACGGCGCGTTACGGCCGGCTGTCGCTCCGGTGGGCGCGTGACGGGGGCCGCCCGCCCGTCGTTGACCGGACGACAGGGGCCCTTGACGGACGGAGCGCTGGGAGTGGGCAGGCGATGACACAGCGGCAGCGGCCGGGGACCGCCCCCGCGCGAGCGAGGCCGAGGGGCACGGTCCTCGTGGCAGGGCTCCTGGTCGGCCTGAGCGTCACGGGCTGCGCCGACGGCGCCGCCGAGGACGCCCGCGCCGTGGCCGACCCGGTGCAGATCCTGCGCCAGGCGCCGGACGTGCTGCTGGAGGCGGGCAGCGCGCAGGCCCGTACGTCGATGGAGATGGCCACCGGCGGAACCCGTGTGAAGATCCGCGGCACGGGGGTCTACGACTTCCGCGGGCAGCGGGGACATCTGACGCTGGTGCTGCCGCAGCAGCCGACCGGGACCGCCGGGCATCTGCCGATCACCGAGATCCTCACGCCCGGCGCCCTGTTCATGAAGAACCGGGGAGCCGGGGTGCCCGCCGACAAGTGGGTGCGGATCGACACGGCCTCGCTCGTCGACGGCAATCTGGTCACCGGCGGCGCCACCGACCCGTACGCCGCCGCCGAGATCCTGCGCGGCACCCGTACGGCGACCTTCGTCGGCAGGACCGAGATCTCCGGGGTCGCGGTACGGCACTACCGGGGCACCGCCGATCTGGCCCTGGCCGCACGGAGCGCCTCAGCGGCCGACGCGGCGGCGCTGAGGGCGGCGGCGAAAGGGTTCGCCACGGCCCTGGTCCCGTTCGACGTCTATCTCGACGACCAGGGGCGCATCCGGAAGATCCGCCAGCGCTTCGCCTTCGTCAACGGCCGGCGGAACCGCGCCGTGGCCGTCCATTCGACCACCCACCTGCATGCCTTCGGCGTCCCGGTGACCGTGACCCTGCCGCGGGCCGAGGACATCTACACCGGACGGATCGCCGAGAAACAGGGGTGACTGGCCGGAAAGGACCGGCGAACTAGCCCTTCCGTGCCATGCGCGGCGCGTGGGCCGCTCCCTACCCTGGACCCTGTCGTCATGCTTCCCCCGCCTCTTCCCTTCTCCTCCCGCTCCGTGCCGAGCGGGCGGGAACGAGCAGCGGACCGGTGACGGCGGGACCCCGGAAAGCCCGGCAACGGCAGGGAATGAGGTGATGCACGTGGCTTTGATGCGCGCAAGAGCGGTTCAGGACCACGTGGCTCTCGCCGAGATAGAACTGTGCGGAGACCTGATCATCGCGGCCTCGGCGGCCGAGGAACGGCTCAGTCTGGAAAGCATCGACAAGGTGCTGCGGGTGACCGAGGAGCGTGAGGCCGGCACCGGCCGATGACCGGATCCGTCCGGCTCAGGTCCGCAGCAGCCGTCCGATCGCCTTCGTGGCCTCCTCCACCTTCGCATCGATCTCCGCGCCGCCCTTGACGGCCGCGTCGGCGACGCAGTGCCGCAGGTGCTCCTCCAGCAGCTGGAGGGCGAAGGACTGCAGGGCCTTGGTGGAGGCGGACACCTGGGTGAGTATGTCGATGCAGTAGACGTCCTCGTCGACCATCCGCTGCAGGCCGCGGATCTGGCCCTCGATCCGGCGCAGCCGCTTGACGTGCTCGCTCTTGTGATGGTGATACCCGTACGTGACGGTCTCGCGCCCGTCGTCCTCGGAGGGCGCTGTCGCGCCGGCCTCGGTGGTCGTCATCGCGTCCTCCTCTTCGGACCGCACGGAACAGAAGGTGGATATATACCCCCGCCGGGTATATCGTAACGAACTTCACGGGGGAGCAGGATCCTTGGCAAGCCCCCCGTGCGGAGCGCCGTGCCCGATGGGTGACACTGGGGACGGCCCCTTAGCCGTGGCCGAATGATGCCTTTAGCATCAGCCTGACCGAAACCGAAGCACCCCGAGGATCCCACGTGCGCTTCCGTCTGACCCCCAGGGAGACGAGCTTCTACGACATGTTCGCCGCCTCCGCGGACAACATCGTCACAGGCTCGAAGCTCCTGATGGAACTGCTCGGGGCGGACACCTCCGCCCGGGCCGAGATCGCAGAGCGTATGCGGGCGGCGGAACACGCAGGTGACGACGCGACGCACGCGATCTTCCACCAGCTGAACTCCTCCTTCATCACCCCCTTCGACCGGGAGGACATCTACTCCCTCGCCTCCTCCCTCGACGACATCATGGACTTCATGGAGGAGGCCGTCGACCTGGTCGTCCTCTACAACATCGAGGAACTGCCCAAGGGCATAGAACAGCAGATCGAGGTCCTGGCCAGGGCGGCGGAGCTGACGGCCGAGGCCATGCCGCACCTGCGGACCATGGAGAACCTCACCGAGTACTGGATCGAGGTGAACCGCCTGGAGAACCAGGCGGACCAGATCCACCGCAAGCTCCTCGCGCACCTGTTCAACGGCAAGTACGACGCGATCGAGGTGCTCAAGCTCAAGCAGATCGTGGACGTCCTGGAAGAGGCCGCGGACGCCTTCGAACACGTGGCGAACACGGTGGAGACCATCGCGGTCAAGGAGTCCTGAGGCGTCCATGGACACCTTCGCTCTGATACTGACCGTCCTGGTCGCCCTCGGATTCGCCTACACCAACGGCTTCCACGACTCGGCCAACGCCATCGCGACATCGGTGTCGACCCGCGCCCTGACCCCGCGCGCCGCCCTGGCGATGGCCGCGGTGATGAACCTGCTCGGCGCCTTCCTGGGCAGCGGGGTCGCCAAGACCGTCAGCGAGGGTCTGATCCAGACCCCCGAGGGCAGCAAGGGGATGGGCATCCTCTTCGCCGCCCTGCTCGGGGCCATCACCTGGAACATGATCACCTGGTACTTCGGCCTGCCCTCGTCCTCCTCGCACGCGCTGTTCGGCGGCATGGTGGGCGCGGCCCTGGCGGGCGGTACGACGGTGTACTGGTCCGGCGTCCTGGACAAGATCGTCGCCCCGATGTTCCTGTCGCCGCTGATCGGCCTGGTCGCCGGCTATCTGGTGATGACGGCGATCCTGTGGATCTTCCGCCGGGCCAATCCGCACCGGGCCAAGCGCGGCTTCCGCATCGCCCAGACGGTGTCGGCGGCCGGCATGGCGCTCGGACACGGTCTGCAGGACGCCCAGAAGACCATGGGTGTGGTGGTGATGGCGCTGGTCATCGCCGATGTGGAGGACTACGGCGACCCGATCCCGACCTGGGTGAAGCTGGCCGCCGCCCTCATGCTGTCCCTGGGCACCTACGCGGGCGGCTGGCGCATCATGCGCACCCTGGGCCGCAAGATCATCGAGCTGGACCCGCCGCAGGGCTTCGCCGCCGAGACGACCGGCGCGTCGATCATGTTCGCCACGGCGTACCTCTTCAAGGCGCCGATCTCCACCACCCATGTGATCACCTCGGCGATCATGGGCGTGGGCGCGACGAAGCGGGTGAACGCGGTCCGCTGGGGCGTGGCGAAGAACATCGTGATCGGCTGGTTCATCACCATGCCGGCCGCGGCGGCCGTGGCGGCCTGCGTCTTCTGGCTGATCCAGCTGGTCTTCTCCGCCTGATCCGGCCGTCCCCGTACGGCCGGCCCCGTGCACCCGGTCCTCGTGCACCGGCCTTCGCGCAGCCGGTTCCCGTGTAGCAGCCCGGCCCGGCACGACGACACTGGAAACATGACTGTCAAGGCACTCCTCGAGGGCGGGCCGGAGGACCTCGCGGGCACCGTCGTACCGGTGGTCCCTCCGGGACAGGAACTGAAGATCCCGCACCTCGGGGGATACGAGCACTACAAGGTCACCTCGCGCCACGAGGACACCGAGGAGGGACAGGTCACCGTCTACCGATGGTGGGAACGCACCGAAATCGCCGAATGAACCCGGCCGCCCCGGCCGGAGAACAGCACGGGGCCCGCCCCCGGTGCCCGGGGGCGGGCCCTTCTGCGTCCCCGCGGTGGCACCGCCATGCAGCACCGCGAGGGGCCCGGAGACCAGCCGCGGCTCAGCCGAAACGGCCCGAGATGTAGTCCTCGGTGGCCTGCACGGACGGATTGGAGAAGATCCGTTCGGTGTCGTCGATCTCGATCAGCCGGCCCGGCTTGCCCACCGCGGCCAGGTTGAAGAACGCCGTGCGGTCCGACACACGCGCCGCCTGCTGCATGTTGTGCGTCACGATGACGATCGTGAACCGCTGCTTCAGCTGGCCTATCAGGTCCTCGATGGCGAGGGTCGAGATCGGGTCCAGGGCGGAGCAGGGCTCGTCCATGAGCAGCACCTTCGGCTCCACCGCGATGGCACGGGCGATGCACAGCCGCTGCTGCTGACCGCCGGACAGCCCGGCCCCCGGCTTGTGCAGCCGGTCCTTGACCTCGTTCCAGAGGTTGGCGCCCCTGAGCGACTTCTCGACGATGTCGGCGAGCTCGCTCTTCTTGTACCTGCCGTTCAGCCGCAGCCCCGCCGCCACATTGTCGAAGATCGACATGGTGGGGAAAGGATTCGGCCGCTGGAAGACCATCCCCACCTCGCGGCGCACGGCCACCGGATCCACCCCGGCGCCGTACAGGTCCTCGGAGTCCAGCAGCACCTTGCCCTCGACCCGGCCGCCCGGAGTCACCTCGTGCATGCGGTTGAGGGTGCGCAGGAACGTCGACTTGCCGCAGCCGGAGGGGCCGATGAACGCCGTCACCGAGCGCGGCTCGATCGTCATCGAGATGTCCTCGATCGCCTTGTGGCTGCCGTAGTAGGCGGTGAGTCCGCTGACGTCGATTCGCTTGGCCATGACTACTTCTCCACTTCCCGTCCTCGATCGCTGGTGGCCGCGTCAGCGACCGGTCCTGGGCGCCTTCCAGCGGGCGATGCCGCGGGCCCCCAGGTTGAGGAGCATCACGAAGGCGATCAGGGTGAGCGAGGCCGCCCAGGCACGGTCGTACGCCGCGCCGGAGCCCGCGCTGTTGGCGTACTGCTGGTAGATGTACAGCGGCAGCGAGGCCTGCGCCCCCTCGAAGGGGTTGTTGTTGATGAAGGGGTTGCCGAACACCAGCAGCATCACGGGGGCGGTCTCCCCGGCGATCCGGGCGACGGCCAGCACGACGCCGGTGGTGATGCCGCCGATCGAGGTCGGCAGGACCACCTTCAGGATCGTCCGCCACTTCGGCACGCCCAGGGCGAGGGACGCCTCGCGCAGCTCGTTCGGCACGAGCTTGAGCATCTCCTCCGTGGAGCGGACCACGACCGGCATCATCAGGATGGCCAGGGCCAGCGAGCCGGCGAAGCCGAAGGGCTGCATCTTCAGGATCAGCATCAGGCTGAGGATGAACAGGCCCGCGACGATCGACGGGATGCCGGTCATCACGTCGACGAAGAAGGTGACGGCCCGGGCCAGCCTGCCGCGCCCGTACTCCACCAGGTAGATCGCGGTGAGCACGCCGATCGGCGCACCGATCAGGGTGGCCAGGCCGACCTGCTGGAGGCTGCCGACGATGGCGTGGTAGATGCCGCCGCCCGGCTCGGTGTCGGCGACCACGCCCATGGAGTGGGTCAGGAAGTGGACGTCCAGGACCTTCACACCGCACGTGAGGGTCGTCCAGATCAGGGAGACCAGCGGCACCACGGCGAGCAGGAAGGCGGCCCAGACGAGGCTGGTGGCGAGCCGGTCCTTGGCCCGGCGCAGGCCCTCGACGCGCGCGGAGGCGCCGTACAGGCCGAGGACGAAGAGGGCCGCCGCGATCAGCCCCCACTGGATGCGGCTGTGAAGACCGGCGAGCGTGCCGACGAGAACCGCCAGGGCCGCCGCCCCGAGGGCGATGGCGTACGGGGACCACCGGGGCAGTCGGGCCCCGTGCAGGCTGCTCCGGTCCCGCTCGGTCCTGGTGCCGGCGATGGCTGCGTGACTCATGCGGCGGCTCCCGAGTACTCCTTGCGGCGAGCGATGATCATGCGAGCCGCGCCATTGACCAGCAGGGTGATGACGAACAGGACCAGCCCGGAGGCGATCAGCGCGTCACGGCCGAACTCCGTGGCCTCGCTGAACTTGCCGGCGATGTTCTGGGCGAAGGTGCCGCCGCCCGGATCGAGCAGGCTGGCCTTGATGTCGAAGGTCGGCGAGAGCACGGTGGCCACGGCCATCGTCTCGCCGAGCGCACGGCCCAGACCGAGCATCGAGGCGGAGATCACCCCGGAGCGGCCGAAGGGCAGCACCGCCATGCGGATGACCTCCCAGCGCGTGGCGCCGAGGGCCAGGGCCGCCTCCTCGTGCATGCGCGGGACCTGGCGGAAGACCTCGCGGCTGACATTGGTCACGATCGGCAGGATCATGATCGCCAGCAGGATGCCGACGGTGAGCATCGAGCGGGGGGCGCCGCCCTCCCAGGAGAAGATCCCGGTCCAGCCGAGGTGGTCGTCGAGCCAGCCGAACAGGCCGTTCATGTGGGGAACGAGGATCAGTGCGCCCCACAGGCCGTACACGATGGACGGCACGGCGGCGAGCAGGTCGATCACATAGGCGATGGGGCCGCTCAGCCGGCGCGGTGCGTAGTGCGTGAGGAAGAGCGCGATGGCGACCGCGACGGGAACCGCGAGGACCATGGCGATGACCGAGGAGACCACCGTGCCGTAGGCCAGCACGGCGATGCCGAAGACCGGCGGGTCCTGGTTGGTGTTCCACTCGAAGGTGGTCAGGAAGTTGCCGTGGTCCCGGCCGATGGCCAGGGACGCACGGTAGGTGAGGAAGACCGCGATCGCGGCCATGATCAGCAGCAGGAGGACGCCGGACCCGCGGGAGAGGCCGAGGAAGATCCGGTCCCCGAGGTGGGTGGCGCCGCGGGCGGCGCGCTTCTGCCCGGCCGCACTCGGCCGTGGAGGGGGCACGGGGGTGCCCGCCTGGGTCTGGTGTGTGGCTGTGTCCATCGAGTTCTCCGGTCTGCGGGGCCGTACGCGTCGTACGGCGCCTGGCGGCGGTGCACCGGACGGTGCGGGCCCGGCCCCTGGCGCGGAGGGCCGGGCCCGCACGGGTCAGCTCAGGCCCTCGATGGTGGTGCGGACCTTGCCGATGATCTCGTCGGGGATCGGGGCGTAGTCGTTTTGGGCGAGCAGGCTCTGGCCCTCCTCGCTGGCGATGTAGCGCAGGAACGCCTTGGTGGCCGGCAGGGTGTCGCTCTTGTTGCCCTTGTCGCAGACGACCTCGTAGGTGACCAGGACCATCGGGTAGGCGTTCTCGGCCTTGGTCTTGTAGTTCAGCTCCAGCGACAGGTCCTTGCCGGTGCCGACGATCTTGGCGTCCGCGATGGCCCGGGAGGCGTTCTCGACCGTGGCCTTGACCGGGGCGGAGGCACCCGTGTCGATGGCGACCGTGGACATGCCCTTGGCGTACGACAGCTCGAAGTAGCCGATGGCGCCCTCGGTCTGCCTCACCTGCTGGGCCAGACCGGAGGACTGCGGGGCGGCCTGACCGCCCTTGGCCTGCCAGGCCTTGCCGCCGGAGTACTTCCAGTCGTCCGGCGCGGCGGCCTTCAGGTACTTGGTGAAGTTGTCGGTGGTCCCGGACTCGTCCGAGCGGTGGAACGCCTGGATCTTGAGGTCGGGCAGGTCGGCGTCGGGGTTCAGCTTCCTGATCGCCGGGTCGTTCCAGTTCTTGATCCTGCTGTCGAAGATCTTGGCCAGGGTCGGGGCGTCCAGAACCAGGTTGTCGACCCCGGGAAGGTTGTAGCCGACCGCGATCGGACCGCCGAGCATCGGCAGGTCGATGCCCCGGCCGTCGGCGCAGACCTTCTGGGAGGCGGCCACCTCCTCGGGCTTCAGCGGGGAGTCGGTGCCGGCGAAGGCGACCTGTCCCTGGGTGAACGCCGTGATACCGGCGCCGGAGCCGCCGCCCTTGTAGTTGATCTGCACGCCGCAGGCCTGGCTGAACTGCTTCACCCAGGCGTCGATCGCGTTCTTCTGCGCCGAGGAGCCGTCCGCCAGCAGCTGCCCCTTGGCGTCGTCGCACTTGATGGAGCTGGTGGAGGCGGTGGTGCTGTCGCCGCCGGCGCCGTTGGTGCCGCCGGTGTCGTCAGAACCGCACGCCGTGAGGGCCAGGGCGCCGGAGACGGCGAGAGCGCCGAGAGCGAGTGCCCGCCGGTTCTTGCGCTGAAGCTTCACGTGAGTTCCTTCCAGGAGCCGCCGTCCTGATCGGCGGCGTGCGAAGTGTGGGCGACGCCGATGCGCCGGAAGGCGCATCAGCACCGGGTGAGGCCGAAACTAGGCAGAACAAGTGAAGCCGCCCATGGCCGTAAGTGAACGAGGGGTGAACCCCCGCCGAAAGTGCGGTGAGGTCACGGGACGCTCACGAGAAGAACACGTGGAGATTCCATCGGGGGTTCCGAGAGGGGCGGCGGCAGGTCCGGTGGCGGGTTCGGCGGGGTTCCGGCTCAGGGGCCCGGCAGGCGGCAGCACAGGGCCGCCGGGCTCGTCCGGCTGCGGACCGACCCCGGGCGCGGGCAGGCACCCCACCGGCACGCACCAGCCCCCGCGCATCCCGGCCACGGCTCGCTCACGGCCCGGCCGTGCCGCCCTGGCCCACCACGGGCCTACGCCGCCAGGTCCCGTTCCTCCGCCGACGCCGGCTCCCGCGCATCGTCGCGGTCGGCCTCCGTCTCGTCCCGCCGCACCCGGGAGCTCCGCGCGGACACCAGCCACCCGCCCCACGCCGACGCCTCGACCGCTCTCAGCAACGGCGTGAGCAGCGCCATGGCCGGCGGGGACAGCAGCAGCGCGACGGCCGTGCCCAGCGCGAACCCGCCCACGACGTCCGTCGGATAGTGCACGCCGAGGTACACCCGGCAGAACCCCTCGAACAGCGCCAGCGCCATGCCCACCAGACCGAACCGCCGGTTGGCGACGAAGAGCGCGACCCCCATCGCCATGGTGACCGTCGCATGATCGCTCACGAACGAGTAGTCGGTCTTCCCGGTGACCAGGACCTCCAGCCCCTGGTGGTCCAGGAACGGCCGGGGCCGCTTCACGAACCCCCGTATCGGCACGTTCACCAGCACCGCGACGACCGCCGCGAGCGGCGCCCACACCAGCGCGGCGACGGTCGCCGCCGCCTCCGTACCGCCCCGGCGCCGCACGGACCACCAGCACCCCACCACGAGCAGCACCATGGCGAGCAGCAGCCCGTACTCACCGACGTACTCCATGACACGGTCGAACCAGCGCGGTGTGCCCTTGGCCAGTCCGTTGATGTCGTAGAGCAGGTTGACGTCGGGGTTCGACCCGGAATCAGCGAGTCCAGCCATGACGCTGCGGCCCCTTCGTCGTGTCGTTCCCGGCGCATCCCGTGTGCGCCGCTCCTGCCCACCCCCGTGGTTGTAGATCCGCTACGCCAACAGCAACGCACCACACCGTTGGATACGTTCCGTACTCCACCGAATGATCACGCAGACGTTATCGAAGAGAGATTCATCACCGCAGCTCAGGGGTTGGATTCACGCGGAGGTGGGTAGAGCTTTTGCTCCCTCTGCGGTGACTCGGGTGGCCCCGAAGTAGTCCGGTGTGTCGATGGGATCGAAGCGGATCACCGCCCCCGGTCTCGGTGCATTGATCATGTATCCGCCGCCGACGTAGATGCCCACGTGCCGGATGGCCCGGGGATCGGTCGGATCGTCGGAGAAGAACACCAGATCGCCCGGCAGCAACTCGTTCCGCTTGGGATGGGGACCGGCGTTGTACTGGTCGTTGGCGACCCGCGGCAGAGTGATCCCCACGCTCGCGTACGCCGCCTTGGTCAGCCCCGAGCAGTCGAACCGCCCGCCCTGCTCGGGCGTTCCGTTCCCGCCCCAGAGATAAGGAGTGCCGAGCTTGCTCTGCGCATAGGCGATGGCCCCGGCGGCCTGCTTGGCGGGGGCGACCCGCCCGACGGGCGCGGCGAAGCTCTTCGCCAGGGCCGTGATGCGCCTGACGTAGTTCCGGGTCTCCTCGTACGGCGGCACGCCCTGGTACCTGATGACGGCGTCCGGGCCCGCGTTGTAGGCCGCGAGCATGTTGCGCGTCGGGTCCCCCGGCACGTTTTTGACGTACCGGGCGAGCTTGCAGTCGTAGGCCGCGGCCGAGGGAATCGCGTCGTCCGGGTCCCAGACGTCGCGCTTGCCGTCGCCGTCGCCGTCGATGCCGTGCGTGGCCCAGGTGCCCGGGATGAACTGCGCGATCCCCTGCGCCGAGGCGGGGCTCTGGGCCCTGGGGTTGAATCCGCTCTCCTGGTACAACTGGGCGGCCAGCAGCGCGGGGTTGATGGCGGAGCAGAGATTGCCCCACTTCTGCACGAGATCGCGGTACGCGGCCGGCACCGCCCCCTTGGCGAGCCCCACGGCTCCACCGCCCGTCCCGCCCGCGATGTTCCCGGCGGCGACGTACACCCCCACGACGAGCAGGGCGAGGAAGCTGAACACGGTGCCGACGGCGGCGATCGCGACGACCCATGCCCTACGCACCGTCAACCTCCCCTCGCCGCCCAGGAGTACGCCGCGGACAGTCTAGAGGCGCCCCCTGTGCTTTTGGAGTGATCACACACAGGGCGCAAGGCAGCACGGCGGCCGTTGCCGTGCGACCCCACCCGCACCGGCCGGGCGGCGGGACCTCGGCCCTCCCTCCCCCGTGCGCCCCGCCTGCACCGGATGGACGACGGGACCGCGGCCCGCCGGCGTGAGACCATCGAAGCGGTCACACCCGACCGGTCGTCAAAAACCGTGACGGACGGCGAAAAAACATCAACGACAGGACCACGCGACAGGTTCCGCTCGGGCTTCATTGCCCGGCGTGACCTGCCGTGATACACAGAGTGACGATTCATACCAAACCCATAAGGCAATAGCGCCAAGTCGACATCGTCGGC